>NZ_PAZX01000013.1:0-550766 GCF_002716225.1 Croceibacter sp. | reverse complement strand
TTTGGTAAAGACAATGTCTTCGAAATTACAAAAGAAGAAATGTATCACATGAATAGTAATATTTTCAGTATTTCAGAAGATGTAGTTATTTCAGAAAAAAACTTCACAAGGTTAAACACATGGCTAAGAGCACAAGGAATTACTGTTGAAGAAGTGCCCTATGCAGAAATAGCAAAACAAGAAGGTTTGTTACGTTGTAGTACAATGCCATTAATAAGAGATTAAATAAAAGACTATGTCACAAATTACCAATACTATATTAATGATTCGTCCTGTTCAATTTAGGATGAATGAAGAGACTGCAGTAAACAATTACTTTCAGGAAAGCTTAGACATTAAGAATGCTGAAATAAATAAAAAAGCTCAAGACGAGTTTGATGCTTTTGCAGAAAAATTAAGAGCTGTAGGTGTAAATGTTATTGTTGAAGATGATAAATTAGAGTTAGATACACCAGATTCAATTTTTCCTAACAATTGGGTGTCATTTCATAAAAACGGAGATGTTGCACTTTACCCAATGTTTGCTGAAAATAGACGTAGAGAACGTCGCGAAGATATTATTGCGCGATTAGAGTCTGAAGGGTTTAAGATTAACAATATTGTAGACTATACTTCTGCAGAAGACGAAGCGCTTTACTTAGAAGGTACAGGAAGCCTATTAATAGATCGTGTTAATGAGAAAGTATACTGTGCTCTTTCAGATAGAGCAGATGAAAATTTAGTAATAGAGTTTTGTGAAGATTTTGAATTATTTCCAGTAATATTTACTGCTAACCAAACTGTAGATGGTGAGCGAAAAGCAATTTACCATACCAACGTAATGATGTGTCTTGCTGAAAACTTTTCAGTTATATGTTTAGATACTATTGATGATAAGAAGGAGCGTAAAAATGTGTTAGATCACTTAAGAAAAGACGGTAAAGAAGTCATTGCTATTTCAGAAGCTCAAATGCATCAGTTTGCTGGTAATATGTTACAAGTACAAGGTAAGGATGCTAAGTACTTAGTAATGAGTAAAGCTGCTCATGATAGTTTAAATGCAGATCAAATTTCAAAAATAGAAGCTCACTGCCAAATTTTAAGTAGCGACTTAACAACAATAGAAACGTGTGGTGGTGGAAGTGCGCGTTGTATGATGGCAGAAGTATTCTTGCCTAAAGCTTAATTTACCTCACGATCTTATTCAGCATATTTTTGAAGATAAAAAAATGAAAAGGTAACATAGCATACCAATATAATCTGCCCCAAAGGCCTTTTGGTCTAAATGTCGCAGTTTGGTGTACTATGTTATTTTCATCTATACAGAATTCTAGCCAAGCTTCTCCAGGTATTTTCATTTCGGCAAATAGTAATAAACGTTTCTCGTCTTTATCTGCAAAAAGTACTCGCCAAAAATCTAATGAGTCACCAGTAAATATTTGAGTGTCGTGAGTACGTCCACGCCTTAAACCAACACCTCCAAAAAGCTTGTCTATATATCCTCTTACTTTCCAAAGCCAATTGCCGTAATACCAACCCGTTTTTCCACCTATAGACCAGATTCGTTCTAATGCTCTTTCTGGATGATCTGTTTCTTGTTGCTGGGCATCCTTAAGGCAACCGTATTTAGGAACCTGTACATATTTATTTAAGTTTTTAGAAAATCTACCGCTAATCATAGAGTCTTTCCAGCTAGAAACAACCTGATTTTGTTCAATCTTTTCAAAAGCAAGGCGTATAGCTTCTTTGTAATTTATAGGCTGTATATCTAATAGTTCCTGTAATCTTGTGTCTTTAGTAATAACTTCTATTTTCATACTATCTACTAGGTTTAAAGCTAGTTTATAAGATGTAGAGGTGACAAAGTATAGCCAATATGATGATAGTTTTGGAGATAAAAACGGTGTGTCTATAATAGTAAGGCTAAGTCCTCTTACTTCTGTGTATTGTTTCATCATGGTTTTGTAAGTCAACACATCTGGACCGCCAATATCAAAAGAATCATTATAGCATTTAGTATTGCCTAAAACACCAGTTAAAAATGAAAGTACATCTCTAATAGCAATAGGTTGCGTTTTAGTTTTTACCCAACTAGGTGTTACCATTAGAGGAAGTTTTTCACATAAATCTCTTATAATCTCAAACGAAGAACTACCTGAGCCAACAATAATTGCAGCTCTCAAAACAGTTAGGTTAAAATCACCTTTATATAATGTATTTTCAACCTGTTTTCTAGACTCTAGGTGTTTGGATAAGTTTTCCTCATTAACAATTCCACTTAAATAAATTACTTGCGTAACATTTGCGTAAGCCATATATGCATTAAAATGCTCTGCAGATTTAGCTTCTTGTTCATCAAAATCTGAGGTAGAGGCAGACATAGAGTGTATTAAATAGTAGGCAGCATCAAAATTTTGTGGAAATTCTGACGTGTTAACCTCTTCTAAAAAATCTACTTCTACAATCTTAATTTGTTTAAGCGTCTCTTTATCAACAGACAACCTGCTTTTGTCTCTTACGGCACACGTAATATCATGTCCTTTTTCTAAGAGTAGAGGTAGCAATCGCATACCAATGTAGCCGTTGGCGCCTGTTAATAATATTTTCATAGTGATAATTTTAAAAGAAGTTACACAATAAATACGTATCTTGGTATAAAACAATACCTAAGATTTTTATAATGAATAATACGCTTAAATTTGTGCTTTTAATTGCTGGAGTCGTTTTAATAGGATACGGTTTATATACAGCCATAACTCCAGAAGTTTCTTTAGATGCTGGTCCATTGCAAGTTCAGGCACAAGGAGATAATACACAATCTTATGCTATGATTGGCTTAGGTATTTTAGCACTAATAGGTGGCATTGCATTTAGAAAACGCTAACTATAAATCGTCTATTTGTGAAGGTAGGTGATCTGCTTTGTAGTTAATGACTTTCTTAATAAACTTATGGGTGCTTTTGTCGCCCTTCTTGGCTCTAATTTTTATAAAATGTTTGTCGCAGTATAAACTATATTCTTCTGCTTTGCCTTTGTAAATCTTAAGTTTCCAATACGGTATAATTAAGCCGTAAGATTCTAACAAGCTTCTAAATCCAATAATAATTCCGTTAGGTCTCATCTCTATATTACATACATTATTGTATTTGTCTAAAATGAGTAAGTTGTGAATTTCAATGCTGGTCGCTGTAATCCATAGCTTAGAAGAACCTATGCCGTTCATTTTAAAGCGTTGTGATAATGTAAATGGTTTACCAATAGCAGCTTCAATTTCCTTTTTAATCTTAGGATTGTTATACGAAATGTTTCTTAGCATAGTCTAGTAAAGATAATTAGTAACACGTTAATTATGATGAAACAAATTTTAAAGTTGAACTAAAGTTTCTATTATCTACCAATTCTTAAAATCTGTTTAAGCTTTATATTTTCAACCTTCTGAAAATACTATCTTTGCAAACGGAAAAACCCTAAGTAAATGACACTTCAAGAGACTTTAGACCTTCACGTTAAAAACGCAGTATCATCTTTATATGATGCAACATTAGAATCAGTTGAATTTCAGGCTACCAGAAAGGAGTTTGAAGGCGATATTACTGTTGTGGTGTTTCCTATGTTACGTGTTGTAAAAGGCAATCCTGTCCAAATTGGTAATCAAATTGGAGACTATTTAGTTGAACACGTTGAAGAGGTTTCAGCATTCAATGTTGTAAAAGGGTTTTTAAATATTGTAATATCAGATTTATATTACAATGCTGCTTTTCAAGAGATACTTTCAGAAAAACATTTTGGATTTAAGAAAGCTGAAGGAGATGCTGTAATGGTTGAGTATTCTTCACCTAACACAAATAAACCACTTCATTTAGGGCACATAAGAAATAATCTGTTAGGATATTCTGTTTCTGAAATATTAAAAGCCTCAGGTAAGAACGTTTATAAAACTCAAATTATAAACGATCGTGGCATACACATTTGTAAAAGTATGTTGGCTTGGCAGAAATTTGGAGAAGGAGAAACGCCAGAAAGTACAGGCCTTAAGGGAGATAAGTTAGTTGGAAATTATTATGTGAGGTTTGATAAAGAATATAAGAAACAAGTAGCTGAGATTGTAGCAACTGGCACAGAAGAAAAAGAAGCGAAAACACAAGCACCGTTGTTGTTGGAAGCACAAGCTATGCTTAAACAATGGGAAGCAGGAGATGAAGATGTAGTAAATCTTTGGAAAATGATGAACGGTTGGGTTTACAAAGGCTTCGAGGAAACCTATACTAATTTAGGTGTAGATTTTGACACGTATTATTATGAAAGTGACACTTACCTTTTAGGTAAAGATATTATAGAAACAGGCTTAGAGAAAGGTGTGTTTTTTAAGAAAGAAGATGGTTCTGTATGGTGTGACCTTACGGAAGATGGTTTAGATGAAAAGCTAGTGTTACGAAGTGATGGTACTGCAGTTTATATGACTCAAGACTTGGGAACAGCAGTACAGCGTGTTAAAGATTACCCAGATGTAGGAGGTATGATTTATACAGTAGGTAATGAGCAAGATTATCACTTTAAGGTTCTCTTTTTAATCTTACAGAAATTAGGATATTCTTGGGCAGAGTATCTGTACCACCTAAGTTATGGTATGGTCGATTTGCCTAGCGGAAAGATGAAATCTCGTGAAGGTACTGTGGTGGATGCAGATGATCTTATGGTAGATATGACGCAAACTGCTAAAACCTTATCTGAAGATTTAGGAAAGCTAGATGGTTACTCTACAGAAGAAAAAGAAGAACTTTATAAAACAATAGGCTTAGGTGCATTAAAATATTACATCTTAAAGGTAGATCCAAAAAAACGAATTTTATTTAACCCAGAAGAATCAGTCGATTTTCAAGGTAATACAGGTCCGTTTATACAATACACCTATGCCAGAATACAATCTATCCTAAGAAAATCTAAGTTAGATACAAACGCTCCTGTTGCAGAAACTCCTAAGAGTTTACACCCAAAGGAAAAGGAGTTGTTAAAAATAATGTTACAATTCCCTGAAGTTATTCAGCAGGCGGCGCAACAACACAGTCCTGCATTAATTGCAAATTACACTTATGATTTGGTTAAGGAGTTTAATTCCTTCTATCAAAATGTTACAATTTTAGGAACAGATGATGAGGTGCTAAAAACCTTTAGGGTAGCATTGTCTTTTAAAGTTTCTGAACTAATTAAAGATGCTTTTAGCTTATTGGGAATACAGGTTCCTGTAAGAATGTAGTCTCCTTTTTTTATTAGTTTATTTCAAGTTAAAAAGGTTTAAGAATTGGTAACTTTTGCTAAAGCATATTAATTTTTCAATTAAATGGCTATAGTTTAATGTTTGTCAATAATATGACGACTTAAAAACTTTACAATCTTAATGGGTTTCCCTAAATTTGCACTCTAAAAATTTCAAGGAAGACCGAATATGTTCGATAGTTTAAGTGATAAGTTAGATAAAGCCCTTCACGTCCTAAAAGGACACGGCCAAATTACAGAAGTAAACGTTGCAGAAACATTAAAAGAAGTACGTCGTGCTTTAGTTGATGCCGATGTTAACTATAAAATAGCCAAAGAATTTACCTCTACNGTAAAAGAAAAGGCATTAGGACAAGGTGTATTAAAAGACCTTAAGCCAGGCCAATTAATGGTTAAGCTTGTAAAAGATGAGCTAACTGAACTTATGGGTGGTGAGGTAGAAGGTATAAACCTTTCTGGTAATCCAAGCATAATTCTTATGTCTGGTTTACAAGGTTCTGGTAAAACCACNTTTTCCGGTAAGCTAGCAAACTTCCTTAAGAATAAAAAGACAAAGAAACCTTTATTAGTTGCTTGTGATATTTATCGTCCAGCAGCAATAAATCAATTACACGTCGTAGGTGAGCAAATTGGTGTTGAGGTGTTTAGTGATGAAGGAAACCAAGATCCTGTTGCCATTTCTAAAGCTGCAATAGCGCACGCTAAACAAAATGGTCATAATGTTGTGATTATTGATACCGCAGGTCGTTTAGCTGTAGATGAAGCGATGATGACAGANATCTCTAACATTCATAAAGCNATACAGCCACAAGAAACATTATTTGTGGTCGACTCTATGACAGGTCAAGATGCTGTAAATACTGCAAAAGNGTTTAATGATACCTTAAATTTTGATGGTGTAATCCTTACTAAATTAGATGGTGATACNCGTGGTGGTGCTGCAATNTCAATTAAATCTGTTGTAGATAAACCAATAAAATTTATTGGTACAGGAGAAAAGATGGATGCTATCGATGTTTTCTATCCATCTCGTATGGCAGATCGTATCTTGGGAATGGGAGATGTTGTGTCTCTTGTTGAGCGTGCACAAGAACAATATGACGAAGAAGAAGCTAGNAAGCTACAGAAGAAAATTGCTAAAAATCAATTTGGATTTGATGATTTCCTAAAGCAAATACAACAGGTTAAGAAAATGGGGTCTATGAAAGATCTTATGGGAATGATTCCTGGAGCTGGAAAAATGATGAAGGATATNGATATAGATGATGATGCTTTTAAAGGTATTGAAGCTATAATACATTCTATGACACCTGAAGAACGCTCAAACCCAAGTATTATAAACTCTAGTAGAAAAAAGCGTGTTGCTAAAGGTTCGGGAACTAGTGTTCAGGAAGTAAATCAACTGTTAAAGCAGTTTACTCAAATGAGTAAAATGATGAAGATGATGCAAGGTGGTGGCGGAAAGAAAATGATGCAAATGATGGGCAAAATGCGTTAAGCTTGTCCTACAGTTGTTTCATTAATAACCTAAATAAGTACTATTAATAAGAGTTATAGTTCACACATAGTTACTACATAAACCAAATATAATGACCATACTAGACGGTAAAGCAACTTCAGAAAAAATTAAGTTAGAGATAACTGAAGAAGTTAATAAAATGAAGGCTAATAATGAGAAAGTNCCTCATTTGGCAGCTATTATTGTTGGTAACGATGGTGCAAGTTTAACGTATGTAAATAGCAAGGTAAAATCTTGTGAGCGTGTAGGNTTTGAGTCAACAATGGTAAGAATGCCGTCCACAACTAGTGAGACAGAATTGCTTAAAAAGATAAAAGAACTTAACGAAAACTCAGATATAGATGGGTTTATAGTGCAATTACCGTTACCAAAACAAATAGANACACAAAAAGTGCTAATGGCGGTAGATCCAGATAAAGATGTAGATGGTTTTCACCCTACAAACTTTGGNCGTATGGCGCTGGATATGACAACGTTTATTCCTGCAACGCCATTTGGTATCTTAGAGCTNTTAGAGCGTTATGAGGTAGAGACAAGCGGAAAACATACCGTTGTTATTGGTCGTAGTCATATTGTTGGAAGACCTATGAGTATCNTAATGGGTAGAAAAGGATTTCCAGGAAACTCAACTGTAACATTAACACATAGCCGCACAAAAAATATTACTCAAATTACATCTCAAGCAGATATCATAATTACAGCATTAGGCGTGCCTGGCTTCTTAAAAGCAGAAATGGTAAAAGACGATGCTGTGGTAATTGATGTAGGGATTACACGTGTTCCAGATGAAACAAAAAAACGTGGATATTACCTTACTGGCGATGTAGATTTTGAAAATGTTAGCAAAAAAGCAAGCTTTATTACACCTGTTCCTGGTGGTGTAGGGCCAATGACAATCGCTATGTTGCTGAAAAACACTCTTTTAGCAAGAGAGCGCCACAGAGGCCTTATATAGGGCTATAATTTCTGCATTTAGAAGATAATTACTTATAAATCAACTATATTAGCGATGATGTTAAGCATTACCTTAATTTAGTTGAAGTTTCCTTACAGCATATTTAAAATAATTGTAGNTGGCCTTTGTGTTTTTATGCATTGCCAAACAGGAGTCTCTCAAATATTAAGTGATACNTTAATGGTTAATCACTTAGGTCAAGATAAAGGCCTGGTGCAATTAAATGCTAACGCACTTACTCAAGATGAAAANGGATTTTTATGGGTAGGAACAGAAGATGGTCTTCATAGATTTAATGGCTATGAATTTAAACTGTTCACTGCAAGCCCTAATGATTCTAACTCTATTCAAGACGATCACATAAGAGGTTTATACGCAAAAGGAGATACGCTTTGGATAGCCTCTAACACNAAAGGTATTTTAGGATACCAACTCTCAAAAAATACATTCTTTGCTTTAAAGAAAAATAATAAAAACCTTAACCTAGGTATAAGCTATGGTATCTTTCCGTTAAATGAAGACTTCTTACTGTTTTCATTTAAAAATTATGCAACTGTTTACAATACTAAAACTAAACGCGAGGTAATAGTAAAGCTGCCAACTAANTCNNGAGAAAGTCGAGTACTAGATGTAGATGCTATTAANGAGACAGAGTACATNTTTACGACATCGGCTTCTGGTCCACTGGTATTTAATATAAAAACAGGTATTGTTAAACCATTTAAAATTGAAGGTTTAGAACTTATCACTCAAATTGAAGCCCTAGCCGANGGTTTTTTAATTGGTACCATAACGGGAATTTATACAGTAGACAAGCAATTTAAATCACTAAAGAAATATGTAGATGGTGTTTCTGTAAACCATATCTCGAAAAAATCTGAAGGCACATTTTTTATTGCAACTCAAGTTAAGTTGTTAGAGTTCAATGTAGGTGATGGCGTAACTTCCTATATCGTAAAAGACACTTCAAAAAAGATTTATAAGCCTTTTACAGCCAATGAGATTGTTTCAGATGAAAATGGAAATACTTGGTTTGGTACAGAAGGAGATGGTGTAGTACATTATAATAGTTTTCAGAAAAAATTTGAAACCAATAGAGTTCGTTTAAATGATGTATTAAAGTCTACTAACATTAATATTTTTCCTTTTTATAAGGATACAGATTCANTATTATGGTTGGGAAGCTCATTTGGAGTTGTAAAACATAACACCTACAAGAACACTTATAAATTATATAAACATAAAAATGCAAATATAATTTATGCGTTTGCCAAAGATGAAAGTAATACACTTTGGGCTGGAGGTATTTTTGATGGACTTTTAAAGTACATACCTTCAGAAGATAGGTTTAAGCAGTATTTAAAACATCCTTATAAAGAAAACACGTTGCCCGATAATGAGGTATTAGAAATAATACCAATGCCAGNTAACAAGTTATGGNTATGTACCTGGACTGGCGGAATTTCTGAATTTAATACGGAGACAGAAANATTTACACCTATATTAATAAATGGTAAGCGAATAAACAGAGCAAGAATTTCACTTAANGATAGTAAAGGTAATTTATGGTTAGGNACAGATGAAGGTCTTTATAAATTAAATAGTAGCTTAGAGTTTGAGCATCATTTTACCGAAACTGCTGCTAAGGAAAAGAGCTTGACTAGTAATAGAATNTTTGCAATTAATGAAGATAATNACGGTTTTATTTGGATAGGTACCAGTTCTGGAATCACTAAGTTAAACACAANCACCTTACAGACAGAAAAGTTTATAAAGCAAAAAGGATTTCCTAATGATTTTGTTTATAGCTTATTAATCGATGAGGCTAATAATGTTTGGGTTTCTACTAATAAGGGAATATCAGTTTTAAACTCCAAAACTAAAGAGTTTAAAAACTATACGAGTGAAGATGGTTTGCAAAATAATGAGTTTAATGGGAAGTCTGGCTATAAGGATAAAGACGGCTATTTTTACTTTGGAGGTATAGATGGTTTTAATAAGTTTCAGCCATCTCAAATTAAGGATTATCCATACCAACCTAAAGTNTATTTTGAATCTGTCGAGTTGTTTAACNCTCCAATAGAATCTACTCTGCGAAATAATGACACNTTATATTTTAAAAGTGATGAAAATGTAATNACACTTAANTNTTCATCATTAAGTTATTTAAANCCAGAAAAAACNTNTTACAGGTACAANCTTNANNATTTTNATGAAAGTTGGAGTCCGTCTACACANCGTCAAAACGCTACNTATACAAANTTAAATCCTGGAGANTATACNTTTTATGTNTCTGCTTCACAAATGACAGGGCAATGGAGCGANCCTAAGGTGTTAAACATAGTTNTTAAGCCATTATGGTACCAAACNATAGTTTTTAAAATACTGCTTGTNTTATGCATTTTTGCAATGGGTGTGTATATAGTATTAAGAGAAACTAATGCTTTAAAGAGAGATAAGGAAAAACTTTCTAGGTTGGTAGATCAGCGCACTCAAGACTTATTGCTTAAAAATAAAGCTTTAGAAAAAGCCAATAAAAAAACTTCTCAACAAAAGGATAATATTAGCTTTCTTATGAAGGAGCTAAATCATAGAGTAAAAAACAATCTTCAGATAATTTCCAGTTTGTTAAATATACAATCTGCCACGGTTGATAGTCAGGCAAAGGATAGTTTGTTAATAGCCAAAAATAGAATTTTAGCTATTGCTTATATTCAGAATGAAATTCAAATAGACCAGAAAAAGATAAACGTTAAAAAGTTTATTGAAGAGTTTGTGCCAAGAATACTTCAGCTTTTAGCAGATGACGGTTTGATGAAGTTCGAAATAATTTATAACTTAAAGCGAACAGGATTTTGTGAAGTTAATACCACCTTATTGGGGTTAATACTCAACGAGCTGGTTACAAATACCTTTAAATATGCCTTTAAAACATATAATAAGGATAACTACTTGAAAATTTCTTGTGAAAAAATAAACCATACATTACTCATTACACTAGAAGATAATGGTTGCGGATATACCTTAGATGAAATTAAATCGAGCTCTTTGGGCGTAGGATTGGTTTCAGATATGGTATCGCAATTGGATGGAGCCCTAGAAACCAATACCGATAACGGTGTTGTAAATAGCATTAAAATAGATTGTAAATAATGGAAAACATTAAAAGAATTCTTCTGGTTGAAGATGAGTTTATTATAGCAAAGGATATTAAGATAACCTTAGAGAAGTACGCCAAGATTAAAGTAGATACTGCTAAGAATTTTAAGGAAGCCTATGAGTTGTTCTCTGTAAACGACTATCAACTTTTACTTACAGATATAAACTTGAATGAGGAGAAAGATGGAATAGATGTGGCATCACAACTAAAAGAAATAAAAAGTATACCTGTGGTGTTTCTAACAGCATATAGCGATCAGGACATTATAAATAAAGCAAAAAAAGTACTGCCATTCGCATACCTTCTTAAACCGTTTGATGAGGTACAGCTAAAAGTAACCATAGATCTTGCTATGCTCAATTACAAGAAAGAAGTCGAAGGCATTGAGGAAGTGGCTCGTTATTCAGAACAAATAGAGGAGCTTACCAAGCGAGAAAAACAAGTGCTAATTGTATTAGCGTCTGGGAAAACTGCAAAAGAAACAGGAGATAATCTAAATATCTCTGCTCATACAGTTGAGGTTCATAAAAAGAATATTAAAAAGAAACTACATATGAATACAATGTCTGAACTTATAAACTTTGCATTGTCTTCTAAATTATATGAAGTTTCATAACTAAAACATCTCAATACACTTGCCATACTGCAACTTAGATATTATTTAACCTAATAATAAAGTGTAAGTATGATTTTACTTCTGAAACAAATGCGTATTTTTGCACCCCCAAAAATGACGAAGTTTATAAACA
The DNA here is from genome assembly GCF_002716225.1 of Croceibacter sp. NCBI lineage: Bacteria > Pseudomonadati > Bacteroidota > Flavobacteriia > Flavobacteriales > Flavobacteriaceae > Croceibacter > Croceibacter sp. The sequence continues at coordinate 539,130 of NZ_PAZX01000013.1, read as the reverse complement.
AAACATAATGACAGCAAGTAAGATTAAAACTTTCGATGTGCTTATCGAAATTCCAAAAGGAAGCAGAAACAAATATGAATACGATTTTCAATTAAAGAAAATTCGTTACGATCGTATGATATTTTCATCTATGATGTATCCTGCAGATTACGGTTTTATGCCAGAAACATTAGCATTAGATGGAGATCCTTTAGATGTATTGGTGCTTGTAACAGAGCCAACATTTCCTGGTTGTGTTATAGAGGTTAAGCCAATTGGAGTTTTTCATATGGCAGATGAAAAAGGACCAGATGAGAAAGTTATCTGTGTTCCAATAAGTGATCCTATTGCAAACAATGTAAATGATCTAAATGAACTTAATCCTCACTTAATAAAGGAGATTGAGCATTTTTTCCAAGTATATAAAGATTTAGAAGAGAAGAAAGTAGATGTTGGTGGTTGGGGAGACGTTAATGAAGCAAAAGAAATTGTTTCTAAATGTATCATAAGATATCAAGAAAGTGATATTCCTGCAGAGGAAGTTAGTATAAAATAAATAATTCATTTATTACCGGTTAAAAAAAGCAATAATTCTCAAAAAATTATTGCTTTTTTTATTTATGTCATTGTCTTACATTTGATTTTCTTAAAAATAACTAATCAAATATATTATGGAGTCATTTATGATTTACATGCCAATTGCAATGGCAGTTTTAGGTTTAATCTACATGTGGGTTAAACAATCTTGGGTAATGAAACAAAACGCTGGAGATGGTAAGATGAAAGAAATCTCAGACCATATCTACGAAGGTGCACTAGCATTTCTTAGCGCAGAGTACAAATTACTTACAATTTTTGTTGTTGTAGTAAGTTTTCTGCTCGCTATAGTTTCAATTGTTGTACCTACTACCCATTGGTTAATTGTAGTTGCATTTATATTTGGAGCAGTCTTTTCTGCTTTCGCAGGAAATATAGGTATGAAAATCGCTACTAAAACCAATGTAAGAACTACGCAGGCAGCAAAAACAAGTTTGCCTCAAGCTCTTAAGATATCTTTTGGTGGTGGTACTGTAATGGGATTAGGTGTAGCCGGTTTAGCAGTGTTAGGATTAACAGCATTTTTTATCATTTTCTTCCATACGTTTATGGGCGCTTCTTGGACCAATACTATGGATATGACAATAGTATTAGAAACCTTAGCAGGATTTTCATTAGGAGCAGAATCTATTGCACTTTTTGCTCGTGTTGGTGGCGGTATCTATACTAAAGCAGCAGATGTTGGTGCAGATTTAGTTGGTAAGGTAGAAGCTGGTATTCCAGAAGATGATCCTCGTAATCCTGCTACAATAGCAGATAACGTTGGAGATAATGTTGGAGATGTTGCAGGAATGGGAGCAGATTTATTTGGGTCTTACGTAGCAACAGTTCTAGCTGCAATGGTTCTTGGTAACTATGTGATAAAAGATATGGGTGGCGCTATTACAGATGCTTTTGGCGGTATTGGCCCAATTCTCTTACCAATGGCAATTGCAGGTGTTGGTATTATCATTTCTATCATTGGTACTATGCTAGTTAAAATTAACAGCAATGAGGCTAAAGAAGATAAAGTTATGGGTGCGTTAAACTTAGGAAATTGGGTGTCAATTATATTGGTAGCTATTTCTTGTTTTGCATTAGTGACTTGGATGTTGCCAGAAACTATGAAAATGGAATTCTTTGGTGAAGGTCTTCAAGATATTTCGTCTATGCGTGTGTTTTATGCAACCTTAGTAGGTCTTTTCGTAGGTGCAGTTATCTCTTCTGTAACCGAATTTTATACAGGTCTTGGTAAAAAACCAATATTAAAAATAGTACAACAGTCTAGCACAGGTGCAGGAACAAATATTATTGCAGGATTAGCAACGGGTATGATTTCTACATTCCCATCTGTATTGTTATTTGCTGGTGCCATTTGGGCGTCATATGCATTTGCAGGATTTTATGGTGTGGCATTAGCCGCTTCAGCAATGATGGCAACAACGGCTATGCAGTTAGCTATTGATGCATTTGGACCAATATCAGATAATGCTGGTGGTATTGCAGAGATGAGTGAACAAGAACCAATAGTACGTGAGCGTACAGACATTTTAGACTCTGTTGGTAATACAACGGCAGCAACAGGAAAAGGTTTTGCTATTGCTTCTGCAGCATTAACTTCACTAGCACTTTTTGCAGCCTATGTTACTTTTACAGGAATAGATGGCATAAACATTTTTAAAGCTCCGGTTTTAGCAATGTTGTTTGTAGGAGGTATGGTTCCAGTTGTATTTTCTGCCTTGGCTATGAATGCCGTAGGAAAAGCAGCTATGCAAATGGTACAAGAAGTACGCAGACAGTTTAGAGATATTCCAGGAATTATGGAAGGTACAGGAAAACCACAATATGATAAATGTGTCGAAATTTCTACTCAGGCTTCTTTAAAAGAAATGATGTTGCCAGGTTTATTAACTATTGGCTTTCCACTTATTATTGCTTTTGTGCCAATGCTTTTTGGAATGAGCACTTTAGCAATTGCAGAAATGCTTGGAGGTTATATGGCAGGTGTTACAGTTAGTGGCGTGCTTTGGGCAATTTTCCAAAACAATGCTGGTGGTGCTTGGGATAATGCTAAGAAATCTTTTGAAGCTGGTGTGATGATTAATGGAAAAATGACCTATAAAGGGAGTGATGCTCATAAAGCAGCAGTTACTGGAGATACTGTTGGAGATCCTTTCAAAGATACTTCTGGTCCTTCAATGAACATATTAATAAAGCTAACATGTCTTATTGGATTAGTGATAGCACCTATATTAGGTGGTCATTCAGCTGAAACTGATATAGATGAAGTTGAAACTATTGAGGTTAGTGAAAACGTTATTATTGAAGGCACTCAAGACCTTAATAACAAAACTGAAACTGTAGTGGAGATGGTAAAAAATGACGCTACCGGAGAAGTTGTTGCTAACGTTGAAATTAGAAGAACAGTAAATGGCGAAACAACTATCGAAGAGAAGTCTTTTAGAGGTACAGAAGAAGAAGTACGCTCTCAGTTAAAAGATGTAGATGGTATTAAGATTAAAGTGAAAGATAAAGAGTAGTTACACACTATAATTAAATAAATAGCCGGTTGTTACTATATGTAACAACCGGTTTTTTTAGTAGTAAAATGTAAAAAATTTATCAAAGTTGTATTATAGCTTTCTTAAAGACTCGCTGGTAATGCTATAGACTAACTATCTTCATTGCATGTTTAAAAAAGACCCACTTCAAATTATAGCGTTTCAGAGTTACGGTACTAAAACTCATTTATATTTAAGAGGAAGAGCACTCGAAGACGAATCAATAGATTTATCTAAAAAAGGATTTTTAAGTCTCTTAAGAAATACATGGAAACGTTTTGAAACTGATGAGGTAAGGCATGAGACATTAAAAATTCAACTACCAAATGAACAGGTGTTGTACTCAGATACCAATAGCGAAGGTTATTATTTGGTAGATGAGCAGACAAATGATCTTACAGATAGCATTAATGAAGAAGGTTGGTTAAACTATGAAATAGCGTATGATGTGTTTAAGGATAAGCTCATTAATCTTGAAAATAGATTTCCAGGAGAGATGCTCATACCTTCTGAATCATCAAAATTTGGTGTTATAAGTGATATAGATGATACACTGTTAGAAACTGGTGTAGTTTCAAAGTTAAAATGGAAAGTGCTTGTAAATTCACTATTTAAGCACGCAGAAAACCGTATGGCATTTGCTGGCGCAGCTACTATTTATTCTAAACTACATCAAGGTATAAGTGGAGAAGAGGCAAACCCAATTTTTTATGTAAGTAACAGCCCTTGGAATCTTTATAGGTATTTAGAGTATTTCTTAAAGCATAATAACTTCCCTAAAGGGCCAATACTTTTAAGAGATTTTAGAACACCTTTNGATAAAACTAAAAAACGNAAAGNATCTCATAAAGAACANGANATNAAAAANATNATTAANACNTATCCTAANANNNAGTTTGTNTTAATNGGTGANGCTGGNGANCANGANATNGATATTTACCTAGATNTTGTCAAGCANTNTCCANATAGNATAAAANCNATTTATATAAGAACNGTAAATCANAAAAAANGAATGTTGCGTATACANCGTCTAATTAAAGATTACACTAACGTACCAGTACTCTTGTTTAAAGATTCAGAAGAAGTATTAGAGCACGCAAGGAAATTGAGGTTAATTTGTTAAGCTTGTAATCAACTATGTTTTTATTTTTCTAGTTATCAATGTTATTCCGGCCATTGTTCTTCCATTTGAACTAAATATGCAATATATGGTGAATCTTGTTTGACCATCTCCCTTACTTTCTTCGCCCATAAATTAAAATTGCTTTTATCCATTTGTTTATAGTAGCCATAAGTAAGATTAAAGGCCATTTCTATTTTGTTATTTTCACTTAAAGCAATTGAAATGCCTTTAACATAAACATCTTTAGCCTTTTCAATATCTTCTAGATTTAAAAATGCAAAACCGAGTTCTTTGTATAATAACTCATTACTAGTATCATACTGTATTGCTTTTTCTAAAATAGGAATTGATTTTTCGAACTGGAATAAAGCATTATAAGCATAACCAAGTTCAAATTCTAAACCTTCAAAATGTGGTTCTATGGCATAGGCTTTTAATAGTGGCTCAAGTGCATTTTGAGATGCTCCAACTGCGTTATATTTATTGCCAATATTTGTGAGATATGAAACATCACCTGCTTGTAATTTATATACTGAGAGCCAGTCTGGAGTTACAGGTAAATTTAACTGATTTTGTTGTTCTTCATTTAAAAGAGCAAATAAACGGGAGTTTTTAGATAGTCTAGATGCAAAGATTGTAGTTTTATAAATATCATTTGGGATATTTTTGAAGTCGCCGTCTACAATCTTAAAATCCCCAATCATCCTAAAAGTAAACCCTGCATGCTCATCAATATATATAAANCCATATACAGCGGTAGAATCATTCTTTTGGCTAGGAAAAGCTACCCATTTATCAACAGCATTATAAAATTTAGTTTCAGTTGATAATGCATCCTCAATGGTTTGAGAACTTACAAAAAAGCTACTGCAAATTAATATAAGGCTTATAAAATATTTCATTTGTGTCTATTGTTTAAAATAAGCCATTAATTTGTGCGTCTATNTTATTTATGATGCCACCTAAATCTTCAGGACTATTAACAAAGTCAATATCATCTACATCTATAACAAGTAGGTTCCCTTTGTCATAATCGTGTATCCAAGCTTCATAGCGCTCATTGAGTCTGCTTAGATAGTCTATTGAAATGGTGTTCTCGTAATCACGACCACGTTTATGTATTTGACCTACTAAATTAGGGATGCTACTACGCAGATAAATTAATAAATCTGGTGCCTTTGTAACACTCTCCATTAACTCAAAAAGTGATTTGTAGTTTTCAAAATCACGATTTGTCATTAATCCCATGGCATGTAAGTTGGGAGCAAAAATGTAAGCGTCTTCATAAATTGTACGATCCTGAATTACATCTTTACCATGTTTTCTTATATCTAAAACCTGTCTAAACCTACTGTTTAAAAAATAGACCTGAAGGTTAAAAGACCATCTGGCCATTTTGTTATAAAAATCCTCTAAGTAAGGATTGTCTAAAACATCTTCAAACTCTGGTTCCCAATTATAGTGTTTGGCAAGTAGTTTTGTGAGCGTGGTCTTTCCAGCACCAATGTTTCCGGCAATGGCAACGTGCATAATGGTCTAGTTTTTTGGTAGTTGTAATTGGTAATGATGAAGTGTTTCACCATCGTAAAGATAGAGGTTTTCAATATCCAAAAACAACTGTTTAACATCAATTTTTGGGAGCTTTATGAGCTGAAATTCTGTGTTCCCTTTTTTTAGATAATATAAAGACGTAGTATTTGCAATTACTAGGTTTCCATTTTTTTCANTAAAGGTGATAACGTCCTGCAATTTAAAATCGCTCATCAAGCTGCCATAAATGTTATATTTCTGGATTCCAGATTTTGTGAGTAACCAGCAAAAATTATAATTAGATTTTTGAAGTTCTATAGTTTCAGAAATTGGTTGTGTATTAGCTACAACTTCATCTCTATTATAATCATAAAGTTCTAATTGTTGTAAGTCAAGATTAAATACCCATAGATTTCTATCTATGCCTGTTGTTGCAAATTGTATGTTTCTAAATTCATTAATCTGATTAAAATTAATTCGTTTAATTTCAGACAGTGTATTGTCTAAAATTACAGCGGTGTTTGTATCCTCATAAAACAATACAATTTTAAGAGGGTTTAATATATCTGCGTGTGTAAGATCACCCAATTGAAAATCATTAAACTGGTATGTTTTTCCGCTTTCTTTTTTGTAAAAAATATTATCCTTAATGTGGTATAAACTNTTGTACTCATCNACACCAACAAAAGTATCTGTCTCTACNGTAGTTTTGCTAATTGCTTTTACAGCAATGTCTTGAGCATAAGTNGAAAAGCAAAACGCTAAAAATAATAGAATAAATAGTCTCATATAGGAGTTGAAAATACAAATTCTAGGCCAATACTTTAATGATATTTTATAGTTCCTTAACATCGGCTTGTTAAAGGCGGTTAAATACTATTAAAAGTAGTAACTACTCCGTTACATTTATCCAAAATTTAAATAAAAAAATGAAATCAATCCTATCTATTTTAAGTCTTTGTTTTGTNCTTGTTTCCTGTGGTGGAGATGACGATAATGGAGATCCTAATGCATTTAATGAGCCCACAACTGCTGGCTTGTCATATTCTAACAGTCAAAGCGATTTTATTACTACTTACAATGGTATAAGAGCCACGTTACAAAGTAATAGTAATATTTCTGTTTTAGCAGAAGTTAACCATACAGCAAATGCACAAAGCGTTAACCAGTCATTGCGTAATACAAGAATTATCTTTTTCGGGAATCCTTCCTTAGGTACACCAGTAATGCAAGAAAACCAATTAGCAGGTTTAGATCTGCCTCAACATATTTTAGTGTATGAAAATGCGAGTAGTGAGGTTATTGCNTCATATAACTCTGTTAATTATTTATCTACAAGATATGGAGTGCAAAGTGCTAATACTTTACCACAAATTGAATCTGCNTTAGAGAGTNTTGTTAATACAACTACGCAAAATGAAGTACTTACTAACTCCAGTGCNAGTATAAANAGTGGTCAAGGTGTTATTACATTGGTAAGTCAAAACAATTTTTCTACCACGTATAATAATTTGAGAAACTCNATCATAGATAATACCAATTTATCATTGGTTTTTGAACTTAACCACCAAGAGAATGCCCAAAATGCAGGGTTAAGCTTAAGGCCTACAAGNGTTATAGTTTTTGGCAACCCAAATTTAGGAACACCACTAATGCAAGATTCTCAAACTACAGCATTAGATTTGCCACAAAAATTCTTAGTGTGGGAAGATGAAAATGGAGAGGTAAAAGTTTCNTACAACAANCCNAACTTTTTAAAATCTAGACACTTAATTTCTAATTCTCAAAACAGCACATTAGAAGATATTACTAACGCCTTGAATAATTTAGCAATTTCAGCGACTAACTAGTCCTTGTAATTTTCAGGAAGTACTCTAATGGGTCTTGCAGTTTCAAATGCAAGGCCCATTTTTAATAACTCTCGCTCTGTATTTGGCGCTCCTATAAAAGTTAATGCAATAGGTTCTCCAGTATCTTTATAACCCATAGGCATTGCCAAACAAGGATGAAATCCTACAGCTGCATAAGCAGAATGGTAATTATTAATAGATAGAATTGCATCTAGTTGATGTGCTTTCATATCATCTTGAAAAAACGCGTTCCCATTACTTAAAAGAGTAGATTTNATTGCTTCAAATTCTTCTACAGAAGTAGAGTCTGCTATAATACCATCAAAAAGTTCTTGGTTGTATGGCATATATAAAACACTATCTTTCTTATTAAACGCCATAACATCCTCAAGAGATGAAACAGTAACATCTTTAGATGCATATGAACTTAAGTAAGTAGGAACATCATNTTTCATTTCAAGGTTGAGTAGAGTTAGGAATCCATCTAATGGAAGCTCTGGTTCATCAAGTTCGACAATAGTTGCGCCACTATCTTCTAAAAATTTAACTGTAGATTTATAAATTGAATCATTTAGTAAGCGTTTGTATACTCCAAATGTTTTAGTNGTTAGGGANACGTTTTCCTCTANAATNCTTTTNTAATTAACAGAGGTCATAGCATCTAAAACAATAGCATTATCAGTTACGTTTTTGGTCATAGGTCCTGCAGTGTCCAAAGTATGTGAAATAGGGATAATACCATCTCCAGAAATTACGCCTATTGTGGGTTTTAAACCTACTACAGAGTTTTGGCTACTAGGTGATATGATAGATCCTGCAGTTTCAGAACCAACTGNGGCAACCGCATAATTAGCAGCAGTTGCAACACCACTTCCTGCGCTACTTCCGCCAGTTTCAAATGCTTTTCTTCCGTAAGGGTTAAGTGTTTGNCCTCCAATTGCACTATAGCCCAGAGGACAGCCATCGCAAAAATAATATGCCCATTCACTCAGGTTTAATTTTCCTAAAATTAAAGCACCGTTTGCTTTTAAATTTTCAACTAACTTGGCATCTTCTGTTGTGTAATTATCTTTTAAAGCTACCGCACCAGCAGTAGTGGCCATTCCTTTAGTATTTATATTATCTTTTAATAAAATTGGCATTCCGAATATAGGATGCTTGTTGGTNGTAGTGTCTTTATCTTTAGCTCTGGCNTCATTTAATACCTCATCGTTTAAAGCAATTATTGCATTTAANGTTTTGGTTGAATCCAATTCGAATTTATAAATACGTTTTAGGTAAAACAGTGTAAGCTCNTCATAAGTTAAAGACNTNTCTTTAATATGGNTTTGAATTGTAGGAATGTCCTGTTCTAAAATTAGTGGCTTTAAGGCTTCATATCTTTCATTAGTAAATGATGAAACTTCCTTGTTTAGCGGTTGGTATACTTCATTTTTATCTAAAACTTTTGATTGTATCAACTCAAACTGCATGCGGCTGTTTTGGTGCTCCTGTTGCATCTCAAGCTCTAAAGTTTCATCATAGGCTGTCCAAAGTATTTCTTGCTCTTTTTCTTCAGAATTTGTTTTACAAGAAATAATTAAGAAGAATGTTGATAGTAANAAAAATGAGTAGGTAAATTTCATGATAAATGATTTGTATAAAAATAGAAAAAACCATCTGTTTATACAGATGGTTTTTAAAAGTCTAAATAAAATTGAACTTAAAGGTTAAACGCTTTCTTTACGTTATCAACAAAATCCAATTTTTCCCAAGTAAATAACTCTACTTCTTTAGTAATTTTTCCAGAGTAAGGAGACTCAAATACTTTNGTTACAGTTTTTGGTTCTTTACCCATATGACCGTAAGCTGCAGTTTCTAAATAAATAGGATTACGAAGTTTTAAACGTTTTTCGATTGCAGCTGGACGCATATCAAATATTTCGGCAGCTTTCTTGGCAATCTCACCATCTGTAAGCGCTACATTTTTAGAGCCATAAGTATCAACATAAATAGATGTTGGTTCTACAACACCAATAGCATAAGAAACTTGTACGAGTATTTCATCTGCAACGCCTGCAGCCACAAGGTTTTTAGCAATATGTCTTGCTGCGTAAGCTGCACTTCGGTCTACTTTACTAGGATCTTTCCCAGAAAAAGCACCACCACCGTGAGCACCTTTACCACCATACGTGTCTACAATAATTTTACGACCTGTTAGGCCACTATCTCCGTGAGGACCACCTATTACAAACTTTCCAGTAGGGTTAATNTGGTANGTNATATCATCATTAAAAAGCTGTTGCACATATTCTGGCATTTGAGCTTTAACTCTAGGTATTAAGATGTTTANAATGTCTTCCTTTATTTTAGAAAGCATTACTTCATCTTCATCAAATTGATCGTGCTGTGTAGAAACAACAATAGCATCAATACGTTGCGGAATATTATCATCACTGTACTCAATAGTAACCTGAGATTTTGCATCTGGTCTTAGGTAAGTAATGTCTTTTCCTTCACGTCTTAGTGCTGCAAGTTCAATAAGGATTTTATGAGAAATATCTAATGCTAANGGCATGTAGTTTTCTGTTTCCTTGGTAGCATAACCAAACATCATTCCTTGGTCACCTGCACCTTGCTCNTCTTTGTTAGCTCTATCNACACCTTGATTAATNTCTTGAGATTGTTCGTGTATTAATGAGATAACGCCACAAGAGTCACCGCTAAATTGATATGCACCTTTGGTGTAACCAATATTGTTAANAACCTCACGTGCAATATGNTGCACATCTAAGTAGGTNTCGCTTTTTACTTCGCCAGCAAGTACAACTTGCCCTGTTGTAACTANGGTTTCNCAAGCTACTTTAGAGTCTGGATCAAAAGCTAAAAAATTATCTAATAAGGCATCACTAATCTGGTCTGCCACTTTATCTGGGTGTCCTTCAGAAACACTTTCTGAAGTAAATAAATACGCCATAAACGTAATCTTAGTTTTAAATTATATTACAGAAGATTTGACGAGATTGCCGTAAGGAGTTTACAGTAAATCCTATTAATTTAATAGGATTTTGAAGTATACTGCTTTAGCATTTTAAAACACTTAAAAATCAAAGTGTTACTGTTTTTGAAAACAGAAATCGAGGTTGCAATCAGTCAAATCTTTCCTCGTTTTGAGATGCAAAAGTATGAAATAAGATTTAATCTCTTTAATTGTCTTAATAGAAATGAATGATGCAGCGATAGTTATAAGNCTTCTCNNNTAAANTTAAACTTTATATACGTAGTATATANATNTTCAAAAATGAAAATAAGTTCAAAAAAATTTTGTTATGTCGTGTTTGCGTTTCATCTTTGTAGCTCAAAGTTCAAACTTTTATTGAAGATGTTATCAAGAAAGGCTGAGGGAATAGACCCTATGAAGCCTTAGCAACCCTTTCACTTAGAAAGAAGGTGCTACATTCTACAGTACAGCCAATCATTTCTGGTTTGTACAGATAGATAACCCACAACCAATCCCTTTCTGGGATGTGGCTATTTTTTCTTTTTAACATTTTTCTATCAAGGCGCTCTCGAGAGCTTTTTGGCTTTGGGTTCAATTTATTTTTAACTCAAAAATTAGAAAAATGAGTACACAATCTTTAGCAACCAAAGCGTTGCACGCNGGGCACGACACANCAACAAACGGAAACACTCGTGCGGTTCCTATTTACCAATCTTCAAGTTATGTTTTTAAAGATGCANACCACGCTGCAAATTTGTTNAACCTATCTGAAGAAGGCTTTATTTATACACGTATAAATAACCCGACAAATGANATTCTTGAAAAACGACTAGCAGATATTGAAGGTGGTATTGCTGCAGTCTCCACAGCATCTGGTACAGCAGCAATTAATACAACATTGCTTACACTTTTAAAAGCTGGAGATCATATTGTAGCTTCAAATTCGTTATACGGCGGCACTTACAATTTACTTAAAGTCACCTTGCCAAGATTTGGTATCACGACAACTTTTGTAGATCCCCAAAATCCTGAGAATTTTAAGAAAGCTTCCAAGGAAAACACACGAGCTTATTTTATTGAATCTTTAGGAAATCCAAAACTAGATGTTTTAGATATTGAAGCAATTTCTATTNAAGCAAAAGCTTATAAAGTNCCACTAATTGTAGATAACACTGTGGCAACTCCAGCATTATTAAACCCTATAAATTATGGTGCTAATATTGTTATTCACTCGCTTACAAAATACATAAACGGAAATGGTACTGCATTAGGAGGCGTTATTATAGATGCCGGAACTTTTGACTGGTCTAGTGGGAAGTTTCCAGAGTTTACAGAGCCATCACCAGGTTATCACGGTTTGGTGTATCACGATGCATTGCAGGAAGCAGCATTTATAGCAAAAGTAAGAATAGAAGGTTTGCGTGATCACGGTGCAGCATTAAGTCCATTTAACGCTTTTCAAATTTTACAAGGATTAGAAACTTTAGAGATAAGGCTTGAAAAGCATAGCAAAAATGCACTAAATCTTGCAACTTGGCTTCAAGAACAGGAAGAGGTAACTTGGGTTAACTATCCAGGACTTAAGTCTAGCAAATACAATTCGTTAGCAAAAAAATATTTNCCAGATGGCCAAAGTGGCGTTGTAACTTTTGGAGTAAAAGGTGGTTATAACAGTGCTAAAATTATAGCAAATGAAACTGAAATATTTTCATTGTTAGCTAATATTGGCGACTCTAAATCTTTAATAATACATCCTGCAAGCACTACTCATCAACAGCTAACAGATGAAGAGCAAGAATCTACTGGAGTTACAAAAGATCTAATAAGATTAAGTGTAGGTTTAGAGCATTTAGATGATTTGAAATCTGATTTAATTCAAGCTTTTCAAAAATTAGACACCAAGGTTTCTGCTGAAGCATTTAGTCTAAATGGACATTAAGACTAACAATACCATTTAATTTAAAATTCTTTAAAGCTATAAATGCCTCAACCATCATTTGTGGTGGTTGAGGTTGCTTTACAATTTTTGAAACTCTAGGAAAATGATATCAGAATTTATAATAGAAGATTTTAAGCTTACATCTGGGTCGAAAACTTTAGTGAAAACCACCTATCAACAATTTGGTAAAGCTTTAGGAACAGCACCTATTGTATTAATTAATCATGCATTAACAGGCAACTCAAATGTAACAGGAGCAAAAGGTTGGTGGTCTGCAATAGTGGGTGATAACAAAGTTATAGACACACAAAGGTTTACCATTTTAAGTATAGATGTTCCAGGTAATGGCTTTAATGTAAACAGTGATTATGCTATAAAAAACTATAAGGATTGGCAACTTGTAGATGTTGCTAAAATACAAGTTAGGATTTTAGAGCATTTAGGTGTTAATGAGTTGTTTGCAGTGGTTGGTGGTTCTTTAGGAGGCCAACTGGTTTGGGAGCTAGCAGCTTTAAAAGCAATAAAAATTGCGCATATAATACCTATAGCAACAGATTGGAAAGCCACAGATTGGTTGCTTGCAAATTGTAAGATACAAGACAGTATTCTTAATAACTCAACCAATCCAATTTATGATGCTCGGTTGCATGCTATGACACTTTATAGAACACCAAGATCGTTAAAACAAAAGTTTGAAAGAGAAAGAGATGAAGATTCAATTTTTAAAGTAGAGAATTGGCTCTCGTATCATGGAAACCTATTGCAAAACCGATTTCAACTAGCCAGTTACAAATTAATGAATCACCTGTTAACTACCGCTAATGTGCTTAGAAATTACACTTCTATTAAAGATTTATCGCAAGTTATTTCAGCAGATATTCATCTTGTAAGTGTAGATTCTGATTTGTTTTTCTTGGCAGAAGACATTTGGGAAACCTATATAGATCTCTGTACAGAGAAGGATAATGTGTTTATTTCTGAAATAAAGAGCATTCACGGTCACGATGCATTTTTAATTGAAACAGCACAACTTCAAAACATATTAAAACCAATTTTTGAAACTAAAACTCATGAACACAACCATAAACATCATATTGTTTGGAATAGGTAATGTTGGTAGCACTTTAATTAAGCAAGTTCTAGCTACAAACGCTACTATATCTTTAAAGCAAGGATTAAATTTAGAGATTCCAATTATAGCAAACTCTACCACAGCTTTTTTTAAAACAAATGGCATTAAAAACAATTGGCAAACCGATTTTGAGATTTTTGGTTTTCCTTATAAAATAAATGATATTATACGCTATATCCAAAAAGAGGAGCTTGGTAATATTATAATTGTAGATGCTACAGCAAGCAGAAAATTTGTAAAACATTACAAATCATTTTTTCAACAAGGCTATCATATTGTAACTGCAAACAAAATTGCTAATACATTATCATTAGACTATTACAATTCTCTTAGGACAACAATCTTAAATAATTGGACGCATTTTAATTATGAAACTAATGTTGGTGCAGGTTTGCCTATAATCGAAACCTTAAGAAGGCTTTCAGACAGTGGCGAGCAAATCCATAAAATAAGAGGTGTGTTTTCTGGATCGTTAAGTTATATATTCAATACATTTTCAGAGAAGCAACTGTTGTTTTCTGAGGTGCTGCAAAGCGCACAGCAAAAAGGCTTTACAGAACCAGACATTAGGGAAGATCTTTCTGGAAAAGATGTAGCCAGAAAATTACTAATCTTAGCTAGGGAAATAGGACTACAAAAGGAACTTTCAGACATAGGTGTTGAGTCTCTGTTACCTTCTTCATTAGAAGAAATTCACTATTTGGATGACTTCAATTTAAAGCTGAATGAATTAGATAGTTACTATTCAGATTTAAAAATAAAAAAATCAGCAAACCATGTCTTTAGATATATTGGAGAGTTAGATGTTTTAAATGGCACCTTGCAAACCAAACTTGTATTAGAGCCAAAAACAAGTGCAATTGGACAACTAAGAGAAGCAGATGCAGCCATCGAAATTTATTCTGAATCTTATAAAGAACAACCATTAGTTATACAAGGTGCTGGCGCTGGAAGTGCCGTTACAGCTAGAGGTATCTTAACAGATATATTAAAAATAGCTAAGCAGCTTAACACTTTTAAATTGGTTGAAGCTTAGTGTAAGAATTGTGTACTTTTGTAATATGCTTTCTAAGAAAACTAAATATGGGATAAAGGCGCTAACACACTTGGCAAAACAAGAAAATCAGGCGCCAGTTCAAATCGCTACTATTTCTGAAGCAGAAAATATTTCTCAGAAATTTTTAGAAAGTATATTACTTACCTTAAAGAAAAACGGCATCCTAAGCTCAAAAAAAGGAAAAGGTGGCGGTTATTATTTACTTAAAGAAGCCAAAGATATATCTATGGTGAATGTAATGAGAGTGTTAGAAGGTCCAATAGCAATGGTGCCTTGTGTAAGCTTAAATTATTATGAAAAATGTGATGATTGCCCAGATGAACACGCGTGTTCTGTACATAAACTCATGATTGAAGTTAGAGATAGTACTCTAGATATCTTCAACAATAAATCTTTAGCAGACCTAATAGTTTAAAGAGAGTCATTTGTTTTCTGTTCTACATAAAAATACTAAGTTTGCATAATACTCTACTAATCCTATAGGGTAATAGTAAAAATAGATTAAAATGAGTCAAACTGTAGACTATACAACAGGAGAAGCAGATGTTTATGAAGTAGAAAACGCTTCTAGCTTACCAAAGGAAAATATAAAACGAAGTATTTTAAAAACATTTAGTTGGCGTGCTCTAGGAACTATAACTACGGTTGTGGTTTCCTATATAATTACAGGAACATTAGCTCTTGCATTTTCAATAGGAGGCATAGAGTTAATCTCTAAACTGGTGTTGTATTTCTTTCATGAACGTGCGTGGAATCAAATAAAATGGGGAAAAAATGAATAAGACTATTGAAGAAATAAATGAGTTTTTAATAGGGAAAACTACAGAAGAAATTATTTCTTACGTTATAGGTAACTCAAGAAACCCAGTAATTACAACCAATTTTAGACCATATGAGGTTGCTATATTACATGCTGTAACAACTGTAAAGCCAGATAT
Source organism: Croceibacter sp. (assembly GCF_002716225.1). Taxonomy (NCBI): domain Bacteria; kingdom Pseudomonadati; phylum Bacteroidota; class Flavobacteriia; order Flavobacteriales; family Flavobacteriaceae; genus Croceibacter; species Croceibacter sp. Next base: position 523,465 of record NZ_PAZX01000013.1, on the reverse strand, counting down.
TAATGTTATATGGTGTGATACGGGTTATAATACTCCAGACACATATAGGCACGCAGATTATTTAATAAATAGGTTAAACCTAAATATCAAGCTTTATGTTCCTAAACAAACAGTTGGCTATAGAAATATAGTTATGGGAATTCCAGATATTTCAGACCCTAATCATAAGCTTTTTACGCAGCAAGTTAAGCTAGAGCCTTTTACAAGAGCAATGCAAGAACACCAGCCAGATGTTTGGTTTACCAACTTACGAAAAGGTCAAACAGCATTTAGAGACAGTATAGATATGGTGTCTCAAGATGCAAATGGTATTGTAAAAGTGAGTCCATTTTATAATTCTTCTGATGAAGATTTAGACACTTATTTAAATCTTCACAATCTACCCAATGAACACATTTATTACGATCCTACAAAGGTTTTGGAAAATAGAGAATGTGGTCTTCATAAATAATTTTAAGAGATGATAAAAGATACATCGCAAATAAACCCTTTAGAAAACGAAGCCATTTATATTTTTAGAGAAGTGGTTGCGCAGTTTGAAAAACCTGTACTGTTGTTTTCTGGAGGTAAAGACAGTATTACTTTAGTAAGATTAGCTCAAAAAGCATTTTATCCTGGGAAAATTCCATTTCCATTAATGCATATAGATACGGGTCATAACTTCCCAGAGACCATAACATTTAGAGATAACCTTGTTAAAGAACTAGGTGTCGAACTAATAGTAAGGCATGTTCAAGATGATATAGACGCAGGAAAAGTAAAAGAAGAACAAGGCCGTTATGCTAGTAGAAACAGCTTGCAAACCAATACTCTTTTAGAAGCTATTGATGACTATAAATTTGATGCATGTATTGGTGGCGCAAGGCGAGATGAAGAAAAAGCAAGAGCTAAAGAACGTATATTTTCTGTGAGAGATGATTTTGGACAATGGGATGAAAAAAACCAAAGACCTGAAGTGTTTGATATGCTTAATGGACAGATAGACCATGGTCAAAATGTACGTGTATTTCCTATTTCAAATTGGACAGAGTTAGATGTGTGGAACTACATAGCTAAAGAACAAATAGACATTCCTACTATTTACTTTGCACATATGCGAGAAACATTTGTTAGAGACGGCCTTATTTGGTCTGTTGATGATGATGTTGTTTTTCGAGATAAAGATGAAACAGTAGAGAAACGTATGGTTCGCTTTAGAACTGTAGGCGATATGAGCTGTACGGCAGCAGTAGCTTCTGAGGCTACAACTATAACTTCTGTTATTGAAGAGATAAAAGCGTCAACAATTTCAGAACGTGGCGCTAGAATAGATGATAAACGTTCTGAAGCTGCAATGGAAAAACGCAAGCAGCAAGGTTACTTCTAAAAAAAAAATCAAATCAACTTTAAAAGAAAAACTCATTAGTAATGAGCCAACATACTATGGATGTATTAAAAATAGCAACAGCAGGAAGTGTAGATGATGGTAAGAGTACGTTAATAGGTAGGTTGTTATACGACACAAAATCTCTTACAACAGACAAGCTAGCGGCCATCGAGGAAAAAAGTAAAACAAATGGTTACGATTATTTAGACTTCTCTCTTGCTACAGATGGTTTGGTTGCAGAACGAGAACAAGGTATTACTATAGATGTTGCTCATATTTATTTTTCAACAGAAAACCGAAGTTACATTATAGCAGATACACCTGGACATATTGAGTATACTAGAAATATGGTTACTGGTGCTTCTACTTCTCAAGCTTCAATAATACTTATAGATGCTAGACATGGTGTGAGTGAACAAACATACAGGCATTTCTTCATTAATAATTTACTTAGGGTTTCTAATGTTATTGTAGCAGTTAATAAAATGGATTTAGTAAATTATTCTGAGTCTGTTTTTACAGAGATTAAACAATCTTTTAATGATATAATTGAGAAAAGTAGTTTTAAAAGTCAGCAAATTAATTTTGTGCCTATAAGTGCTTTAAAAGGAGATAATGTCGCTAAACCTTCAGAGGCTATGTCTTGGTATAAAGGTGAAACTGTTTTAAATGCCTTAGAGAAATTACAGCCTAATAATGAAGGTTCTCATGTTCAACCTCGTTTTCCAGTTCAGTACGTTATTAGACCAAAAACAGAAGCCTATCATGATTATAGAGGTTATGCAGGAAAAGTAAAAGGTGGATCTTTTAGGGTAGGAGATTCTGTTATGGTCATGCCTTCAGGAACAATTTCTAAAATAGAAGGCATAAATCAATATGATACTCAATATGAAGAGGCTTTATCTGGAGCATCTGTTTCTATAACACTTCTGGACGATATTAATATTAGTCGAGGAGATATGTTAGTAAAAGTAAATAAAGCGCCGAAGGTTGAAAAGCAGTTAAGCGCAACACTTTCTTGGATGGATGCCAATACATTACAAGAAGGTTCTAAGTATGTGTTACAACATGGTGTAAATAAAGTACTTGCTAAGGTGAAACAAATAAACCATAAAATTGAACCAGATTTTTCTGGCCAAGATAATACAGTGAAATCTTTAAAAATGAATGATTTAGCTTCAGTTAGTCTTCAGTTAAATAAGCCTATTTATAGTGATGCTTACACAGAACACAAACAAAATGGTGCGTTTATATTAATAGATCAACATACAAATAATACTGCAGCAGTTGGTTTTATAGAGTAACTCCTTCTAAACATACCATCATTTTGCGTTACTTTTGTCACGTGAAAAATCTTTTACTTTTAGTGTTTCTTATTTGTGGGTTCCACGTTTTTTCTCAGGACAAACCTGTACATGAGATTGATGCAAATGTGTTTTATGGCTCAATACTTCTGCACAATAAAGATATAAGTCATCTTATAAAAGGTCATCCTACAGGCGTAATATTAAGTTATAATAGAAAGACTTTTGGAGCTAATTCTTGGGAGTCACGTTACAACTATCCAGATTGGGGATTTTCATTTGCTTATCAAGATATGAAAAGTGAAGAGCTTGGTAATAATTTTGGAGTATATGGTCATTATAACTTTTACTTTTTAAAACGTAACCTCATGCTTAGGGTAGGGCAAGGAATAGCCTATAATACTAATCCCTTTAATTTAGAAGATAATTTTAGAAATAGAGCTTATGGGTCTCATTTATTAAGTTCAACATATTTAATGCTCAATTATAAGTCAAAACCATTTTGGGGCGGTTTTGGTATACAATCGGGAATAGCAGTAATTCACTATTCTAATGCTTCAATAAAATCACCAAATACAAGCACAAATTCATTAACTTTTAATGTTGGGGCAACATATACGTTTAATGAAGAAGACGTGCCAAACTTTGTGCCTAAGGTTAAAGAGAAATATACAGAACCTCTAAAGCTAAATTTTGCGTTTAGAACCGGATTTAATGAAGGAGACGAAGTTGGTCACGGCACCTATCCGTTTTATATTTTTTCTGCATATGTAGATAAAGTTTTAAATAGAAAAAGTAGGCTGGTTTTAGGTACAGAACTCTTTATTTCTAAATTTTTAGAAGAGGAAATTAAATACCAATCTATAGCATTTCCAAACCAAGCAACAGGAGATGAAGATTATAAACGTGCAGGCGTATTTATTGGTCACGAATTAAAATTTGCGCGGTATTCTGCAATTACACATGCAGGATATTACTATTATTACCCATATGATTTTGAAGGTCCAGTTTATTTCAGGTTAGGCTTAAAGCGAACATTTGGCAAACACATATTTGGTGTTATCTCTGTAAAATCTCACGGTGCAAAAGCAGAAGCATTAGAATTTAGTTTAGGATATAGATTATGAAGCAGATCGTAAAATACTTAATATCATTTATAATACTAGGCTCATCAACTGTTTTATTAAATAGTTGTAGTTCTGAAGATGCAAATGATTGTTTTCANACCGAAGGACAATTGCNACAAGAGGAAATTATTCTGGCAGGATTTAATAAAATTAGGATAGAAGAAGGTGTACAATTATTGCTAAGACANGGGCANTCTCAACAGGTTATTTTAGAAACAGGAGNAAATCTNAGNTCAGACGTTGAGGTGTTTTTAGATAATGAAACTTTAGTGGCTAGAGATAATAATGGGTGTAATTTATTTAGAGATTATGGAATTACCAAACTCATAGTAACTTCTCCAAATATTGAGGACATTATAAATGGATCCTCTTATGAAATAAGAAGTGAAGGCATATTAAATTANCCAACACTACGTTTAANAAGTTTAGTAATACCAGGATTTGATCTTCGTAAGAATGGAGATTTTCATNTAACACTTAATGCNCAANATGTCTCTATTGTCGCAAACGGNTCAAGTGTATTTTATTTAAACGGAACCACTTCTAATTTAAATGTTAGCTTCTCAGATGAGTTGCCAAGACTCGAAGCTAGAGATTTAATAGCTCAAAATGTTTCGATAAGACATGTAAGCAGCAATCATATGTACATAAACCCTCAGGAAAGCTTAACAGCCGAGTTAAGAGGTAGTGGTAATGTGTATAGTTATAATAGTCCAGATATTCAGGATATACAGGAACTGTATACCGGTCGTGTAATTTTTATAGACTAGTTAAAATAAATACAGAAATCTCAGTTGGTTAAAACCCTAATTTTTGTTTCTTCGTAACTGTTAGAGTAAACCCAATTATGCAGTATAGGTATCTTTTAGTAATCGTGTTGTTTTGTGTAAGTTTTGTAAATGCACAAGACACNCCAAAAAAGTACCATTCTTTTGATGTAAATTATTTTTACGGTACAATCTTAGAGCATAATCCGGATATTCAACATCTTATTACAGAGCATCAAAAAGGTGTTATTTTAAGTTATAACACTAAAACATTTGGTTTAGAGGATTGGTCTAGACGTTATAACAGTCCAGATTACGGTTACTCATTTATTTATCAAGATTTAGGAAACACGTTTTTAGGAGAAAGCTACGGTGTGTACGCACACTTTAACTTTTATTTTTTTAATAGGCATTTAATGATGCGTATTGGTCAAGGTGCTGCTTATAACACAAACCCGTACGACCAAGAATCTAACTTTAGGAATAATGCCTACGGATCATCTATTTTAAGCTCTACCTACATCATGGGTAACTATAAAAAGGAAAACATTTATAAAGGCTTAGGACTACAAGCAGGGTTTTCAATAATTCATTATTCAAACGCTAATCTTAAGGCGCCAAATAACAGCACAAATACTTGGGTNTTTAATGTAGGTGCTAATTACAATTTAGATTACGAAGAGCTTCCGGAATACATACCACAAGGTGAAAAAGAAAAATATACAGAGCCTATACATTATAACCTTGCATTTAGGACTGGTGTAAACTCTAGTGATGTTATAGGTTTAGGCCAATTTATGCATTACACTATTTCTGCTTATGCAGATAAAAAGATTAATAGAAAAAGTACATTTCAAGCAGGAGCAGAAGTATTTATATCTCCTATGCTTAAAAGTTTAATAAAATTTAGATCTGTAGCTTATCCAGAACTAGGTGTTCAAGGAGATGAAGACTCCAATAGAGTAGGTGTTTTTGTAGGACACTTACTAACATTTAATAAAGTGTCATTTATATCTCAATTAGGATANTATGCTTATTANCCTTANGATTTTGAAGGCAGAGTTTATAATAGATTAGGGTTACAGCGTGAATTTGGAAAACACATTTTTGCNGGTGTAAGTGTACACTCTCATGGTGCTAAAGCTGAAGCAGCAGAATTTTCAATAGGNTACAGATTATGAAAAAACACTTCCTATTAATTATTATAGCAATTACTGTTTTNGGGTGTAACCCTAAGAATATAGATGATTGTCTTAAGTCTGAAGGTGATGCTGTTGAGCAAATAGTCGAAGTGCCGTTTTTTGACAAACTTATTTCTAATAGCAGAACTAAAGTCTTTGTGAAAAGCGGGCCAGAACAACAGGTTTTAATTCAAACTGGAGAAAACTTAATTGATGATGTAAAAGTTAGTGTTGTAGATAATACTTTGTTTTTAGAAAATGAAAATGGTTGTAATATTTTCAGAGATTTTGAGCAGGTTAAAATTATTGTAACCTCTCCAAATTTAGTAAGTATTAGAAACGGTAGTGGTTATGCATTAGAAAGNATAGGTGTTNTAGATTACCCTAANCTTGTCTTGTTNTCTGAAGATGGTAACAATGAAGATGAATTTAATACAGATGGCGATTTTATACTNCAGCTTGAATCTGATACAGTCATACTTGTTAACAACAATATTACAAACTACTTTCTGTCTGGAACTGTTAATACTATGCAGGCCAATTTTTATGGCGGCGATGGTCGTNTAGATGCACCAAATCTTATAGTGCAAGACTTAAGTGTNCTGCATCGAGGTACAAATAAATTTATTGTAAACCCACAACAGTCTATACGTGGAGAAATACGAAGTACAGGAGATGTTATTTCTGTAAACCAACCACCTATTGTTGAGGTTGAAGAGTTTTTTACAGGGCGTTTAATCTTTCAATAAAAGATAATCTCCAATTTCTAGTTGTAATGCTTCAGATTGTTTTGCATTTAACTCTAAAACAAACTTAGCAGGAACTTTAGACGGTAATGAAGCTTCACTCATAGGTTTTACATCTTCCTGAAAATCTACAATTTTATAGTCTTCATCTAGAAAAAGTAAATCAAGAGGTATNCGTGTNTTCTTCATATAAAAGCTGCGCAACTGTTCATCAGGAAAAACAAAGAGCATACCTTGGTTGTCTTGCATCGAGTTTCTNTACATTAAGCCAGTTTGGCGTTGGTANTCATCATCTGCAANCTCAAGATCTANAGATGTAAGNGTATCACCTGTAGCTTTTACTAAATATGCTTCAGCTTCTTTTTTAAATTGTGGTTCTTCAACACTTATACTTGGTTTTGGCTCATCTTTGCAAGCTATAANNACTAAGCTTAAAANGCATATNTATGCAAACTTCATTAGACCGTAGTTTTGTGTTTAGGNGTATANAAAAACATAAAATAAATACCAGCAATTATAAATGGTATACTTAANAGTTGGCCAGTNTTTAATCCTAAGACCCAATCTTCACGACCTGTAACTTGTTCTACTTTTATATATTCAACAATAAATCTTACAGACCAAAGTAAGGTTAAAAAGAGACCAAAGATAAAACCAGTTTGCTTGCGCTTTTCTGTTTTCCAATACACTAACATTAGAATGATGAACACAATAACATAGCCAGCTGCTTCATATAGTTGACCTGGATGACGCGCAAAGGTTTCACCATACTTAGCAAATATAACACCATAATCGCCATTGGTTGGCTTACCNATCATTTCTGAATTAAAGAAGTTTCCTAATCTAACAAAAACACCACCAATTGCTACAGGCATAACAATACGGTCTAACACCCATAACACATGTTTTTTAAGAACGTTCTTAGCATAAAAATACATAGCTATAATTACCGCAATGGCTGCACCGTGACTTGCTAAGCCTCTAAAGCCTGTAAAGCTAAACTCAGGTTGTGTTTGTATTGGTAGTATAACTGCTAAAGGGTCTTCCCAAAGTAATTCTGTTTGGTAAAATAAAACATGTCCTAATCGAGCACCAATTAAGGTGGCTATTACTGTATATATAAATATAGAGTCTAGTTTTTCTTGAGATACATTTTCTCTGTTATATATACGTTTCATTAAGTACCAGCCAATAGTAAAGGCAATAACAAACATTAAGCTATAGTAGCGTATAACGAAGAAACCAAGGTCGATACCTTCAGAAGGATTCCAGGTAATTTGGGAAGCAATCATGTATTGTGTTTTATTTTTTGAAGCGGTAAAGATAACGTTATTATCTGTGATGCTATTTTAAAAGCAGATTAGCTTANACTATTAATTTATTTTAGTGCGCATATTTACATCTTCGTAATTGCGTTTCACAAACTCTAAAGCTGTTTTTAATATTTGCCCCATAGATCTTGCNCGTTTAAACTTAACATCCTTTGTGAAATCTAAAAGCTCTTTTCTAAGTTTATGTACATGTTCTTTGTTAGAAATGTTATCACTGTTTATACATCTCATAAGCTCTCTATAGCGGCCTTTAGATAAGATGATTCGTTTTGCTATAAGGGAACGTTCTTCCTTAATATATTGCTCTATAGAGGTGTTTTCAAGATGGTCTGTCACCAGTTCAACCATTGTGAAATTTTCTTTGAAAAACTGTGGTCTATACACTTTAAGTTTGCCTTCAAAGCATTGTTGGTCAAAATCTATAGCGCGAATTTGGTATTCTACGTGATCAAAATCGTGAGTTGGTACAATTACATAATTATAACTTCTCATATCGCCAAGCAACCTAATCATGCAGCGCTCATTAAATTTTACAAACTGTTTTGCAATTTGTGTTTTTGCGCGATCATCACATTCCGGAAGCTCATTCTGTATAAAAACATCTCCAGGAATTCCTGCAATGTGTTCTTCAATTAAGGTNTCCTTATANACTAAAAATGTAATTCGATGAGGAGANAGAAGGTGTTCAAACTCTAGCCCGTAAATTCTAGAGGCATCTGCCTTCTTTACATAAAAGTATGTAAAACTATCATTTAAAACATTTCTAATCTTAATTCTAAATGGCTTAGAGTTTCCAAACGTACAATAATCTATAGCATCGATATTTAAATATTGAAAGGAGTCGTCACTACCATCAGAATGTAAGATGGTGTAAATTTTCTTTAAACTTTCATCTATGCTATCACGTTCATAATCTGCGTAATAGCAACGTACCCAATAGGTGTCTTCGTCGTGTTGGTCATAGACAACAACACTCCCTTGAAACCTTAAAAGATCATCATAAAACACAGGAATCTTTATGCTTCTGCTATACTTTTCTAAATACGCCTGTAGCTTTTCGTTTATAGGAAACGTAGGCTTTTTCTTAGACATTAATTTTTCCTCTACCATCTTGAAATAATACGATTAATTCTTTTAAATATCAATACTTAAATAATAAACTAATGCTAATAATCTTGTACGGAATCTCTTATTATAATTTTGCTGAGGCGTTATAATTTCTTGTAGTTTTACCTAAAACCTTACTTGTAACAATTTAACAAGTAGGACGTCATACAGTTAAACCAACCTATATTATTTTGGAAACAATTCTTAAACTTAACAATCTCACCAAGCATTTTGGACCTGTAAAAGCAGTAAACGATTTATCTTTTACAATTGAAAAAGGTAATGTGTATGGTATACTAGGCCCAAACGGAAGCGGAAAATCTACTACTTTGGGTATCGTGCTAAATGTTGTTAATAAGACTTCTGGAGAGTTTCAGTGGTTTGATGGTAACATGACAACACATAATGCCTTGAAGAAAGTTGGAGCAATTATAGAACGTCCTAACTTTTACCCTTACATGACTGCAAAACAAAATTTAGAACTGGTTTGTAAGATTAAAAATGTAGAGCACGCAAATATTGATGAGAAGCTTGAAATTGTTGGCCTTCTAGACAGAAAAAACAGTAAGTTTAGCACCTTTTCTTTAGGTATGAAACAACGTCTTGCAATTGCATCTGCGTTATTAAATAATCCTGAAATTTTAATTTTAGATGAGCCAACTAATGGATTAGATCCTCAAGGAATTCATCAAATACGAGAGATTATAAGAAAAATAGCATCTATGGGCACTACCATTTTACTGGCGTCTCATTTATTAGATGAGGTTGAAAAAGTATGCTCTCACGTGGTTATAATTAGAAAAGGCGTAAAACTTTACTCTGGACGAGTAGATGAAATGAATGCAAGTCACGGATTTTTCGAACTTAAAGCAGAAGATACTACAAAGCTTGAAACTTTCTTAAAAACTAACACAGCTTTCGGCTCAATAAAGAAAGAAGAAGGATTGCTTATAGCATTCCTAAATGAACCGATGGAGTCTTTTGAGTTTAATAAATTATGCTTTGAGAATGGTATAGTGTTATCTCACTTAAATAAAAGAAAAGAAAGCCTAGAAGAACAATTCCTACAATTGACAAACCAAATTAGCTAAACCACATGTTACGACTTTTAAATATTGAATTTCAAAAATTAAGATATAGCAAAAGTGCACGTGTCTTAAGTATCATCTATTTTATATTAATCACCTTTATAGCATTAATAGCTTCAATTGAGTTTAATTTCGGAAATGTAAATTTTAGAATTGCAGATCAAGGAATTTTCAATTTTCCATTTATATGGCATTTTAACACTTACATAGCTGCATTGCTCAAATTGTTTTTAGCAATTGTAATTGTATCTATGATGAGTAATGAGTATAGTAACCGTACCTTAAAACAAAACCTTATTGATGGGTTGAGCAAAAAGGAATTTGTGCTGTCTAAATTTTATACAGTATTGGTGTTTGCCTTAATTTCAACTGTATTTGTATTCTTGGTATCTGTTGTTTTAGGAACTTTCTTTTCAGACTATACAGAGTTTAGCATCATTATAAGAGATATGGATTACCTACTGGCATATTTCTTTAAGCTCACTGCATTCTTTTCTTTTTGTATGTTTTTAGGCGTATTGGTTAAGCGTTCTGCTTTTGCATTAGGATTTCTTTTCGTGTGGTGGATAGCAGAAAGTATTATCTATGCTTTATTGAAATTTCAGGTTTTTAAAGGTTCAAACACAGCAGAGTCTATAGTTCAGTTTTTTCCTTTAGAGGCAATGTCTAATCTAATAAAAGAGCCATTCTCGAGACTAGGAGCAGTTCAATCTGCAGCCAACCAGTTAGGAGAAGCGTTTACCAAAGATTATGATATTCACTGGTATCAAATTATTATAGTATCTGTTTGGATATTCTTATTTGTATGGATGTCTTTAGGATTACTTAAAAAGCGAGACCTATAAACGTAATTATTTGATATATTTGGAAACTTGCTATGAAAAAATATATCTTAATTTTATGCTCCTTATTTTTAGGGGTAACTCTGCATGCCCAAGGTGAGGCAAATAACTGGTACTTTGGTGGTAATGCTGGAGTTACATTTAATACTACACCACCAAGTGCACTAACAGATGGAAGATTGGTAACCACCGAAGGGTGCTCAACCATATCAGATGTTAATGGAAATCTTCAATTTTATTCTGATGGGCGTTCTGTATGGAACAGAAACCACCAAAAGATGTCTAATGGAGACTACAACACTGGACAAGGTTTATTAGGAGATCCTTCTAGTACTTCGAGTGCCTTAATAGTACCGCATCCAGGTTTAGATGGTATTTATTACATTTTTGCTGTAGATGAGCCTCATCACGACAACGCAGCTGCATTTCCAGGACAAGGTCCAGCACTCCAAAATGGTAACCCTACTGGAGACGGTAATTATACAGATGTAAATGATGGTGTTCCAAATATAGATGATGGGTTTAATAATGGATTTACATATTCTGTAGTAGATATGTCTTTAAATAATGGATTGGGAGATGTTGTAGCTTCAGAAAAAAATATTCAGTTAGAAACCTTCAATCCAAATTTTAATAATCAAGCCAAATTTAAATGTTCAGAAAAAGTCACTGCTGTAAGAGGTGCAGTTTGTGGTGAAGTTTGGGTAATTACACATTTTATAAATAAGTTTTACGCTTTTAAGGTAGACTCAAGTGGTCTGGATACTACTCCAGTAATTTCAGAAGTAGGTCCAGCTGTTACAACATCAAATTACAGAAGAGCAGCTTTGGGTTATATGAAAGCTTCTCCAGATGGAAACCGTATAGCAGTTGCGCATAATACATTTACTTATTTTCCTCCAAATGTTTCAGATGAAGGTGATGGTGGTGTGTATTTATATGATTTTGATAGAAATACAGGTGTAGTTTCTAATAATCAGGAGTTATATCAAGGTGCTTCAGCATATGGAGTTGAGTTTTCAGCAAACTCAGAACGACTTTTTGCCTCAATGAGCTCACCAGAATTATTTTCAACCTTACACCAATGGGATTTAACAGCTTCTAATATTCCGAATTCAAGAGTTGAGTTGTTTGGACCTTCTGGTGGTGGTTCTTTATTTTCTATGCAATTAGCGCCAAATGGGAAAATTTATGTGTCTTCATTCGGCTCAAACAATTTAATGGTTATTAATAACCCTGAAGAATTAGGGAACGATGTAAATTTTGCAACAGATGTGTCTGGTGGCGCAATTAACCTTCAAGGAGGTGAAGCTAGGCTAGGACTGCCACCGTTTATACAGTCTTTTTTAACGAGCAAAGTAAATATAATTAACAACACAGCCTCAACAGATGATACTGAGGAGCATTTAGAGTTATGTGAAAGTGATAACTACACACTTGTAACAGAAAATATTCCTGGTGTTAATTATGTCTGGTATAAAGACGATGTTTTAATTGCTGGAGAGACAGATAATACTTTGCAAATTTCCAGACCAAATAATGGCGAAACCTTACCTTATACAGAAAATTACAGATTAGAGATAGACTTAAACAATGGCGATTGCCCATTGTTTGGTGTTGCAGAAGTTACCTATTATGAAACTCCTGAAGCTACTATGCCTATGGGTATAAGTTTGTGTGATGAGGATAATGATGGCCAGGAACAATATAATTTAGGTGCTCAAAATGCAGAGATTTTAACGGGACAAACAAATCCTAACTTCTTGGTGACCTACCACAGTAATCAAGCAGATGCAGAAAATGGTTTAAACCCTATTAATACAAATTATACAGTATCAGAAAGCTTGCAAACTATTTATGCAAGAGTAGAAAACACTAATAACAGAAACTGTTTTGATACTACAAGTTTTGAAATTGAACTATTCTCAATTTCTCAGTTTGGAGATGACGAAGAGATAATCTATTGTTTAGAAGATTTACCAGAACCAGTGCAACTTAACTCTGGTATACCAGTTTCCGAGATACAAGATTATTCATTTGTATGGCAGCCAAGTAATGAAACAACACCTTCTATTTCTACAACAGAGTTGGTAACTCATACAGTTACAATCACAAACACGATTACTGGTTGTAGTTATGAAAAAACATTTACTATTACCGCTTCAAACCAAGCGCAAAACATCACGTTCGAGATTTCAGACTTTAGTGAGCAAAATACAATTATGGTCAACTTGGGAACAGAAAGTGTAGGAGACTATGAGTTTGCACTAAACTCTGAAAGTGGTCCATTTCAAGATGACCCAACATTTACAAATGTGCCACCAGGTTTTTATGACATCTTTGTGAGAGATAAAAATGGTTGTGGTGTTAGCGCTCGGTTAGATATAGGTGTTCTAGGTTTTATGACATTCTTTACGCCTAATGCAGATGGTTTTAATGATGTGTGGAGACTAGTAGGTGTATCAAGACAACGCGAAGCCAATGCCAGAGTAAATATTTTTGATCGCTACGGTAAATTGCTAAAATCTTTTGCTGCAGGAACAGGTTCCTGGAACGGTAATTTTAATGGTAATCCTATGCCATCCGGAGATTATTGGTTTCAAATTATTTTAGAAGATGGTACACAATACAGATCTAATTTTACTCTAAAACGTTAACTTTATAGACCAATTTGGTCTATGAGGTACATCTTAACTTTCTTAGTATTAGTTTCTTTAATGTCCAATGCGCAAGATATATCCTTGTTGCAGCAACTTAATGGGCGTTATGACTATTTAGCTATAGGAAATACCATGAACCAATTTGAAAATGGTGCTAATGGTGTTTGTGTTATTAATACAGAATCTTCTGCAACTCTAACAATAAATGATTCTTCTCAAATAATAGCGGCGTACTTATATTGGGCTGGTTCTGGTAGTGGTGATTTTAACGTAATGCTTAACGATATTGAGATAACTGCAGAACGTACGTTTAGTGATTCCCTAGATGCTACTCGGGAGTTTTTTGCTGCATTTGCAGATGTATCAGATCAAATAATTAATACGGGAACAGGAAACTATACTTTAAGTCAATTAGATCTTACTGATGCTATAGGACCATACTGTTCCTCAGGAACAAATTTTGCTGGTTGGGCAATAGTTGTGGTGTATGAAAATGATGTATTGCCATTAAATCAAGTAAATATTTATGACGGATTACAAAGTGTCCCAGATGAGCTCACCATAACACTTAATAATTTAAATGTTTTAGATAACGAAGGTGCAAAAATAGGTTTTGTAGCTTGGGAAGGTGACTCGGCTTTAGCGGTAAATGAATCTTTAAGGATAAATGGAAATGTAATAGGTAATCCACCACTAAACCCTAGTACAAATGCTTTTAATGGCACAAATAGTTTTACGGGAAACCAAGATCTATATAATATGGATATAGATGTATATGACCTGCAGAACAATATAGAAATAGGGGATCAAAGTGCTGAGATTTCTCTTACTAGTGGTCAAGATTTTGTGATGATTAATAATGTTATTACAGTATTAAACAGTCAGCTGCCAGAAGCTACAATAGCAATAAATACTATTAGTCGAGACTGTTTTTCTAGAGTTGTGAATCTTAATTACACGGTTTTTAATAGCAATAGTACAGATGTTCTGCCTGCCTTCACACCAATTGCTTTTTATATAGAAGATGAGTTGGTGGCAACATCTGAAACCCAAAATAACATTCCTATTGGTGGTAGTGAAACATATTCAATTTCTGTTATGATTCCTGAAAATACCCCAAACACTGCTACTGTAATTGCATCTGTTGATGATAATGGTTTTGGTGAAGGTACAGTTACAGAAAGTAATGAGCTAAATAATATAGATGAAGCACCTTATGAGTTATTGCTACCTGCAATAGTTACAGAAGCATTAGATGTAGAGTTATGTGATTCAGGACAAACCGTGTTTTTAGATATTACACAACAAGAAATAGATGTGATAGGAAATCAAAGCAATGTTGAGGTAACTTATTATTTAACTTTAGAAGATGCTGAAGCTTCTACTAATGCTATTTTAAACCCTTCAGATTTCGAAATAACAGAATCTTTGCAAACCATTTTCTATAGTGTTTTTTCTGTTAGTGACCCAACGTGTGCCATTACTTCAAGCTTTCAAGTGTCTGTTGTGGAGCCACCAGTACCTGTTGCAATACAAGATGTAACAAGTTGTGATTTTGAGAATGTTAATAGTGTGGCTTTTAATTTTAGTGCAATTCAAATGCAAATAGAGAATGATAATCCCAATGCAGTTGTGTCTTTTTATACTTCACTAGAAGATGCAGAACAGGAAGAAAATGCTATAGGTCTTAATCCAACGTTTCAAACAGAAACATTACCACGTACAGTATATGTTAACATTACTAATCCTAGTTTTGAGAATTGCTCTGTTATTGAAACTTTTAGGGTTACTACAGAAAACTGCGATATAGATGTGCCTACAGGATTTTCGCCAAATGGAGACCAAACCAATGATACGTTTACGATAGCCGGATTAGACAATTTCTACGAAAACTATGAGCTAAGAATTTATAACCGTTGGGGAACGCTGGTGTATAAAGGAAATAAAAGCACAGCAGATTGGGACGGCTTTAGCAATCAGCCTTCAATAGGTAAAAAGAGTTTACCAGTTGGCACCTATTTTTATTGGCTACAATTAGACCCAGAAAAAACAGATACTAAAGTTGGTTGGGTGTATTTAACCCGATGATTAATGATTATAATCTCCTGTTAAATTGCATAGAATCTACATTCTAGGTTGTATTTTTGCAAAAAAAAATTGAAAGTGCCCAATAAATTATTTCTTTTTATTTGTGCCATTTGGTGTCTAGGTTATGCCAATGCGCAAAATATTAGTGTAGATGCTCAGTCTTTTACATCGCAACAGTTAATTGAAGATGTGTTGGTAGGTATGGGTTGTGTGGAAAATGTTCAGGTAACCAATACGGTAAGTGGTCAATTTTCACAAGATTTAAGCTACGGTTATTTTCAAAATAATGGTGGCAGTTTTCCTTTTGAGGAAGGTGTAGTTTTAAGTACAGGCAGGTTAAATAATGTGCCAGGTCCAAATACCACATTAAGCGATGATGACGCAAACGGCTGGAATGGTGATCAAGATCTTGAAGATGCCCTTAACATTAATAATACAATTAATGCCACTGTAATAGAGTTTGACTTTACGCCATTGTCAAGTAGCTTAAGCTTTAGGTATATTTTTGCTTCAGAAGAATACAGGGCAAACAATTCATCAACATGTAATTTTTCAGATGCTTTCGGATTCTTAATAAGACCTGTTGGCGGTCAATATGAAAACATTGCGTTAATTCCTGGAACAAACACACCTGTCCTAGTGACTACTGTAAGGCCAGAGATTATAGAAAATGGAGAACAAGCCTGTCCTGCAATTAATGAACAGTTTTTTGGAAGTTTTAACGGCAACAATGCACCTATAAATTTTAATGGACAAACAGCTGTACTTACTGCAGAAACAGATGTTGTGCCAAATACACAATACCACATAAAATTAGTAATTGCAGACGAAGGTAATTTTAGGTTTGATTCTGCTGTATTTCTTGAAGCTAACAGCTTTGGGTTAAACGTAAATTTAGGACCAGACTTGTTAATTTCTAACAATATGGCATTGTGTACAGATGAAGAAACAACTTTAACTGCTATTGAGGCGCCACCTGGAGAAACTTATACATACAGATGGTTTCAGGATAATATATTACAACCAGAAGTCTCTAATGAATTTTTAGTATCGCAACCTGGTACCTATCGTGTTGAGGTTAGTATTGGTAATGGGTGTTCACAAGAAGACGAAATTATAGTCGAGTATGATACGCCTCCAAACGTTGAAAATGCTACACTTACAGAGTGTGATGTTAATGCAAATGGTATTGCTGTATACAGTTTGTTTAGCTCAGAGCCACAAGTTATAAATGGAGATAATAGCCTTCAAATCACAATGTTTTTTCCAACATTGGAAACTGCAGAAATGAATAGTGGTCAAATTACAAATCCGTCACAATACGAAAACTCTACACCAAACGAAATTGTATATGCTCGTGTAAGAAATCAATCTGGTTGTGTGTCTATTGCAGAAGTATTACTAACCACAACACCAGCAACAACAGTGCCGCCACAAGACTATGAAGTATGTGGAGAAAACGGTTTTTCTGAGTTTCAGATATCCGAGATAGACGCGTTGTTTGATGCCGAAACAATGCCAAACACTACCTATAGTTATTTTAGGACGACAGATGATGCTGCAAGTGGTACAAACGAGATAACTACGACAACATTTATAAATGAAACTGCAAACCAGCAAACTTTAATTGTTGTAATAGAAAATGCAAGTGAGTGTTACGAAAATTCACAAGTCACTTTATTCTCAAGAGATACACCTATCTTAATAGATGATGAAATTTTGCCGTTATGTGCAGACGGTCAAACACCAAGTGTAATGTTGGATGCTGGAGTTGTACAGGCAAATGCAAACGCAACATACAAATGGTCTAACGGTGCTACAACACCAACGATATCTGTAACAGATGCTGGAGATTATACTGTTACGGTAACAAATACATATGCTAGTGGATTAAGTTGTGCTGCAACGCGTACAATATCAGTTGTAGAAGGTTCTACTGCACAAATCTCAATTTCTTTAAGTGGAGGTTTCCCTAATCAAACGGTGACGGTTAACGCACAAGGGCAAGGAAATTATACCTATGCATTGGATAATAGTAGTGGACCGTATCAGGAATCTAATGTTTTTGAAAATGTTGAACCTGGACAACATACCGTATTTGTGAGAAGTGAGTTTTGTGGAACCACACCGTTTACTTTTGGAGTGCTTAATTTTCCAAAATTCTTCTCGCCAAATGGTGATGGTTTTAACGATGTATGGAGTGTGCTAAATGCAGATAGAAATAATCCAGTAGTGAAGCATATCTATATTTTTGATAGATATGGTAAATTGTTAACTACCCTAAACTCTGCAGCATCTGCTTGGGACGGTACGTTTAATGGCAAGGCTTTGCCTGCTTCAGATTACTGGTTTTTAGCAGAATTTATAGATGGCTTCCAATACCGCAGTCATTTTAGCTTGATTAGATAATCTTTTCTGTAATTTTAAGATATGAAGTTTACAATAGAATCTGAGTACAAGCCAACAGGAGATCAACCTGGTGCAATAAAACAATTAGTGTCTAATATTGAAGAAAATGAACAATATTCTACATTGCTTGGTGTAACAGGTTCGGGTAAAACATTTACCGTTGCAAATGTTATAAAGGAAGTGCAACGCCCAACATTAGTTTTGGCGCACAATAAGACATTGGCAGCACAATTATATTCAGAGTTTAAAAGCTTTTTTCCGCATAATGCAATTGAGTACTTTGTTTCGTATTATGATTACTACCAACCAGAAGCTTTTATACCAACATCTGGAACGTATATAGAAAAAGACCTTTCAATTAATGAAGAAATTGAAAAGTTAAGACTAAGTACAACCTCTTCATTATTATCTGGCAGGAGAGATGTGCTTGTGGTAGCTTCAGTTTCTTGTCTGTATGGTATTGGTAATCCGGTTGAGTTTCAGAAAAATGTTATTTCTATTAAAAGAGATCAGCAAATTTCTAGAACAGAATTGCTCAAGAAGTTAGTACAAAGTCTTTATAGTAGAACAACTGGAGAATTTAATCACGGTAACTTCAGAATTAAAGGAGACACATTAGATGTTTATCCAAGTTACGCAGATGATGCGTTTCGAATACATTTCTTTGGAGATGAAATAGAAGATATTGAGCAGTTTGATGTGCAGACAAATACTGTTATAGAAAAGTATGAGCGCTTAAATATATATCCTGCCAATATGTTTGTGACCTCGCCAGATGTTTTACATAAAGCAATAGACAACATAGCGTTAGACTTAGGAAAACAAACCGAATATTTTAAAGACATAGGGAAACACCTAGAGGCAAAACGTCTTGAGGAACGTACTAATTTTGATCTTGAAATGATTAAGGAATTAGGTTACTGCTCTGGTATAGAAAATTATTCGAGGTATTTAGATGGCAGAGAACCCGGAACACGACCATTCTGTTTGTTAGATTATTTTCCGGAAGATTATTTAATGGTTGTAGATGAAAGTCACGTTACTATTCCGCAAGTACATGCAATGTATGGAGGTGATCGTAGTCGAAAGGAAAACTTAGTAGATTATGGTTTTAGGTTGCCTGCTGCTTTGGATAACAGACCTTTAAAATTTGAAGAGTTTGAAGCATTACAAAATCAGGTGATATATGTGAGTGCTACGCCAGCAGATTATGAACTACAGAAAACAGATGGTGTTTATGTTGAGCAAGTTATTAGGCCAACAGGATTATTAGATCCAATTATTGAAGTGCGCCCAAGCTTAAATCAAATAGATGATTTAATAGAGGAGATTCAAACTCGTGTAGATAAAGATCAGCGTACATTAGTAACCACGCTTACTAAGCGTATGGCAGAAGAGTTAGTGAAATATTTAACTCGAATAGATATACGCTGCAGGTATATACATAGTGATGTAGATACCTTGGAGCGAGTAGAAATAATGCAGGATTTACGAAAGGGTATTTTTGATGTTCTTGTAGGTGTTAATCTTCTTAGAGAAGGATTAGACTTGCCAGAAGTGTCTTTAGTAGCAATTTTAGATGCAGACAAAGAAGGGTTTTTGCGTAGCAACAGATCGCTTACCCAAACTATTGGTCGTGCTGCAAGACACTTAGAAGGTAAAGCTATTATGTATGCAGATAAGATTACAGACAGTATGCAAAAAACAATAGATGAAACCGAATACCGCAGAACCAAACAAATAAACTACAACACCAAGCACAACATTACACCAACTGCTCTTAAAAAAGGTATAGATAGTGCATTGGCAGGTAAAAAAGTAGAACCTTATAAATTTGAAAAAGCACCGACTTTAAAAGCTGCGGAAGAAGAAGTGGCTTACTTTACAGAAGATCAGCTAGACAAGCGCATAAGAGAGGTTAGGAAAGCAATGGAAAAAGCTGCTAAAGAATTAGATTTTATTGAAGCCGCTAGGTTTAGAGATGAAATTAAAATGCTGCAGCAGAAAAAAGAGAATCAAAAAGTTTAGGTTTGTACCTTACTCATTAAAACATACAACTTGTCATTTAAAAAATTAGAACCTTCAATTAAGCAAGTCCTTACAGAAAAGGAATTTATAGCGCCTACAAAATTTCAGAAACAAGCTATTTCTAAAATTAAAAGTGGTGTAAATCTGTTTGGAATTGGTCCAGAAGGTTGCGGTAAAACCACTGCATTAATTATAGGAGTTATTCAAAAACTAAAATCAGCTTTTGAAGATGCGCCTAGAGCATTAATAATTGTGGAGAACAAAGAGAAAGCTTTAGAGCTAGAATCACAATTTCTTCCTTTTTTAAAACCAACAGATTTAAGATTGTATTTGGCTTATGATGAGCAGCGTTTTGATCATCAAAAAGATGAAATTTATGATGGTGTAGATATTGTTATTGCTACTCCAAAAAGACTAACAGAGCTTTTTCAGAGAACTGGAATAAATGTTACGCAATTGCAAATGTACATTATAGATGATGCTGAGTTCTTGACAAGAGGAACTCAATTGTCTTTGGTAAACCGCATACCAGAAAGTATTCCCAAATGTCAATATATTATGAGTTCAACTCTATTTCATGACAAGCTAGAGCGCTTGCAGGACTCATTTATGTTTGGAGCCCACTTGGTAACCGTTAAATAAAAAAAGAACGGCACCAAATTATTTGATGCCGTTCTCGTAACTAACTAAACCAATTCTTCCCGCGAGATGAAACGGCTCGCATAATTGGGAAGCTTTTTAACTTATGATATCTCTATCATACGTTTTGCCTGTACCTTAGACTCCTCTTTTTTAGGTAATGTAATCGTTAAAACGCCTTGCTCGTAAGTAGCAGAGATGTTTTGATTATTTATAGTCTCTGGTAGGCTAAATGCTCTTTTAAAGCTGTTGTAGCTAAATTCTTTTCTGGTAAACTTACCATCTTCACTAGTGTTGTCTTTAACTTCTTTGGCTTCAGAAGAAATGGTTAGAACATCATTATCTAACTCAATATTAAAATCTTCCTTAGTTTTTCCTGGCGCAGCAACTAATACAGAGAAGTCGTCATCGCTCTCCATAATGTTTACTGCAGGAATGCTTACACCAATGTTATTTACATTGCTTGTGCCACCTAGCCAATCTGTTTTAAACATATCATCTATCATAGATGGTAACCAATTGTTGTCTACTGTTCTTTTTGTAAGTGTCATAATATATGTGTTTTAAAAATTTGTAATCTAAATTCAGTAGGTATATAGCAATATAGATACCAACTCAATTATTATGACATTACGGCAGTTTTAAATACAAACAAGGTGACATTTTGTCTAAAATTGTTGTAAAAAGGTTAATGTGTTTCGTTTTCTATGTATATAGTGAGACATTTAAAGAATGAAACAACTCTTTAACCGGCTAATTTCTTTCTTTAATACTATTGAAAGTAAGATTGCTTTTTATCCCACATTGTTAGCCTTCTTTGGTTTTAACTTTGCCTTCCTAATGTTATTCCTTGAAAAGAAAGGAATTTCAAGAACACTAATTGAGAAAATCCCACAGTTATTAGTTGAAGATGGAGATACCGCATTAACTATTATAAGTGCGTGTATTGGTGGATTAATTTCTATGATGGTGTTTAGCTTTTCAATGGTTATGCTTTTGCTTAGTCAGGCTTCTAGTAATTTTTCGCCACGTTTATTGCCAGGACTAATCTCAGATAAAGTTCATCAGATAATTTTAGGTATTTACTTAGCAACCATTCTATATAGCATCTTTATTTTGTTTGCCATAGAGCCTTCTGGAGATAAATATGATTTGCCTGGAATAGCTATTTTGTTGTCCATCATATTTACCATTGTTTGTATCTGCGCATTTATCTTCTTTATTCACAATATCTCTCAAAGTATTCAAATAAATAATATACTTGAAAACATCTTCATCCTAGCTAAAGGCAGAATATTAAAACTGATTGATGCAGAACATGATAAAGGGGAACTACCAGATTTTGAAGACACAGAAGACTGGTATGAATATAATATTAAGGAAAGTGGTTATTTTCAAAACATAGCAATGAATAATCTACTAGATCACTGTGAAGAGAACGATAACCGTCTTCATATTCTTCCTGTTAAAGGTATTTTTGTGTTAAATAACATTCCAGCTTTTAAAAGTAAAAATGAACTTACCGATGAGGAGGCAGATGATATAAGAGCGAATTTTAATTTTTCTAGAGGAGAGTTAATTGCAGATAATTATGCCTTGGCGTTTAAACAAATTACAGAGATTATTGTAAAAGCAATGTCTCCTGGAATTAATGATCCTGGAACAGCACTTAATGCTATAGATTATCTTACTGAGTTGTTTGCATTACGTATGCGAAAGCGAGATGAAACAATAATAACAAAAGATGAAACACCACTCGTAAAGTTAAATACTATTGATTTAGAAGAGTTGTTATATCAAGTTATGGCATCTATAAGAACGTATTGCAAACAAGATATTACTGTAGTGCAAAAGCTATTTTTAATGTTTGAGTATTTAAAAATTCAGCCAACACCACATAAGGATTATGATGATATTATTAATAAAGAAGCTTTAACGCTATTGGAAGACTCCCAACGTGCTATTATTAATGAACGAGATATTGCACATTTAAATAAACTTGCAGAAAAATTTAAATCATAAAACAAAAAGCCTCCAATTTTGGAGGCTTTTTGTTTTTTTTAAAGAAAGACTATTCCTCTTCCTCGTTGTCATAATAATCTGAGAAAATCTCAAGAAACGCACCTGGCGTATGTACTTTATTTGGGTAATCTCCCATACTATCCATCACAAGTTCGATAGCAGATTCGTGGAAGCCCATTCTAAAACCAAAGTTCTTAGCTTTTTCAAGATCTTTAGTAGATGGTTCTTTGTCTATATCCATAGCTAATAAAAGTCTATGAAAATGTGTGATACGCTCTGTTGATACCTTACGGTGAGTAGGAGAGTTTGTGCCTTCGTATATAACTTCTAATTCGTCTTTAGAGATTTCTAGTGCTTCTGCAACATCTTCAAAAAACGTAAAGTCTAAATCGTCTAATGCTTCTTTACTTTTTCTAAAGCGAATCATATCAGACAACAAAATTGTTTTTTCAGTTTTTGTGCTCATAGTCAGTTTGTAATTTTTAGTAAAATTAAACCTTTTTTAAATCATTAATAAATTGAAAGCCTAAAACTTATATTAAGATTTTAAACCTTTTTTAGTCTTTTAGGTATTTAAGACTTTGCAATCTTAGGAAGCTTAGTGGCTTTTAAAGACTCCATTAGGATATAACTCTGTACTCCAAATAATACAGTTGCTATAATTAAGTGTAATGGCTGAGTTCCAAATGGAAAATCTATATAATACATTGCAATTCCAGATATAATCTCAATCCCAATTAAAATCAATACCCAGTTTAGTTTTTGAAAACCATAACCTAGTTTTCTATTTTGCCACCATAACATACCATTTACAAGAACTACAAGAATAGAAAATGTACGATGTATATAAAAACTAACAGTAGGATCTTTTAGCCAAAGTCCCTTTGCTGTATAGCCAACTATGTCTATTTGGTTGTCAACAAATTGTCTTACTTGTGTGCCTAGGATGATTTGGATTAAAGTGAATACAATACTAATAATTAGTAAATTTTGAAAAAACGGTCTTTTAAAATGAGCAATGCGTTTAGTGCTTGTAGCGTGTACCAAGTAATTAAGAACAGCAACAATTACTAATGCCATAACCATATGGATGGTAATTTTTACTGGAGCTAATAATGAGTAAACAACTTTTGCTCCTAAATAACCTTGTATGCACATTAGGATTAGTGATACTATGGTAACTATGGTAATGTGCTTTTCAGATTTCCAATATTTAAAGGATAAAGCAGTCATAATAAGCATTGCAAGACCTGCTAATGCACCTAAAAGTCGATTTACATACTCTATCCATGTGTGCCAAGGATTAAAAATAGCATAGTCATGACGATCGTATGTAGACCAGTTCTCCTCGTTGTAAGTAGTTCCAGATGTGAAATCTGAGCTGGCAACCCTTAAGCTTTCATCGACAATTATAACCTGACCTTCTTCGTATAGTCTGTTTGGTTGAAACTGAAGTTCTGCCTCTTCAGTTGGTGGTATATAATATCCAAAGCATTTTGGCCAATCTGGGCAGCCCATTCCGCTTCCAGTCATACGAACTACTGCTCCAGCAATAATTACAAGGTAAACAAGAATAAGTGATATTTTGAGAAATGTTCTGTACATAGCTACTAGTGTGCCTTAAGTCCTAAGCTTTCGCCTTTTTCAATCATATAAGCTTTAGCAGCTTCATATTCATTAGGAATTTTACCATCTAAAATGGCTTGCTTTATAGATTCCTTGATCTGTCCTATTTCGCGACCTGGCTTAATATTAAAGGTTTCCATAATTTCTTCTCCAGAAACAGGAGGCTGAAAATTACGAATATGGTCACGCTCTTCTACTTCTTTTATTTTAGTTCGAACAACTTCAAAATTCCTATGATAACGCCTGTAGCGTTTTGGGTTTTTGGTTGTAATATCTGCTTCACATAATGTCATTAAATCTTCAATGTAGTCTCCTGCATCAAAAATTAAACGCCTAACAGCACTGTCTGTAACATGGTCTTCAGAAATTACTATAGGACGAGAGCTCATTAATACCATTTTCTGGACAAATTTCATTTTGTCATTTAATGGCATCTTTAAGCGCTTAAATAGTTTGTATACCATTTTACTGCCTACAAACTCGTGACCGTGAAATGTCCATCCAATTTTCTTATGAAATTTCTTTGTAGGTGCTTTTCCTATATCGTGCAGTAAAGCAGCCCAACGTAACCAAAGATTGTCGGTATTTTTAGCAATATTGTCTACAACTTCCAAGGTGTGCCAAAAATTATCTTTATGGCGTTGGCCTTCTTTCTCATCTATACCTTGTAACGCTGTTAGCTCAGGAAGTATATGCGGTAGCAATTCTGTTTTTCTAAGAAGAGCAAAACCTTTAGAAGGTGTGGTGGATAATAATATTTTATTAATCTCAGTAACAACACGTTCTTTGGTAATTATTTTTATACGCTCATTATTTCTGGTAATTGCATTTAAAGAGTCTTCTTGAATAAAAAAGTCTAACTGTGAGGCAAACCTAATAGCTCGTAACATTCGTAAAGGATCGTCACTATATGTAATGTCTGGATTTAACGGTGTTTTAATAATGCCATTAGCAAGATCTTCAATACCATTAAATGGGTCTAGAATGTCACCAAAGTTTTCTTTGTTTAAACTTAAGGCCAAGGCGTTTATGGTAAAATCTCTTCGGTTCTGGTCGTCTTCTAGAGTGCCAGGCTCAACACTTGGATTTCTACTATCTTCAGAATAACTTTCTTTCCTTGCGCCAACAAATTCAACTTCTATATCGCCAGTTTCTAACATAGCGGTACCGTAAGTTTTAAAGACTTTTACCTTAGGTTTGTTGGGTAGCAGGTTAGCTACTTTTTTAGCTAATGCTATGCCGTTACCAATGGTTACAACATCTATATCTTTTGCATTACCTCGTTTTAAAAGAAAATCTCTTACAAATCCTCCAATAACGTAAGAGGAAAGCCCCAATTCTTCAGAAGCTGTTGCAATAGTTTTAAAAACGGGATGTGTTAAGGCGTCTTTATAATTTTTTTGAAGTGTATCAGGCATTAAGTCAAGCTATTCATATAGCAATTTGAAAAGCTTATTTACGTAAAACTTTTACCATACCATCACTACCAAGCTTAATGATAGCAGAAGGTTTCGCCATATTTTTATTCTGATGCAAATTTACGACATAGTCAACGCCTTTTAAAATTTCATCGCTTATCTCTTTAAAGTTTTTTGGAGATGGTTTGCCGCTAATATTTGCAGAAGTAGA
The DNA here is from genome assembly GCF_002716225.1 of Croceibacter sp. Classification (NCBI taxonomy): domain Bacteria; kingdom Pseudomonadati; phylum Bacteroidota; class Flavobacteriia; order Flavobacteriales; family Flavobacteriaceae; genus Croceibacter; species Croceibacter sp. The sequence continues at coordinate 497,505 of NZ_PAZX01000013.1, read as the reverse complement.
TACTAGTGGGCGTTTAAATTTTTTAACCAAATCATTACAAAACTTATCTTTTGCAACTCTTACTGCTAAACTTTCATCTTCTCCCACAACATTTTCTGCAACTAATTTAGCTTTGTCATAAATTATGGTAGTCGGCTTTTGAGCATATTTTAAAATGTCATAAGCCACTTCTGGAATATTCTCAATATACTGGTTAAGCATTTTATAGTCATGAACCAGACATACTAAAGCCTTGCTTTCTGCGCGCTTTTTTAGTTCAAACACTTTTTGAACAGCATCGTAGTTAGTAGCATCGCAACCAATTCCCCAAATAGTATCTGTAGGATAAAGTATAAGTCCTCCTTTTTTTAATACGTTAAGGCATTTATTTAGTTCTTCTTTCATAGTTGGGCCTTTAGGCTTTAAATTGACGGTTGTTATATTGTAATAAAAATTCTGTAGCTTCTCTAATTGCACCGTTTCCAGAATCTTTAGAAAGGACAACATCTACCAAAGGTAATACTTGGTTTGTTGCATTTTTAGGTGCAAAAGACCAGCCTACAGAACAAAGGTTTGCTAGATCGTTTACATCATCTCCTACATAAGCTATCTCAGATCTGCTTATTTGTTGTGTTTGTATAAAATTTTCTAATAAAGAGTATTTGTCTTTTGCACCTAAAAAGAGATGTTTAAGTTTTAATTTCTCCATACGCTTTCTTACAAGTTTAGAGTCTTCGCTAGTCATAATGACAACTTGAATATTTTGTTCTCTCATTATCTCTAATCCCATACCATCTCGCATATCAAATCGTTTTGCCATTTCTCCATTTTCATCATAGTAAACACCGCCATCTGTAAAAACACCATCTACATCTAAAACAAGGTATTTAATCTTTTTATTTTCTTTATTAGAAATTAATAAATTAGCAAGACTAAGCTCTGCCAATTGCCAATCATTAAAGTTAGAAAGTGTAGCTGTTGCGTGTTTAGGCATTTCTACTGTAGCAACAGTACCTGTTAAAAGAGATTTGTTGTTTTTCAGGTTGTTTACAGTAGTTGAGAATACACCCGAGTTTTCAACTTGAAAGCCTTCATTGTCATTTAAAGCTTCTCCATTAGAGTTCCATATTGAGTTTAAAGTATTAGCAACGGTTACTGCTGAAGAATTCCCGTCTACAATTGCTTCTAAACATTTATTAATGTCCTTAGATCTTGTAAATGGGTTAGTGGCAAGTAAAAGGCTTAAACTATCAAACTGCTCAGAAGTATTTTCAAGAAACTCTATTGCAGCATTCTCTAAAGAACCTTCTTCACTAGCTTTACTTCTGTTTATAACTTTTACTTTATCTGTCCATTTGTAGTGAGTTGCTATAAAATTTGTAATCCACTCATCATTTGTGGCCACAACAACAAGGTCTAATTTGGAGTAAATAGCTTCAGTAAGAATCCAGCAGAAAAGTGGTCTGCCCAACATTTTCTTTCTGTTCTTATTTGGAATGGTAGCCGAATGCGTTTTTAACGGTATTAACCCAACATGTCGCATAGTATAGTAGTTTGTGTGGTCAAATTTAAGGATTTAATTAAGATTGAAAGCCTTAAGTATGATGTAGCTGAATTTTATACTATTTAAATCTTAGGAAACAGTTTCTCTTATTATTTTCTATGCAGACTAAAGTTGTATTTTTGTGTCGTGAAAACAGTAGTTTCAGAAGCATATCAATCTAAGAAAGCAACCTTGCTTAACTTCATTACTAATTTTAGGTCTCAAGGGCATAAAATTTATGGAGGTGATCGTAACACACTTAAAACTTTCGACTTAGAAGGTGAAAAGGTAACGGTAAAGGCCTTTAAAACGCCAAACGTTGTTAATCGTATAGTTTATAACTACTTCAGAAAAAATAAGGCACAACGTTCTTTTGAGCATGCCCATATTTTATTGTCTTTAAATATTGGGACGCCATTTCCTGTTGCTTATATGCAGAATAGCAATGCGTTATCTTTTTTAGATAGCTATTATATATGCAAACATATTAACTATGACCTAACTTATAGGGAGCTAGTTGAGCAGCCAGATTTTCCTCAACACGAAGCTATACTTAGAGCATTTACTGCATTTACGTTTAAACTGCATGAGTCAGGTGTGTTTTTTAAAGATCACTCTCCAGGAAATACATTAATCACAGTAAATAATGGCGATTACAAATTTTATTTGGTAGATCTTAATAGAATGACTTTTGGTAAGCTAAGTTTTCAAGATCGTATGGAAAACATGAAACGTCTTACACCAAAAAAAGAAATGGTTGCCATTATGGCTAATGAGTATGCTAAGCTTTCTGGAGAATTAGAAGACCGAATATTTAAGACGCTTTGGGAGTTAACTAGTGATTTTCAAATGAAGTTTTATAGAAAAAGACGTTTAAAGAAGCGTTTCTTATTCTGGCAAAATAGAGAGTAAACTATTGTTTTAATTTGATGAGTTCCCTCAATTTAATGTACTTAAGGAATGTGATGTTTGCTGTTTGTACAGCGATTACAAAACCGTTAAAGCCATCTAGAATTCCGAGTCTAATTATATAGGCATTAAAAAACGCCCAAGTAGGCTTAAGTATGATTTTCCACAACGGTGCTTTTTTTCCTAACTCGAAGTATGAAGATGCAGAAATTGTAGAAAATTTCTCTGTACTTAGATTAAATTCGGAGTATGTTTTATAGTTCCAATGTAATATGTCTCCATCTAAACTTCCTGAACTACAATTAGCAGAAAGTTTATAAGAATCGTGAGGATTTATACCTTGCCAAGAACCTTTAGTTTTGTCAAAAACCCTTAGTTTCTTATCTGGGTACCAACCAGAATGATTAATCCATTGCCCACAAAAATTGTTGTAACGCTTAATGTAATAACCATCTTTCTGCCAGTTAGATTTTAATTTTAATATTGATTTTTGAAGAGTATCAGACAATGCCTCATCACCATCTAAAGACACCACATAGTTTGAAGAGGTTTTAGTAAGCGCAAAATTCTTTTGTTGTATGTATCCTAAAAACTCTTGCTCAATAAAGGTAACATTGTAGTTTAAACAAATCTCTTTAGTATTATCTGTTGAGAAAGAATCTACAACCACAATTTCATCAATTACAGGAATAAGAGATTTTAAGCAACGCTCAATATTAAGCGCCTCGTTAAATGTAATTATGACTGCAGAAAGTTTAATCATCAAGACTGTTGAAGTTGTAAGTTATTTAGCATCAAAATTTAAAAATGGATTAACATTTCCCTGAAGCTCTCTATGTAAAAATAGTTATTTTTGAATGATGACAATACCCAAGCTTTCAGTAATCATAAGTACCTATAATAAGCCAAGAGATCTTTCTTTAGTGCTACACGGTTATTTAGAACAAACTGAAAAAGATTTTGAAATCATAATAGCAGATGATGGCTCCACAGAAGAGACACAGCAAATGCTAGCTAAATTTTCTAAAAAGCATAATATTAAGATTAATCACGTTTGGCATAAGGACCAAGGATTTCAGAAAACTAAAATTTTAAATAAAGCTATACTGCAGTCAAACTCAAACTATCTGCTATTTACAGATGGTGATTGTATACCAAGAAAAGACCTTGTTAAAAAACATATTGAGTTGAGAAGAGATAATCACTTTTTATCTGGAAGTTATTATAAGCTTAATGAACAAGTCTCAGAAACTATTACAATTCCTATAATAAAAGAACAGGCTTGTTTTAATGCAAAATGGTTAAAAAGTAAAGGGCAAGATGTGACCTTTAAAATAAATAAACTTACGTCTTTTGGATTTAAGGAATGGTTTTTAAATACCTTCACTACTACAAAAGCAACTTGGGATGGCTGTAATGTTTCTGGTTGGAAAAAAGATATTTTAGCGGTTAATGGTTTTGATGAGCGTATGCAATATGGTGGTGAAGATAGAGAGTTGGGTGAGCGATTGGTAAATTATGGAGTGCAACCAATACAGGCTAGATATAGCCTTGTTTGCGTTCATCTTCATCACGATCGTCCCTATAAGAATGATGAAGCTTTTAAAGCAAACTTGCTAATACGAAGCCAGACCAAAAAACAACGAATTATTAAAACCAAATACGGTATAAACAGTTAGCACAACAGATTAAAACTTTATGAAGAAACATCCTTACAGTGCTACGGTTTTAATTAATGCTCACCACGATATGTCCTGGTTGGAAAAAACATTGTGGAGTTATAGCTGCCAAACGTATAAAGATTTTGAAATAATTATTGCTAACTCTTTTAGTCTTTCTTCTGAAATTGAAAATCTTATACTTCAGTTTAAAAAGGAAAGTGATATTGCTTTAAAACAGATAGTGCCATCAAAAAAACTTTTGGCTTCTCAGGTTTTAAATGCAGCTATTGTAAATAGTCAATCTAACTATATCATTATGGTTGAGGGTTATTGTGTGGCAAAATCAGATTTTGTTGAGCAGCATATGGCGCTAAGAAAAGAAGGTTATTTTCTTTCTGGAGGAACGTTTAAATTACCTAAAAATATTTCAGCAGAAATTACCAAAGAAGATATACTAACTCAAAATTGTTTTGATAAAAAGTGGTTGAGAACTAAAGGCTTAAAGCGATTTTTTAAGACACAAAAACTTACTGCTAGAGGAATTCAGGCTAAGATATTAAACAAAGTAGTTCCTACAAACGCCACTTGGAATGTACATAATTCTAGCGGATGGAAAAAAGACCTATTAGCAATTAACGGCGTAGATGAACGTATGGTTAATGGTGATCAAGGAAGGGAAATGGGTGAGCGTTTAATTAATAATGGTATTAAATCTAAACAAATTAGGTATTCCGCTACGTGTTTAAAACTATCTCCTATAAACTCTAAAGTAACACAAGATGCTTTCGATTTAAATATGAAAATACGTATTGAGACTAAAAAAAATAATAAAACAAAGACAGATTTCGGAATTAAATAAAATACAAAACCTTTTAGCTATTTAAGGTTGTCTAGAAATGAATTGAGTTTAGGTGAAATTAAATCTGGTGTAAATTTCTTGTATAATTCTGCTTGTCTTTTATGAAAAGCCTTCCTTTTATAATCTGTAAATAATTCTGGGAAGAATTGTTTTAAGTGTATGGCTTTATTAGTAGTGTGTTCTTTCTCTATTGCCCAAGTCTCTGTACGAACCCAAGGAGAAAATATTGCAAATGTAGGCACGTTTACTGCCTTGGCCATATTTACTGCGCCACCTTCATTCCCAATAAGTGCTGTGCAAAAAGAAGTAAGAATTATAAACTCTCTTAAGCTGTTGCCATACAAATCAAAAAATATTTGTTGTTGTGTTTCTGGCTTACACTTGTCGTAAATAGCATTCGCACTTTCTAGCTGACTAGGAATATAGTTAAACAGTAATTGTGCGTGTGGTGTGTGTTTTACAATTGTATCTGTTAGCTCTGCAAAATAGTGTAGAGGATAAGTTTTATCTTCAGAACTACCTAATACGTTAAGCATAAAGATAGGTTTGTTAAAGTCTAAATCTGAAGCTTCCATTTTCTTTCGCACGGCTTGCTTTTCCTCTTCTGTTATATAGATCTTAGGTGTTATTGAGTAATCAATCTGTTCAGCAAAAGAGCTAATAAGCTGAAACCTATTTTCTATAGCCAGTGCAACACCATTTTTACTTTTAGGTATAGGCGAATAGGCTAGATTATAGGTTAACCAAGAATACCATTTTTTGTACCCAATTCTTTTTTTAGCGCCTATTTTTAAAGATAAGAGTCCTGTTGCAACCTTAGAATAAGAGTCAACAATAATGTCGTAACCTTCAGCTTTTAAAATTTTGGTAATAGATGAGTCTTTATCATTATCTATAATAAAGACTCTATCTATAAAAGGATTGTTTTTTATTACTGGAGTTGTATGTTTCATCACTAAGTAATGAAGTTGTGCTTTAGGAAACTCTTTTTTGAGAGCTTCAAAAAGAATAGATGTTGTTAAAACATCTCCAATCATTTTCTTTTGGATGATTAAAACTTTCATAATCTGGTTGTGCTCTAAACAGCTACATTATATTCACGTAGAGCATCGTTTAAAGATGTCTTTTTGTTAGTGCTCTCTTTTCTTGTTCCAATAATTAATGCGCAAGGAACCTGAAACTCTCCTGCTGGAAATTTTTTGGTATAACTTCCAGGAATCACTACAGATCTTGCAGGTACTAAGCCCTTAGTTTCTTTAGGAGTATCTCCGGTAACATCGATAATTTTAGTAGATGCTGTTAATACTACGTTTGCACCAAGTACAGCTTCTTTTTCTACTCTAACACCTTCAACCACAATACAACGAGACCCTATAAATGCGTTATCTTCAATAATTACTGGAGCGGCTTGTAGTGGCTCTAAAACACCGCCAATACCAACGCCACCGCTAAGGTGTACATTTTTACCAATTTGAGCACAGCTTCCTACTGTTGCCCAAGTATCTACCATTGTGCCTTCATCTACGTAAGCTCCAATATTTACATAGCTAGGCATCATAACAACGCCTTTAGATAGGTATGCACCATGTCTTGCTACAGCATGAGGTACAACTCTAATACCTTTTTCTTTATACCCTTTTTTTAGTGGAATTTTATCGTGGTATTCAAATATACCAGCTTCCATAGTTTCCATTTTCTGAATAGGAAAATAAAGCACAACAGCTTTCTTTACCCATTCATTTACTTGCCAACCATTTACTGTTGGCTCTGCACAGCGTAGTTCTCCTAAATCTAATTTGTTTACCACAGTTCTTATAGCGTCCTGTGTTTCTGTAGTGGTCAAGGCATCTCTGTTATCCCAAGCGTGCTCTATTATTTGCTGAAGATTGGTCATAAGTAGTCTATTTTTAAACAAAGATAGGAAGCAATATCTAAAGATTGCAACCCTTATCAATAAACCTTACATTTGCCGAAATTATAGTAATGGCGCGCATTTTAGCAATAGACTATGGAGCTAAACGTACAGGAATAGCGGTTACAGACGAGCTTAAGCTAATAGCCTCTGGACTTACAACTGTAAGAACACACGACCTCGAGAGTTTTTTAAAAGACTATTTTGAAAAAGAAAAGGTAGAGCTTGTACTTATTGGAGAGCCTAAACAAGTAGATGGTACCCATTCTGAAAACGAGGAACGTATCATTCATTTTATAAACAGGTTTAAAAAAGTTTTCCCTACAATGCAGTTTGAGCGAGTAGATGAAAGATTTACTTCAAAAATGGCATTCCAGACTATGATTGATAGTGGCTTGAAAAAAAAGCAACGACAAAATAAAGCACTTGTAGACGAAATTAGTGCTACCATTATTTTACAAACCTATCTTTACAGATAATAGAAGTTGTAAAGCAAGAATTTAAATGTTATGATTTTACCTATAGTAGCTTACGGAAATCCGGTTTTAAAGAAAAAGGCTAAGGACATTACAAAAGACTACCCAAAGCTTGATGAACTTATTGAGAATATGTGGGAAACTATGTATGGTGCACACGGCGTTGGCTTGGCTGCTCCTCAAGTGGGATTGCCTATACGTTTATTTGTAATAGATCCTTCTCCCTTTGCAGATGATGAAGAGTTAACTGAAGAAGAACGTAAACAATTAACCGGTTTAAAAAGGCTATTTATTAATCCTGTTATTACTGAAGAAACTGGAGATGAATGGGCCTTTAGTGAAGGTTGTTTAAGTATTCCAGATGTTAGGGAAGATGTGTTTAGACAACCAGATATTACAATTGAGTATGTAGATGAAAACTTTAAAGCACATTCTGAAACGTATACAGGAATTGCAGCAAGAGTTATTCAACACGAATATGATCATATTGAAGGTATTTTATTTACAGATAAACTATCGTCATTAAAAAAACGTTTAATAAAAGGAAAACTTAATAATATTAGTAAGGGTAAAGTAGATGTAGATTACAGAATGAAATTTCCAAATCTTAAGAAAGGGAGATAACAGTTATTATTATACATTTGCGATCCAAAAAAATAAAACTTTATGAGTTTAGATAAAATTCTTTCAATTTCTGGTAAGCCAGGTTTATATGAGTTAAAGGCACGTACAAGAGCAGGTTTCGTTGCAGAAAGTTTAGTAGATGGTAAGAAAATGGCAGTAGGTGCTCACAACAATGTAAGTATGTTAAGTGAGATAGCTATTTATACATATTCTGAAGAAGTTCCACTTAGAGAAGTGTTTCAGAAAATTGCAGAAAAAGAAGATGCTAAAGAAACTATTTCTCACAAGTCTTCTAAAAAGGAATTAGAAAACCTTTTCTCTGAAGTATTACCAGAATATGATGAGGATAGAGTATACATAAGTGATATAAAAAAGGTGATACAATGGTATAACCTCCTAGTTAAAAATAATGTTACAGATTTTTCTGAAACCGAAGCTAGCTCTGAAGAAGAGTAATATTTTAAAGCTTATAAAAAATAAAAAACCCAATCTTAAAAAGATTGGGTTTTTTTTTACACTGTAAGAGATGTTATTAGTAACAGTAGGTGTTAGCTTCTGTTAAGGTTGTAGCGATTGTTTTACGTAAAGCAACCACGTTAGGTTGATTTTGGTATTTAGTAAAACGCTTAAGTCCCATTAACATCATACGTTGTTCGTCTCCTTCAGCAAAAGATACGATAGCCTCTTTAGCATTCTTAACAATATCATCAACTGCGTGATAAAGATTAAGCTTACTCATAGCTAGTTGTTCTTTTTGAGAGTCTTCACCAAATCTCTTAATGTTCTTTTCGGTTCTTAATATAGCAGATTCTGCCATATATACTTTTATTAGAATATTAGAAGCGCTCATAAGTAATTGTTGGTGGTCTTCTAATTGTGGCCCATATTTTTGAACGGCGCTACCAGCTACCATTAAAAATACTTTCTTTAAACGAGCAATCATATCTTTTTCTTCAGAAAGAACTTCAGAAAAATCTGGAGTATCAAAAGAAGGAATACCGGTTAACTCTTGGCCAACTGCAGTTGCAGGTCCTAAAAGATCTACTTGACCTTTCATTGCTTTCTTTACAAGCATACCTACGGCAAGCATTCTGTTAATTTCATTGGTTCCTTCGTATATACGAGAAATACGAGCGTCTCTCCAAGCAGATTCCATTGGTGTGTCTGCGCTAAAGCCCATTCCACCGTAAATTTGAATACCTTCATCAGAACAGTTTTGAATATCTTCAGATACGGCAACTTTAAGAATTGAACATTCAATTGCATATTCCTCAACACCTTTAAGTTCTGCCTCACTGTGAGATGCACCATCTGCCATACGAATAGCGATACGGTCTTCAATATTTTTAGCAGCTCTGTAAGAAGCACTTTCACCTACATAAGCAGCAGTAGCCATTTCAGCTAATTTTTGTTGTATAGCTCCAAATTGAGAAATAGGAGTTTTAAACTGTATACGGTCATTTGCATACTTAACTGCACTGTCTATCACACGACGCTGTGCATCTAAACACGCAGCAGCAAGCTTAATACGGCCAACGTTTAAAGCATTCATTGCAATTTTAAATCCGTTGCCACGCTCAGATAACATATTCTCAACAGGGACTTCAGTATCATTAAAGAATACTTGTCTTGTTGAAGAAGAGTGTATACCTAGCTTCTTTTCTTCTTCACCCATAGAGATACCATTTTCAGAGTTGTTCTCTACGATAAAACCAGTAATGTTTTTGTCATCTTCTATTCGAGCAAAAACTACAAATAGATTACAGAAACCTGCATTACTAATCCACATTTTTTGACCAGTAATCTTATAATGTGTACCATCTTCAGAAAGAACAGCTTTAGTTTTTCCAGAATTGGCATCACTACCTGCACCAGGTTCAGTTAAACAATAGGCACCAAACCACTCACCAGTAGCTAATTTCGGTACATATTTTTTCTTCTGCTCTTCATTACCATATAACGTAATTGGCATTGTACCAATACCAGTATGTGCACCAAACGCAGTAGCTATAGATCCTGTTGCGCCAGAAATATAATCACATACTAACATTGTAGTTACAAAGCCCATACCTAAACCATCATACTCTTCTGGAACAGCAACACCTAATAAACCAAGTTCACCAGCTTTGCGCATGATTTCTTCTGTAAGTGCGTAGTCTTTTTTCTCAAAACGCTCTTTATTTGGCCAAATTTCTCTGTCTACAAATTCTTTAACAGAGTCGCGCATCATTTTTTGCTCCTCAGAGAAGTCTTCTGGAGTAAAAATATTTTCGCAAGGTGTTTCTTTTACTAAAAATTGCCCACCACGAAGCATATCTTTATTTAATTCTTTTGATTCCATATTTAATTAAGATTGTTAAGAATAAACCTAGATGGTTTATTAATTTAAAAATTCATATATACCACAAGCACCTTGTCCTGTACCTACGCACATAGTTACGGCGCCATATTTTCCTTTCATATTGCGTTTACGCATCTCGTCGAATAACTGTACACTTAATTTAGCTCCTGTGCATCCTAGTGGATGCCCAAGTGCAATGGCACCACCATTTACGTTTACAATATCTTTATTGAGGCCTAGCTCTCTTATAACTGCTAGAGATTGTGATGCAAACGCTTCATTAAGTTCAATTAAATCTAAATCGTCTTGTATTAATCCTGCTTGTTTTAAAGCTTTAGGAATAGCTTTAATAGGACCTATACCCATTATTCTAGGAGGTACGCCTGCTGCTGCAAAGTTTACCATTCTTGCAATAGGTTCAAGATTTAGTTCTTTAACCATAGCTTCACTCATTACCATTACAAATGCAGCACCATCACTCATTTGTGAAGAGTTTCCAGCAGTTACACTACCGCCATCTGCAAATACAGGTCTTAGTTTTGCTAAAGCTTCTTTGTTAGTTCCTTTTCTCGGACCTTCGTCTTTATTAACTGTGTATGTTTTGGTTTGTTTCTTACCATTATCACCTACAAAAGTTTCTTCAACATCAATAGGTACAATCTGGTCTTGAAAACGATTTTCTTCTTGAGCTTTTAAGGCTTTCATATGAGAATTATACGCAAACTCATCTTGATCTTCTCGAGATACTTTAAATTCATTTGCAACAGCTTCTGCTGTTAATCCCATTCCCCAATAATAATCTTCGTGACCTTTGTGCGCTAGTTTATAATCTGGTACTGGTTTATAACCTCCCATTGGTATATAACTCATGCTTTCTGCACCACCTGCAATAATACAATCTGCCATACCAGATTGAATCTTAGCTGTTGCCATAGCAATAGTTTCTACTCCTGAAGCACAATACCTATTAACAGTTACGCCTGGTACATCTTCTATTTTTAACCCCATTAAAGAAATAAGGCGTGCCATATTTAAACCTTGTTCTGCTTCTGGCATTGCGTTACCAACTATAACGTCATCTATACGATGCTTGTCAAAGTCTGGTAATTTATCCATCATGAACTGAATGGTTTCTGCAGCAAGCTCATCTGGGCGTTTAAATCTAAAAACGCCTCTAGGTGCTTTTCCTACTGCTGTTCTATATGCTTGTACAATATATGCTGTATTCATCTTTTAGTTTGATTTTGTTTTGATTCTTAATTTAATAGGACCTTTTTAGTTTCTTAAAGGTTTTCCTTTTTGAATCATGTGTTGTAATCGTTCTAATGTTTTGCGTTCTCCGGCAAGACTTAAGAATGCTTCGCGCTCTAAGTCTAATAGGTATTGCTCACTTACGTAGTTAGGTTCAGATAAATCACCACCAGCCATAACGTAAGCTAATTTGTTGGCAATTTTCTTATCATGTTCGCTTATATATTTACCGGCTTCCATAGAGTCTGTTCCTACTAAGAACATTCCCATTGCTTGTTTACCTAGTACTTTTACATCGGTTCTCTTTACAGGTTGTGTGTAACCTAAGTCTGCCATCATTCTTGCTTGTTGCTTAGCAATTGCAATTTGACGTTTCTTATTAACCACAACTATATCTTTACCATGTTTTAAGATACCTGTATCATAAGCTTCATAAGCAGATGTTGAAACTTTTGCCATTCCTATTGCTAAGAAGTATTCTTGAAGTCTGTTAAGCTCTACATCGTTTTTCTCAAAAGTATCTGCTGCTCTTAGCGCCATTTCTTTTGAGCCACCACCACCAGGAATTACACCAACTCCAAACTCTACTAAACCAATATAACTTTCTGCTGCTGCTACAACTTTATCTGCGTGAAGTGTCATTTCGCAACCACCACCTAATGTCATTGCTTGAGGGCAAACAATTGTTGGGATAGAAGAGTAGCGTAAGCGCATAACAGAGTCTTGGAAGTATTTCACTGCAGCGTTTAGCTCATCATATTCTTGCTCTACAGCCATCATAAAAATCATCCCGATATTTGCACCAACAGAAAAGTTTTTGCCTTGGTTGGCAACTACAAGACCATCAAAATCTTTTTCGGCAATATCTATTGCTCGGTTAAGTCCATTAAGAACGTCTCCACCAATAGTATTCATTTTACTTCTAAACTCTAAGTTTAAGATACCATCACCAAGATCTTCTACAACACAACCTGAATTTTTAAAGACTTCTTTGTTCTTCCTAATGTTATCTAATATGATAAAGCTGTCTTGACCTGGTATTTTTACATGTGTTTTCTCAGGAATGCCATAGTAATAGGTGTTGCCGTCTCTTACATCGTAAAATTCTTTTACACCTTTGTCTAACATTTCATTAACCCAAGCAGCTGGTTCATAACCTTCTGCTTTCATTAATTCTATTCCTTTTTCAACACCAATAGCATCCCAAATTTCAAATGGACCATGTTCCCATCCAAAACCTGCTTTCATAGCATCATCTATCTTATATAATTCATCAGAGATTTCTGGAATTCTATTTGAAGCGTATGCAAAAAGTGCAGAGAAATTCTTTCTATAAAATTCACCTGCTTTATCTTTTCCATTTGCTAGAACTTTAAAGCGATCTGCAACATTGTCTATAGATTTTGTTAACTCTAACGTTGCAAAAGATGCACTTTTTTTCTTGCGGTAGTCCATAGTATCTAAATCCAAAGAAAGGATTTCACTTGAACCATCGTCTTTTTTTACTTTTTTATAAAAACCTTGTCCGGTTTTACTTCCTAACCATTTATTGGTCATCATAGTATCTATGAACTCTGGAAGCTTAAATAGATCATGACGCTCGTCTTCTTCACATTTGTCATATATACCATTGGCAACATGTACTAACGTGTCTAGGCCAACAACATCAACTGTTCTAAATGTGGCAGATTTTGGTCTTCCTATTACAGGTCCTGTTAACTTATCTACTTCTTCAACAGTCATGTCTAATTCCTTAACCATGTGGAAAAGGCTCATGATACTAAAGATACCAACTCGGTTTCCTATAAATGCAGGTGTGTCTTTAGCTACGATAGATGTTTTTCCTAAAAACTTTTCGCCATATCCATTTAGGAAATCTAATACTTCTGGTGAAGTTTTAGGACCTGGAATAATTTCAAATAACTCTAAATATCTTGGTGGGTTAAAGAAATGTGTCCCACAGAAATGTTTTTGAAAATCTTCACTTCTACCTTCACTCATTAAGTTTATAGGTATTCCTGAAGTGTTAGATGTAATTAAAGTTCCTTCTGTTCTGTGTTTTTCTAAGTTTTCGAAGACTTGTTTCTTAATATCAAGACGCTCGACAACAACCTCAATAATCCAATCTACATCTTTTACTTTAGCAATATCATCTTCAAGATTTCCAGTAGAAATTCTACTTGCAAAATCTTTATGATATAATGGAGCTGGTTTAGATTTTATTGAAGATTGTAATGCATCATTTACAATACGGTTTCTCACAACCTTATCTTCAAGGGTTAGTCCTTTAGCTTTTTCCTTGTCATTTAGTTCTCTAGGTACAATATCCAGAAGTAAAACTTCTACTCCGATATTAGCAAAATGGCAAGCTATACCGCTTCCCATAATACCTGATCCTATAACTGCAATTTTATTTATTCTACGTTTTGCCATTAGTAATAGCTGTTTTTAGTTGTAAATTTTTTTTGAAGAGATGAGGTCTAGCATTTTATTGGCTACCTTTTTAAACGTTGCTAAATCTTCATCTGAAATATTTTTATTGATAGCCTCATCAAAACTTAGGACAACGCTTTTAGAATACTCGCGCATTTCATGACCATAGTCTGTAAGCGTTATGATGACACTGCGACCATCTAGTGGGTTTTTTTTACGCTCTATAAGACCACGTTGTTCCATAGATTTTAATGTTCGAGACAAGCTGGTAGCTTCCATTCCCATTTTAGGCCCAAGAGATGTTGATGGTGTGCCTTCATCTGGATCTATACTTATAAGTGTAAACCCTGTAGCCATGGTACTATCTACCTTACTTGCTTGCTCATTATACATTTTAGAAACTGCCATCCAGGTAGCTCTTAATACGTAATCAATAGTTTTTTCTCTCATATTGTTCTGAATATGTAAATATAACAAATTATACTATGCGTGCATAATAAAATTTATTTTAATTATATAATTTAACACTTTGGCGAAAAACTAAAAACGCTTCTTTAAAGATAAGAAGCGTTTTTTTGTTTTTGTGATATTTTATGTTATTTATGATCGTAAATTTTGTTATAAAGATCTAAGTACTTTTCCTTTACAACTCTACGTTTTAATTTCATAGTAGGAGTGAGGTGTTCTTCTTCTATACTCCAAACGTCTGGTGTAAGTTCAAAACGTTTAATTTTTTCCCAATGACCAAAGCTTTGGTTGTAAAAATCTACTTCTTCTTGAATGCGTTTTACAACTTCTTCATTTTCTGCAATTTCCTTATTGGTACTACCAATATTAAAATGTTTCTTTTTAGCCCAATCTTCTAAGAATTCAAAATTAGGTTGAATTAAAGCTGCTGGCATTTTTTCGCCTTCACCCACAACCATAATTTGCTCTATAAAACGCGATTGTTTCATTTTGTTTTCTAGCAATTGTGGTGCAATATATTTTCCGCCAGAGGTTTTAAACATTTCTTTTTTACGATCGGTAATTTTAAGGAAGCCATCTTTATCTACCTCACCTATATCACCTGTATGAAAATAACCGTCTTTTAAAACTTCATCAGTTTTTTCTGTGTCCTTATAATATCCTAACATCACATTAGGACCTTTTACTAATATTTCACCATCGTCTGCAATTTTAACTTCAACATCTGGTAAAAGTTTACCTACTGTCCCAATCCTAAGACCGCCATCACGCATATCGTTTACAGATACTACGGGACTTGTTTCTGTTAATCCGTATCCTTCCATAACAGGAACACCGCCGGCGTTAAAGACTCTTGCTAATCTTGGTTGTAAAGCAGCACTTCCAGAGGCTATGGCTTTTAAATTTCCACCAAGAGCTTCTTGCCATTTGCTAAAGATAAGTTTGCGGGCTACTTTTAATTTTTGCTCATACCACCAACCGTTCTGGCCGTAAGGTTCATATTTTAGACCAAGCTCAACAGCCCAGAAAAATAATGCTTTTTTGACGCCAGTTAAATCTGTTCCTTTAGCTATAATCTTATCGTAAACTTTCTCAAGAAGTCTTGGTACAGCAGACATTACTTGAGGCTGAACTTCTTTTAAGTTGTCGCTTATAGTTTCTAAAGATTCAGCAAAATAAATGTTAACACCTTTGTATTGATATAGGTATTGTAACATGCGCTCGTATATATGACATACGGGAAGAAAACTTAATGCTTTTTCATTACCTTGATTAAGAGGTAGTCTTGTAGCACTTGCTAATGCATTGCTAACAATATTTTTGTGAGATAGCATTACACCTTTTGGTCTCCCTGTTGTTCCGGAAGTGTATATTAAAGTAGCTAAATCGTCTTCTTTAACATTGGCCATTAGCGTTTCAACTTCTTCTTGATTGGCTTTGTCTTCCCCAAGTTTTAAAACTTCATCCCAATTTTTAGCGCCATTAATAGAGTCGAAAGTGTACACTTCTTTTAAAGAAGGTACATTTGCTTTAATTTTATTTACTTTATTTAATACTTCCTCATCAGACACAAAGCAATAGGTGCTTTCGCTATGATTTAGAACATACTCATAATCTTCTTCAGAAATTGTAGGATATATAGGAACGTCTTGCGCTCCAATTTGTAAAACACCCATATCTACAATATTCCATTCTGTTCTATTGTTTGTAGAAATGATGGCAATCTTGTCGTTAGGTTTTACGCCAAGCTTTAATAGGCCGCGGCTTAATTGGTTTCCTTTGTCAACAAATTCCTGAGAAGATGTTGCTACCCATTTACCATCATACTTTGTTACAAGTGCTTTTTCAAGATTGTATTTTTTTAAAGTATAGTATGGAAAGTCAAAAAGTCTTTTGATGTCTGTCATAGTATGTTCAATAATTTACGAATGGCAAATTATGAAAATATTATGAATATTTTAAGATTATTTGCCTACCTAAATGTGAATTTAATTTTTTTCTACCCAATTTTTTGCATTTATAAAAGCGTCTAGCCAAGGAGATACTTCATCTTTCCTAGTGTTAGGGTAGTGTGCCCAGTTCCAAGAAAAAGTACTTCTTTCTAAGTGAGGCATCATTACTAAATGCCTTCCGCTTTTATCTGTAAGCATTGCAGCATTAAAATGACTACCATTTGGATTGGCTGGATAGCCTTCATAACCATATTTACCTACAATGTTGTAGTGTGATTCTTGATTTGGAAAACTAAATTTTCCTTCACCGTGTGCAGCCCAAATTCCTAGAGTAGATCCTTCAAAGTTGCTTAGCATTATAGAATTGTTCTTTTGAATGGTAACAGATGTAAATGTGCACTCAAACTTACCCGATTCATTGTGAAGCATGCTCGGTTTTTGAACATCTTCTGGGTTTATTAAGCCTAGTTCTATAAATAATTGGCAACCATTACAAACTCCTAAAGACAATGTGTCTTCTCTATTAAAAAAATCTTTAAGTGCTTTGTTGGCTTTGTCATTATATAAAAATGCGCCAGCCCAACCTTTTGCGCTACCTAAAACATCTGAGTTTGAAAATCCGCCAACAGCTGCAATAAAATTAATGTCCTTTAGGTCTTCGCGACCACTAATTAAATCTGTCATATGAACATCTTTAACATCAAATCCTGCCAAATACATAGCATTAGCCATTTCACGCTCACTATTGCTGCCTTTTTCTCTAATAATAGCAGCTTTAGGTCTTGGTTTAGAATTATCTATACTTGGTAATTTTCCAGTAAAGTGTTCAGGAAATTTAAATTGAAGAGGTTGATTTTTGTAATTTCTATAACGTTCACCAGCACGCTCGCCACCACTTTGGCGTTGGTCATGAAGATAAGAAGTTTTATACCAAATATCTCTTAGTTTTGGAATGTCGAAACTAAATTCTTCACTATGATTTGTAACGGTCATAGTATTTCCAGAAATTACAGATCCTATTGTGTTAAACTGTATGTTATTTGATTTTAAAATTGTTTCAACTGAGTTGTCTTTAGCTTGAAATACTATTCCAGCATTTTCAGAAAATAAAACCTTAATGGCGTCTGCTTCAGCTAAATTGGTCAAATCTATATTAGCTGAAAGATCTTGGTCTGCAAAACAAAGTTCTAAAAGAGTAGTTATTAAACCGCCAGAAGCAACATCATGTCCGGCAACAATAAGATCTTGTTTTATCAAATCTTGAACTGTGTTGAACGCATTTTTAAAGAAAGCATCATCAGTTATAGTAGGCGTGTTGCTTCCTACTTTATTCAAGATTTGCCCAAATGAAGAGCCACCTAATTTAAAGTCGTCTTGAGAAAAGTTTATATAATAAATTGAGCCTGCATCTTTCTTAAATACAGGAACAACTGTTTTTCTAATGTCATTACAATGTCCTGCTGCAGAAATGATAACTGTACCTGGAGAGATAACTTCACTGTCTTTGTATTTTTGTTTCATAGATAAAGAATCTTTACCTGTAGGAACATTTATACCAAGATTGATAGCGAATTCTGAAACGGCTTCAACAGCTTCATAAAGACGTGCGTCTTCGCCTGGATTATTGCAAGGCCACATCCAGTTTGCAGACAGAGAAATAGAGGTTAATCCTTTTTCTAATGGTGCCCAGACAATATTTGTAAGAGCCTCTGCAATTGAGTTTTTAGAACCTGCCTTAGGATCTATTAAACCACTAATAGGAGAGTGACCTATAGATGTAGCTACACCTTGATGGTTTTTATAATCTAAAGCCATAACACCACAATTGGCTAATGGTAGCTGTAGTGGGCCAACACATTGTTGTGTGGCTACACGACCAGTAACACAACGGTCTGCTTTGTTAGTAAGCCAATCTTTACAAGCTACGGCTTCTAGCTGAAGCACTTGTTCTAAATAATGTGTAACTTCTGCAGAATGGTATTCAATACTATGGTACTTTCTATTAATAGTAGTATCCTTCATGATAGTTTTAGGAGAGCTGCCAAACATATCTTCCAAAGCTAAATCCATTGGTTTTTGGCCAGTAGTTTTGCTTTCAAAAGTAAATTGATGGCTACCATCTACATCTCCAACAGTATACATTGGTGAACGTTCACGTTCTGCTATTTTTTGCAGTTTTTCAATATGCTTTTGTCCTATAACTAGTCCCATACGTTCTTGGGATTCATTACCAATAATTTCTTTAGCAGAAAGTGTTGGATCTCCAACAGGAAGTTTGTCTAGGTCAATTTTACCGCCAGTATCTTCAACTAATTCAGATAAACAATTTAGGTGACCACCTGCGCCGTGATCATGAATTGATACAATAGGGTTTTCTTCGCTTTCTACCATGCCTCGAATGGCATTAGCTGCTCGCTTTTGCATTTCTGGGTTAGAGCGTTGTATGGCATTTAGCTCAATACCGCTTTCAAACTCACCAGTATCGGCAGAAGAAACTGCAGCGCCACCCATTCCAATTCTATAATTATCACCACCTAGGATTACAATCTTGTCTCCTTTTTGTGGGGTGTCTTTCAGAGCTTGCTCTGCTTTACCGTATCCTATACCACCAGCAAGCATAATTACTTTATCAAATCCTAGTGCACGTTCTTCTTCTGTATGTTCAAAAGTTAAAAGAGATCCTGCAATAAGTGGTTGCCCGAACTTATTTCCAAAATCTGATGCACCATTTGAGGCCTTCATTAAGATATCCATTGGTGTTTGGTATAACCATTGGCGCTCTTCCATACCTTGTTCCCAAGGTCTTTGCTCTGCTAATCTTGAGTAAGATGTCATATAAACAGCAGTTCCTGCTAACGGCAATGAGCCTTTTCCGCCGGCAAGCCTGTCTCTTATTTCTCCACCACTTCCAGTTGCAGCTCCATTAAATGGCTCTACGGTTGTTGGGAAATTATGTGTTTCTGCTTTTAATGAAATAACAGAATTGTAATCTGAAGTTTGATAATAATCTGGTTTTTCAGGAGATTTCGGTGCAAATTGTTCTGCCTTAGGTCCTTTTATAAAAGCTACATTATCCTTATATGCAGAAACAATATCATTAGGAAACTCTGCAGATGTCTTTTTTATAAGCTTAAATAGTGACGATGGTTTTTCTTCACCATCTATGATAAAAGTGCCATTAAATATTTTGTGTCTACAGTGTTCACTGTTTACTTGAGAAAATCCAAAAACCTCTGCATCTGTAAGCGGTCTTCCTAGTTTTTTAGATAAATTTTCTAGATATGTGACTTCCTCAGCGTTTAATGCTAAGCCTTCATGTTGATTATAACTTGCGATATCTTCAATATTCTTGATAGATTCTGGAGTGATATTTACTGTAAAAATATCTTGTCCAGGATTTTCAAAACGTTGAGAAATCATTGGGTCAAAATCTGAGTAATTTGAATCTACATGAAGTAATTCCTCAATTCTCACCAAACCTTCAATGCCCATGTTTTGGGTGATTTCAACAGCATTCGTACTCCAAGGTGTTACCATTGCAGCTCTAGGACCTATAAAAGTTCCTGTAAGAGAGTCTTTAGGCAAGGTGCTGTCAGGCTGCTTGGTTGCAAATAGCCAATGTAGTTTAGAAAGTGTTTCTGCAGAAAGTTGTTTTGTAGTCTGTACCGCATATACGGTCATTGTGGAAGTCGGAAAATACTGAATCATCAGGAAGTTGTTACGCGTTATTTTCAAAGTTCAAATTTACGCTATTTCTAAAGATTTTTCGCTTGAAAAATTAGTGGTTATGAACAGGATTTCAACGAAATGATATAGTTATGATTTTTAACTATTAAATTTATGTTATATGTAGGCTTTTTTTCGAGATAACGGGTTGTAAATGGTAGTTTTGCAAAGTTAAAAATTAGCCCATGAAAACAAATTTACTTTTAGTACTTACACTATTTTTATCTGTCTTAGGTTTTTCTCAGACTATCGTGATAAACGAATTTGACACACAAACACCAGGACAAGATTATGAGGAGTTTGTAGAATTACGTAGCGAAATGCCAAACACGCCATTAGATGGTTACGTGCTGGTATTCTTTAATGGTTCAGCAAGCGGAGATGACAGAAGCTATTTTACACTTGATTTAGATGGCACTACAACAGATATAAACGGTTTACTTTTAATAGGAAGTACCGGTGTTTCACCTATTCCAGATGTAATTGTGCCACCTGCATTTATTCAAAATGGAGCAGATGCCGTTGCAGTTTATTTAGGAGACGATACAGATTTTCCGGATCAAACTCAAGCTACTTCTGAAAACTTAATAGATGCCCTTATTTATGATACTAATGATGCAGATGATGCTGGATTAATGGCATTATTAGGGATAGGTATTCAAATAAATGAAGATGAAAACGGCAATGATGAAACTGAGTCTATTCAACGTGATACTTTTGAAAATGCTACATATACAGTAACAACACCAACTCCTGGCGCATTAAACGATGGTAGTGGTTTTGATTTTAACGGAATTTCTTTTTCTACCAATCAAGAAGATTATGAAGAAGGAGAGACAATGGTTATCACTTTTACAACAGAATTTCCTGTTGACAATGATTTAAATTTAGATTTCACCTTAATTAATGGCACTTTTAATAGTAATGATTTTACAGGAACAACATCATTTACTATTCCTACAGGTGAGAGTTCTGCAACTGTAAGTATAGAACTTATAGATGATGATACTAATGATGGCGATGAGTTTGCTGAAATAGATTTAGGCGCTATTCCAGAAGGTTATAATCGTTTAATTGATAACGTTGAAGTACTTGTAAACGACGTAAACTTTACTATGGCTGCTTGGGGAACTCCTCTAGTTCCTACATTTGGGATGGTACAGAGCACACAGCCAGATGGTTATTATGATACATTAGAAGGCTTGGCAGATGATGCTTTAAGACAAGCAATGCAAGACATAGTAGCAGATCCAAACACAGTAAGAACTCAAACTTATGCCGATATTGTAAACATATTAAAAGATGCAGACCAAAATCCAGCAAACTCTAATGAGGTTTGGTTGTTGTACACAGAGCAAGGACGTAAGAAAATTAAATTTCAAAATCAAGGAGGAAGTAGTGTAGGTCTTTGGAATAGAGAGCATACATATCCTCAGTCTCGTGGAAATTTTGGAGAGCTTGAAGATGTAGATGAAGTTGCAGATGGAATGGATGTATTTATACAAACTGCTCCAGATTCTTTAAGGCACGCATTTTCTGATGGTCACGGTTTAAGAGCTGCAGATGGTCCAGAAAATAGTAGTAGAGGTAACCAAGATTACGGGCAATATAGTGGTCCAACAGGAAATGCAGGTAGCTGGCAAGGTGATGTTGCTCGAGCGGTTATGTTTTTAGCGGTACGCTATGACGCATTAACTTTAGTTGAAGGTGATCCAGATGATAGTACAGATTTCCAATTAGGAGACTTAACCGTATTGTTAGATTGGCACCGAAATGATCCTCCAGATGATTTTGAGTTAAACAGAAATAATGTTGTGTATACTTGGCAGCGTAATAGAAACCCTTTTATTGATGATCCGATATTGGTAGAACATATTTGGGGAAACATGCAAGGTATGCCCTATGAGGCACCATTGTCTATAAATACCTTTGATAGCGAGCAACTAGTAATGCATCCTAACCCTAGTAATGGAACACTTAATGTTGCGGGCTTAGAGCAAATTGCAAATATTACTATTTTCAATACTTTAGGACAAAAGGTTATGGAGAATAGCATAGCGCCTAACCAGTCTTTGCAATTAACGCTGGATACAGGTATTTATACTGTTGTTTTGTATAATGAAACAGCAAGTTGGGTAAAGAAACTGATAGTAAATTAATAACTTAACTTACTATCTCCAGTAATTGGAACAGGCTCACCTAAATAGGTGGGCTTTTTGTTTATAAGAACTTCCCAATAAGCTTTAATGTTAGCTATTTTTTCGCGGCGTTCTAAACTCTCTAAATATTGGTATGTTCTTTTATCTGCAGTAACACCTTTGTAATTAAGGTTTAGCGCATTAGCAATGTATAAAGCTCTAGGTAAATGAAATTGCTGTGTTACCACAATTGCAGAATCTACTTTAAAAATATGTTTTGCTCTATACATTGAGTCATAGGTATCAAAACCTGCATGGTCTAAGAAAATAACTTCATCTGGAACACCTTTGGCGTTTAGATAATCTTTCATGGCGTTAACTTCATCGTAATTATCTTGACCGTGATCACCACTCAGTAAAAATCGCTGTGCTTTTCCGGACTTGTAAAGTTCATGAGCAGTGTCAACTCTGTCTTTTAGTATAGGAGATAAGTTTCCGTTTGCATATACACTTGCGCCTAATACAATAACAGTATAGCTTGATGGTGCCTTGTTTATATCATTATACATTAAGGGCTTTCCAATTGAGTTAACGCGCCAGTTTACAAAGAGTACAACCGTGTAAATGGCTACACAAATAATTACTATATATTTAAGGTAAGTTCTAATCTTCGCCATCAAAAATAGGAATTGGTTGTTTGTCTTCTCCAATAGCTACAAATGTAAAGCTGCCATTAACAACCTTCTCTCTGTTGTAGTTGTACATGTCTTCCATAAAAACTTCAACAGTAACTGTACAGCTTGTTTTGCCAACTCTAGTAACGTTGGCAATTAACTCTACTATAGAGCCTTGTGGAATAGGTTTATTAAAATCCACACGATCTGAAGATACGGTTACTACCTTTTTTCTGCTAAAACGAGTAGCACATATAAAAGAAGCTTCATCCATCATATGTAACGTTTGGCCGCCAAAAAGTGTATCGTAGTGGTTTGTAGTATTTGGAAACACAGCTTTGAAAAATCGAGTTTCAGAATTTTTTATAGCTGTTTCTAAGTTGGTCATATGTTGTAAATATTATTTCACGAATATAGGTATTAAAACAAAAAGACTTCTTCTCGTAATGTGCGTTCTTATAACATAGAATCTTATATTTGTTGCCTTAATTCCAAAACCTAAATTATGAGCGCTTTACGTGCTATTTCTCCAATAGACGGCCGTTATGCCGGAAAGACAGAACAACTTGCTAATTATTTTAGCGAAGAGGCTTTAATTAAGTACCGTGTTAAAGTAGAGGTTGAATATTTTATAGCACTCTGTGAATTGCCATTACCGCAATTAAAAGACGTGTCTCAAGATAATTTTGGGAAATTAAGAGCTATCTATGAAGAGTTTACAACAATAGATGCTTCTGAAATTAAAGAAATTGAAAAGACAACCAATCACGATGTAAAAGCTGTTGAGTATTTCATTAAGAAAAAGTTTGATGGATTAGGGCTTTCAGATTACAAGGAGTTTATCCATTTTGGGTTAACCTCTCAGGATATAAATAATACAGCAGTACCTTTAAGTATAAAGGATGCTATGAATAATGTATATGTTCCTTTGTTTATTGAGCTTAAAGAGCGCTTGACTGAATTGTCTAAAGATTGGGCTAACATACCAATGTTGGCAAGAACACACGGTCAACCTGCATCGCCTACACGTTTAGGAAAAGAAGTAGAAGTTTTTGTGGTTAGGTTAAATGAACAATTAGATTTATTGAATGACATCCCTAGTGCTGCAAAATTTGGTGGTGCAACTGGAAACTTTAATGCTCATCATGTTGCGTATCCAGAAATAGATTGGAAAGAATTTGGAAAGAACTTTGTAGAAGGTAAACTAGAGCTACAACACTCATTTCCTACAACTCAGATAGAGCATTATGATCATATGGCTGCCTTGTTTGATGGTTTAAAACGAATTAACACTATAGTTTTAGATTTGGATCGAGATATGTGGACATATGTTTCTATGGATTACTTTAAGCAGAAAATTAAAAAAGGCGAGATAGGTTCTTCTGCAATGCCACACAAGGTGAACCCAATAGATTTTGAAAACAGCGAAGGTAATATAGGCATTGCCAATGCTATTTTTGAGCACTTATCTGCTAAACTACCTGTAAGTAGATTGCAACGTGATTTAACAGACAGTACTGTTTTGAGAAATGTAGGAGTGCCTTTTGGCCATACTTTAATTGCATTTAAGTCTACACTAAAAGGTTTAAATAAATTATTGCTGAATGAGTCTAAACTACAACAAGACCTAGAACAAAATTGGGCTGTAGTTGCAGAGGCAATTCAAACAATATTAAGGCGTGAAGCTTACCCTAATCCTTATGAAGCTCTTAAGGGCTTAACGAGAACAAATACAGCTATCACTGCAGATAGTATTGCAGATTTTATTGAAACATTAGATGTATCTGAAGATATTAAGAAGGAGTTACGTGTAATAACTCCACAAAGTTATACAGGTATTTAATCTGTTTTTGCTATTCTAACCTCGATTTAGAATTTCATATTTGTAATAGCTTCCGTGTCAACTACGGAATGACAAAAAAGACTAAGCATAAAAAAACCAGCTCTTAGAGCTGGTTTTTTTATGCTTATTATCTACTAATAATTACTTAAATGTGTAATGGTCTATCTTCAGTTGCAGCAAGTGCCGCTTCTTTAACAGCTTCGGCATAAGTTGGGTGAGCGTGACTCATACGAGCAATGTCTTCTGCACTGGCTCTAAACTCCATTGCAGTTACAGCTTCTGCTATAAGATCTGCAACACGAGCACCAACCATGTGTACTCCAAGAACTTCGTCTGTAGTTTCGTCAGCAAGTATTTTTACCAAACCATCTATATCACCACTAGCACGAGAACGTCCTAAAGCACGCATTGGGAACTGTCCAGACTTATATTTTATACCTTCTTCTTTAAGCTCTTCTTCAGTTTTACCAACTGCAGCAACTTCTGGCCAAGTGTATACAACACCAGGAATTAGGTTGTAATTTATATGTGGCTTTTGTCCAGCTATTGTTTCAGCAACAAAAACACCTTCTTCTTCGGCTTTATGAGCAAGCATTGCACCTTTAACAACATCACCAATAGCATAAATATTTTCTACATTGGTTTGCAGGTGTTCGTTTACTTCAACACGTCCTCTGTCATCTGCTTTAATCTTAACAGCATCAAGATTTAAGCCGTCTGTATATGCTTTTCTTCCTACAGAAACAAGAACATAATCACCTTCAAAAGAAACTTCTTTATCCTTTTTGTCTGTAGCTTTAACTGTAATTTTATCGCCATCTCTAGTAACAGCACTTACTTTATGAGATGTTGCAATTTTTACTTTTTGCTTCTTTAATATTTTAGTTAACTCTTTGCTACAAGCGCTATCCATAGTTGGAATTATACGATCCATATATTCCACCACAGTAACATCTGCACCTAGTCTTTTATAAACTTGACCAAGTTCTAAACCTATAACGCCACCACCAATTACGATAAGATGTTTAGGTATTTCTTTCAGTTTTAATGCTTCTGTTGAGGTTATAATGCGCTCTTTATCTAAATCTATAAACGGAAGGCTAGATGGTTTAGATCCCGTTGCAATTATAGTTTTTGCAGCTTCAATAGTTTGAGTCTTACCTTCAGAATCTTCAATATTTATGTGCGTAGTATCTTTAAAAGAACCTACACCTTGAAATACTTCAATTTTATTTTTGTCCATAAGGAACTTAACACCATCACAAGTTTGGTTTACAACCTTTTCCTTGCGAGACATCATTTGCTCTAGGTTTACTTTTACATCTCCAGAGATTTCAATACCGTGCTCCTCAAAATGAGCAACAGCATCATGATAATGGTGTGAAGAATCTAAAAGTGCTTTACTTGGTATGCAGCCTACATTAAGACAGGTGCCTCCAAGTGTTGAATATTTTTCTATAATAGCGGTTTTAAGGCCTAGTTGTGCACAACGTATAGCTGCTACATAACCACCAGGTCCAGAACCTATAACAGCAACATCAAATTTGCTCATAATTGTAATTTCAGAAAGTTAATTTAAGACTGCAAAAATACGAATATTAAGAGGACTAACCGCATTAGGACTAATTTTTTGGCTTTCCAAAGAAAAATAACGTTATGCAAGGTGTTTATAGAAACGCTGGTTAGGTATCGACTTTATCTATTAAAAAATAATAAGATGTAATTGCCTTGGGTAGTTAAACGTGAAGTAGATGATTACTTTTGCACCAAATTTAAAAATCAAAATAAAAAGATATGACATTAGTAGGAAAACAATTCCCAAATTTAGACGTAAACGCTATGAACGATATGGGCGATACTTTTAAATTAAACATCTTAGAGGAAGCAAAATCTAAAGGAAAGAAAATCCTTTTATTTTGGTACCCGAAAGATTTTACATTTGTTTGCCCAACTGAATTACACGCATTTCAAGCAGCTTTAGGTGAGTTTGAAAAACGTAACACTTTAGTTGTTGGTGCATCTTGTGATTCTGCTGAAGTTCACTTTGCGTGGTTAAACACAGCTAAAGATAATGGTGGTATAGAAGGTGTAACTTACCCTTTATTAGCAGACACTAACAGAAACTTAGCTTCTCGCTTAGGGATCTTAGACTTAACAAACGAGCGTTATGATGAAGAAACAGGAGATATTACTGTAGATGGTGATAACGTAACTTACAGAGCTACATACCTTATAGATGAAGAAGGAACAGTATTTCACGAAGGTGTAAACCATATGCCTTTAGGAAGAAACGTATCTGAATTCTTAAGATTGGTAGATGCATATACTCACGTACAAGAAAAAGGTGAGGTTTGTCCTGCAAATTGGGAAGAAGGTAAGGATGCTATGAATGCTAATCGCGATGGTGTTGCAGAATACCTTAAAACAAACGCATAATTATGATTAAGGAGTTAGATCAAGATAATTTAGCAGATGTAGTGTCTCAACACAACAATGTAATCGTGCAGTTTTCTGCAGGATGGTGTGGGAACTGCCGTGTAATGAAGCCAAAATTTAAAAAATTGGCTACTGAAAACGAGAATGCTGAATTTGTGATAGTAGATGCAGAGAAATTTCCAGAATCTAGAAAGCTTGCAACTGTGGATAATTTACCAACATTTGCAACATTTCAAAATGGAACATTTAAGAACCAAGTACAGACAAATAAATTTGATGTGCTAAAAGATCTAGTAAATGAAGTTACCGGTAATTAGACATTTTCAGAAAAATAATGATGCTGAAGCTTTAGAAAAAGCAGTGTCTGTTTTAGAGTCTTTTACAGAATACCGTTCTGTTACAGATGAAGAGATGGATGTAATTGGCGAGCTAATCACCAATATGTGCGGTGCTATCGAAGTACACAAAATGATTGATGATGGTATGCCAGAGCGTGATGCTGCTAATAACTTTGTGAAAAAAGTTTTAGGATCTATAGATAAATAGAGGATTCTCTATTAAAAATTAAGAGCCAACCTGATTATTCGGGTTGGCTTTTTTTATTTATGAAAATTTTGGCAGGACTAAAAAATAGCTTCTTTTATTTTTACACTAACTGAAAAACTAAAACTATGGCCCAAGTAATATTAGGCGGAAATACTGTAAATACTTATGGAGAGCTTCCAGAAATAGGAGAAAAGGCTCCACATTTCGAATTATTAAAATCAGACCTTTCTGTAGGAAGGTTAAAAGATTTTGAGGGAAAGAGACTTATCTTAAATATCTTTCCTAGCATAGACACTAATACGTGTGCAACTTCTGTACGAACATTTAATGAGCGTGCTAAAAAATTAAAAAACACAGAGGTGCTTTGTATCTCTAGAGATCTACCTTTTGCATTAAAGCGTTTTATTGATGATGAAGGTATAACAAACGTTACCAATCTTTCAGATTTTAGAGAACGTACAATGGGAAAAGATTATGGTCTAGAAATGATGGATGGTCCTTTTGAGGGATTACTCTCAAGAGCTGTGATTGTATTAGATGAAAAAGGTGTAATCCTACATTCAGAACGTGTGCAAGACATTTCTAATGAGCCAGATTATGATGCCGCATTAAATGCATTGGCATAATGAAAACTTTTATAGTCAAACGTATTAGAGGTTTTGGCTATGCCTTTAAAGGCGCAGTAATTTTATTAAAGACAGAAGCCAGCATACAAGTACAATTTTGCATAGCAATTTTAGTAACTGTGGCTGGTTTTTACTTCAATATATCCAGTACAGAATGGTTGGTGCAACTGTTAGCTATAGGATTAGTAATGAGTGTAGAAGGTCTAAACACTGCTGTGGAAGATATTGCAGACTTTATACATCCAGATTACCATAATAAAATAGGCCGCATTAAAGATGTTGCCGCTGGAGCAGTGTTTATATCTGCTGTAATTGCTGTGATTATTGCAGGAATCATATATATTCCTAAAATCACATAAAATTTTTAGTCTTCTCGTCCGTTAGAGTTTTGTATTTTTGCGCGAGACCAATACTACTTAATGGCCAGAAAGAAAACCAAAAAAAGACCTTCCAAGAGCAAGGCTCCTAAAAAACAAGTAAAACTTCCTAGTTTAAAGCTATCCAGAAAACAAAAGGTAGTTTTAGGTAGTTTCCTTATGCTTTTTGGTTTTGCATTATTAATTGCATTTTCATCCTTCCTAATCAATTGGCAAATAGACCAAAGTGAACTTTCTCAATTAAGTGATAGGAATGTACAGACAAGAAACTGGTTAAGTTCTTTTGGCGCAGGAATTAGTAATTTCTTTATATATAAAGGCTTTGGAGTTGCATCGTTTTCATTGGCAATTCTTACATTTCTTACAGGGTTTTATCTTTTTTTAAACTTCAACTTCCAACGTTTAAAGGCCTACTGGTTTTGGGGTGTGTTGTTAATGGTTTGGTTATCTGTGTTCTTTGGTTTTTTTGCAGAGAAAAATGCTATGCTAGGCGGTACTGTTGGGTTTGAGACAAATGACTATCTGCAAGATTACTTAGGGTTAATAGGAACCATTTTATTAATGTTTTTCTTGGCAATAGTTTATTTGGTTTTTAGACTTAAAATAACGCCTGAACGTATTTCTGTTTACTTTAAGAAAGCCTCTTCAGACATTAAAGAGGAGTTTGCTTCAGATGAAGAAGCACCTATTAATACAATGGCTAACGAGAAGGCTTCAGTTAAACAAGATATAGTTCCAGATTCTTCAGACAATACTATTACAGAAGAAGTTGTAATTGAACAGCAACTAGAGCCAATTGTTGATGAGCCTAAGATTACTTCAACAACTATTGAAGCTTCAAATGAGGATGATATCTCTATGGAAGTAGAAACAACAGAAGAGGAAGAGGTTTCAGAAACTAAAGCAAATAAATTGGTTGAAGATTTTGGAGAGTTTGATCCTAAACTTGAACTTAGTAATTATAAGTTCCCTACAATCGAGCTTTTAAAAGACTACAGTAATAGTGGTGGTATTACCATAAACCAAGAAGAATTAGAGGAAAACAAAAATAAAATTGTTGAAACTCTTAAAAATTATAAGATAGGTATAGATCATATTAAAGCAACGGTAGGTCCTACCGTTACACTATATGAAATAATACCAGAAGCAGGTATCAGGATATCTAAGATAAAGAACCTAGAGGATGATATTGCATTGTCTTTAGCGGCTTTGGGAATACGTATTATTGCGCCAATTCCTGGAAAAGGAACTGTTGGTATAGAGGTTCCAAATAAAAATCCACGTATAGTTTCTATGCGTAGTACTATTGCATCTCCTAAGTTTCAAAATGCAGAAATGGAACTGCCAATTGCTTTTGGTAAAACCATTAGTAATGAAACCTTGGTTGTAGATCTTGCAAAAATGCCTCACCTACTAATGGCAGGTGCAACAGGGCAAGGAAAATCTGTAGGTTTAAATGCAATTCTTACCTCTTTATTATACAAAAAGCATCCTGCTGAGGTAAAATTTGTTTTAGTAGATCCTAAGAAAGTGGAGCTTACGTTGTTTAACAAAATTGAACGACACTACTTAGCAAAATTGCCAGATAGTGAAGATGCTATAATTACAGATAACTCCAAGGTAATAAACACGCTAAACTCTCTTTGTATAGAGATGGATGAGCGTTATGAATTACTTAAAGATGCTTATGTAAGAAACATTAAAGAATATAACGCCAAGTTTAAAGCACGAAAGCTAAATCCTGAAAACGGACACAAATTCTTACCATATATTGTCTTAGTAGTCGATGAATTTGCAGACCTTATAATGACTGCAGGTAAAGAAGTAGAGACGCCTATAGCAAGATTAGCGCAATTAGCGCGTGCCATAGGTATACATTTAATTATAGCCACACAAAGACCATCTGTAAACGTGATTACAGGTATGATAAAGGCAAACTTTCCAGCACGTATTGCATTTAGGGTTATGAGTAAGATAGATTCTCGCACCATATTAGATAATGGTGGTGCAGACCAACTTATTGGGCGTGGAGATATGCTGTACACACAAGGAAACGAGCTTATAAGAATACAATGTGCTTTTGTTGATACGCCAGAAGTAGATAAGATTTGTGAATACATTGGTAGCCAAAAAGCATATCCAGACGCACACAAGCTTCCTGAGTATATTAGTGAGGATAGTGGCACAAGTCTTGATATAGATATAAGTGAACGCGACTCGCTGTTTAATCAAGCCGCTGAGGTATTGGTAACAGCGCAACAAGGGTCTGCGTCTCTGTTGCAACGAAAGTTAAAAATAGGTTACAATAGAGCAGGTCGTATAATAGATCAATTGGAAGCTGCGGATATTGTAGGTCCTTTTGAGGGAAGCAAAGCTAGACAGGTTTTAATTTCAGACTTGCAGTCATTAGAGAGACATTTAAACGATGAAGAATCATAACATAACTATGAAAACACTAACAGTAATTAGCGCATTATTTATTTCAATGTTCACATTGAGCGCACAAGACAGTCAAAAAGCTAAAACACTATTAAATGAGGTTTCTGCTAAAGTGCAGTCCTATGATAATATTGTCCTAGATTTTAAATATTCTTTAGAAAATACGGCAGAAAATATAAGACAAGATACGCGTGGTGATGCTAGTCTTTTAGGAGATAAGTATGTTCTTAACTTAATGGGAACAACGCAAATGTTTGACGGTAAGAAAATTTATACCATTATTCCAGAAGACGAAGAGATTAATATTTCAACTTATGTTGAAGAAGATGACAACGCTATCACACCTTCTAAAATGATGACGTTTTATAAAGAAGGTTACACTTACAAATGGGATATCACACAAAACGTAAAAGGGAGACAAATACAATATATTAAGTTAACACCTATTGATAGTGATGCAGATGTAAAATCTATCCTTTTAGGTATAGACAAGCAAACAAAAAATATTTACAATCTTATACAAACACAAGATAACGGAACTAAGATTACAATTACTGTAAACAGTTTTAAAGTTAACCAGCCGTTATCACAGACTTTATTTACTTTTGATGAGTCTAAATACTCAAATTATTATATCAATAGGCTAGACTAGGTTGAAGATACTTGATCGGTACATACTTTCCAGCTACATAAAGACCTTTGTGGTCGTATTTGTCATTTTGATGTTCATTATGATATTACAAAGTGTGTGGCTTTATATTTCTGAACTTGCTGGTCGAGAATTAGATGGCTTTATCATACTTAAGCTTTTAAGTTTTGTCGCGCCTAAATTAATACCATTGGTCTTACCACTAACCATTTTGGTTACGAGTATAATGACCTTTGGTAATTTTGCAGAAAATTATGAATTTGCTGCAATGAAATCTTCTGGAATTTCTCTTCAGAGAGCTATGCGTGGTTTAATTATATTTATTGCAGCACTAAGTATTACTGCATTTTTCTTTGCTAATAACGTTATACCCAGAGCAGAGTTTGAATTTGTTAACCTAAGAAAGAATATTGCAAAGCTTAAACCTGCAGCTGCAATTTCTGAAGGTATGTTTAATGAAATAGGCGATATAAATATAAAGGTTGGTGAAAAATCTGGAGATAGAGGACAATACTTAACCGATGTCATCATACATAAGAAAAACGAAAAACGCGCTGGAAATTATACCGTTATTAAAGCCAATAAAGGTGAGTTAATTAGTAGTGAAGGTTCAGATGTGTTAAGCTTGGTCTTAAGAGATGGTAATTATTATGATGAAATACAATCTAACGATCCTAAAGAAATTCAGAAAAAACCTTTTGCTAAGAGTTACTTTAAGGAGTATGCTATAAATGTAGATTTATCAACGTTAAATAATGTTGATATGGAAGACAGAAATTACACTGGTGGTAGTAACATGCTTAAAATATCTGAGCTGCAATATACCTTAGACTCTGTATCTGTTAATTATAATAAAAACTTAGAGGTCTTAAGACAAGATGTAACAAGTAGAGCAGGCGTGAATACCTTTTTAGAGTTAGAAAAAGATACCACAGAAGTTAGAGCTTTAGTAGGCAATACAATTTTAGATGAATACGATTTAGAAGGTAAGCTAAGAGTAGTTACTTTGGCATTTAATAATATGACCAACGTAGGAAATTTAATTGATACAAGAGAAAACAGCTTAAAGCAGATAAACATAAAACTTAACAAATACGAGATTGCCTTACATGAAAAATATGTGTTGGCATTTGCTTGTTTTATACTCTTTTTTGTAGGCGCACCTTTAGGCGCAATTATTAGAAAAGGTGGTATGGGATTACCTATGGTTATTGCTATATTATTATTTTTAACATATCACTTTATAGGTATTTTTGCCAAGAATAGTGCAGAAGATGGTAGTATTAGTCCATTTATTGCTACTTGGTTATCTACCATAATAATGCTTCCGTTGGGAGTTTACTTCACATACAGAGCTACAACCGACCAAGGCTTATTTAGTATCGGTACATTTTTTCATCCAGTTGTGGCATTCTTCAAGAAAAACTTCTCTAAGAAACAAGTTCAAGACTAGTATTCTTATCTTTGTGGCTTAATTTAAACGAAGTCATGAGCGAGACAGATACACTTTCACAAACCATTACCCTTAATACTATTGAAGAAGCTATTGCAGATGTAAAAGCGGGCAAAGTTATTATTGTGGTAGATGATCAAGATCGTGAAAATGAAGGCGATTTTCTAGCAGCTGCCGAAGCGGTAACTCCAGAAATGATAAACTTCATGGCAACGCACGGAAGAGGTTTAATTTGTGCACCACTATCTGAAGAACGCTGTAGTGAACTTAACCTTAATATGATGGTTGGGAACAATACAGATCCTATGGAAACAGCTTTTACTATTTCTGTAGATTTAAAAGGACAAGGTGTAACTACTGGAATTTCAGCATCAGATAGAGCTAAAACAGTTCAGGCTTTAATTAAAAGTGAAACTAAACCTTATGACCTTAGCAGACCAGGCCATATTTTTCCATTAAAAGCAAAAGAAGGCGGTGTTTTAAGACGTACCGGTCACACAGAAGCAGCTATAGATTTTGCGAGGCTTGCAGGATTTCAACCAGCAGGTGTGATTGTTGAAATAATGAATGAAGACGGTACTATGGCTAGGTTACCACAACTTGTTGAGGTAGCCAAACGTTTCGATTTAAAACTAGTGTCTATTGAAGATCTTGTTGCATATAGAATGCTACACGATTCTTTAATTGAAAAGAAAGAAGATTTTGAGATAGAAACCCGTTTTGGGTCTTACAGATTAAGAGCGTATAAACAAACTACAAACGACCAGTTGCACTTAGCGTTAACTAAGGGAACTTGGGAAGAAAATGAACCTGTATTAGTAAGAGTAAACTCTACATTAGTTAATAATGATATTTTAGGAACGCTTACAAATAATGCAGACAAGAAGTTAGATGATATGTTTAAGGCTGTTAACAAAGCTGGAAAAGGAGCTATTGTCTTTATAAATCAAGAATCTCAAGCGCTTAATTTACTTAATAGATTGTCTGAGTTAAAAGCGCGCCAAAAAGAAGGAGAAGTTAAGGCGCCTCCAATACAGATGGATCAGCGTGATTTTGGTATTGGAGCGCAAATTCTTCACGATCTTGGTATTCATAAAATAAACTTACTGTCTAACAGCACCCAACAAAAACGTGTTGGTATGATAGGCTATGGTCTAGAAATTTTAGATTATGTAACGTACTAAAAGGTCGTTATAATACAGATAAAATTACTTGCTTTAGTTGTTGTGCTCGGTGTTTCATTTCATCTTCGGTCCAGCCTACTTTAATTAAAGATGAAATTGTTCTACTCATCCAGGCATCACTTGCAGAAAAGTCTGTGGTTTTAAAATCTTGTAAATTAGCTCTTACATCAGATGGTAATCTTCCTAAAGTTTTTTGTTCTGTTAAGTGTTCCCATTTTTTATAATAATGCCAATTGTTATCAAACCAATAAAAACAGGCATCTACGCCAGCATTAGAGATTGCTTTATGGGCTTTTCTGGTAGTGTCTTCGTCTGGTAAGAAAAAGTTTAAAAAAGCGTGACTTTCTTCACCATCTTGAGGTACGCGTCTAAATGTTACTTCTGGAATACTACGTAGTTCTTCTCTTAAGATTGTATAATACTGTTTTTGTTTTTTAAGTACATCATCAAATTTTTCTAATTGGCCTAAGCCTACTGCAGCGTGAAGTTCTGAAATACGGTAATTGTATCCTAAAAATGGATGTGTTTCTGCTCCGCGATCATTCCCTACGTGATCGTGACCGTGATCTTGATACTTGTCTGCATTTTCAGCATAGCTTCTAGAGTTGGTAACCACAGCGCCACCTTCACCACAAGTAATAGTTTTTACAAAGTCGAAAGAAAAACAGCCTAAATCTCCTATTGTTCCTAATTGTTTGCCATTATATGTGCCGCCAATTGCTTGGCAAGCATCTTCGAGCAAGATGAGGTTGTTCTCCTCGCAAATTGTTTTAAGTGGATTTAAGTCTGCCATAGAGCCACACATATGTACAGGCATTATGGCACGCGTATTTTGGGTAATTTTTTGTTTTACAGCTTCTGGATTTAAACAAAGCGTATCGTCTATGTCACAAAGAACAGGCACAGCACCTAAAGCAATTATAGATTCAAAAGTGGCAACAAAAGTAAACGTAGGTATGATAACTTCATCTCCAGCTCCAATACCAGCGCTAGCCAAGGCAACTGTTAATGCAGACGTACCGCTAGAGGTCATCTGGCAAAATTCTGCACCCATAAGCTTTGCAAACTTTTGCTCAAATTCTTGGGCTTTATAATGGCCGTTACGCATACCATCAAAACCATAGCGCATAAGAATACCGCTGTCTAATACATCTTGAACATGTTTGCGTTCTTCTTCTCCAAAAACTTCAAATCCTGGCATAAGTATATTTCATTTTAAGGTAAACTTATTCACGCCTGTTTACCTTGTAATTAAGTGTTTATTTTATTATTTCGATAATTGTTTCTTCCATTGGGCGACGCACTTTCTTAAAGCTCGCAAACATATCATCTTTTGCACGATACCCAATTGGCATCACTAAAACAGATTTTAAGTTCTGTTTGTCTAGTCCTAAAATCTTATCATATTCTTCAGGCTTAAAACCTTCCATAGGGCAAGCATCAATCTCTTCTAAAGCACAAATGGTTAATAGATTGCCCATAGCAAGATAGGCTTGGTTTGTAGACCAAGTTTGAATGTCTTCGGTTGTTTTTGCCTCAAAATCTTCAATTAAAAACTTCTGAAAAGGTTTTATGATTTCATCTGGCGTGTTTCTAATATCCTTAACACGTTCAAAATACGTTTTAATATATTCAGCACTTAGCTTTTTCTCTATACAGAAAATAAGTAGGTGAGAGGCATCTGCAACTTGCCTCTGGTTCCAAGATTGAGCCACCAAAGATTCTTGTATATCTTTATTGCTCACTACAATGAGTTTTATTGGCTGTAAGCCATAAGACGTTGCGGTAAGGTTAAAGCTTTCCTTTATGATATCTAACTTTTGTTCTGAAATCTTTTGTTCTGAATCAAACTTTTTTGTGGCATAGCGCCATTGCAATTGTTTGGTAGATAAAGATGTGTTCATAACCTGTCTTTTTGTAAAGGTAAGGTATGAAAAAGAGAAGTTCTAAGAATTTTAAAGCAGTTATAGTTTTTTTAAAATATGTCTTGCACGTGCTTTAAATGCAGCAGAGCCTTCATTAAAATTAGCTTCTAAATTTAATTTAAGTTCTGGATGAATCCAGCTAAAGGTTGAGCCCAATTTGTACAACGTGGTCATAGAATATGCTTTTGCAGCTACTTTCTGCTTTGTAATTAACCAATCAAAACATTGCTCAGAAATAGATTCAAGTTGTGAGTTGGTTAATGGTTGGGTAAGCTCCTTTTTGTAATGTTTTAATACAAATGTTTCAAAAATTTTGGCAAACGGTCTTATAGCTTGGTCTGCAGTTTCTTCTTTAGCTAAAGATATAAGTTCATCTAAATAGGGTAGCAGTGTAGTGCAAGATATTCTGGACACAAACTCTAAGGCCCAAGCTGCCTTAAAATAGTCATTTACAGTCTTTGCTTTTAAAATGGCTAAATACAGGTTAATGTCTTTAGGGTGATTAATTAAGTATGTGGCAATTTGTTCGCGATTGTCTTTACTATGGTTAATGTTGGCAAGAGTAATCACGTTATAGAATTAAGTTAGATGCAATTGAAGGCTATTAATTTGATGCTGTCTTGTTGTATTTTTTATGAGGAATGTTTTTTTCCTCTAGTATAGCATAAAATTTACGCGGAGAGATTTTTAGGTCTTTTGTGATAGCGCTCACTTTTTTCTTTCCTTTTTTATAAAGCTTTAAATTATCATTTACTTTTTTGTTGAAATAATATGCGTTTAACTTCTCAACAACTTGCAACTCGGTAAGATTCTTTTCTTGAGCGTATAATTCTAATTCAGATTTTAATTTAGATAACTGTGTCATAGGGGCAAAATTTAAACTGTTTACTGCTAAATGTAATACAGTGATTAGTGCCTCTAAATTAAGAAATTAATCTGAATATGAAATCCGTTAGGAATTTAAAATACTCGCATTATAAGAGAACCCTACTTTTTCTCTTCGCGTAATATTTTTTCCATTTTACGACCTTTTGCCAATTCATCAATTAGCTTTTCCATACGTCTACATTGTTTGTATATTTCAAACTCATCTTCTATAGTTTCAATACGGTAGCCACAAACAACGCCTTTAATTAAGTGAGCGTTTGGGTGTATTTTAGCGTTTTCAAAGAGTGTTCTGTACGTCGCTTTTTGGTCTATAAGGGTTTGTAATTCATCTTCGGTATATCCAGTAAACCAAGTTAGAACTTTATGAAACTCTTCTTTTGTTCTACCATTTTTTTCTAACCTATTGAGGTAAAGAGGATAAATGGTAGCAAATACCATTTTGGCAACTTTCTCATTTTTTTCTGTAGTGACCTTCATTTTTTATGTTTTAAACGCTAATAATACACTAATGTGTTAGACAGTTGTTAGAGTTGTAATTTAATAAAAGCTTATCAAATACATAAGTAAGATGTTATTTTTGATACTTCACCTTTCTATATTTGAGTTAAAACTCTTTAAATAACGTTACCAAACAGCGTTGCCTAACACAATAAGAATATCATTAAAACTAGTAAGAATAAAACTGAACCTACAGATTTTAAGAGCAGATGATTCTTGTTAAATTCTGATTAGGAAATACGATTGTCCTGAAAGAAATCTAAGGATACTTTGATAATATATCATATACTTAACTTAGTCATAAATTCTTATTATTTCACCGTTACCTTTTCCGTTCACACTTCTTACATATCCATTAATCACCTTTTTCATAGGTATTGGGTTGTGTCCTGGAAAATAGTCTCTGTATTTTTCATATGCATCCTCTACCATTCCAGAAGACACAACATTAACTCTAATGTTGTTTTCAATTTCGAGGGCAACTGCCATTACAAAACTGTGTATGCCACCATTTACCATTGCGGCACTAGTTGTTTTTACAACAGGATCATCTGCTAAAATACCTGTTGACAATGTAATAGAGCCACCTGTATTTAGGTAATTCTGTCCTATACGAACAAGGTTAACTTGTCCCATGAGTTTACTGTTTAAACCTATGTGGTAGTCTTCCTCTTCAAGCTCATTAAAATTAGCCCATTTGGCTTCTCCAGCTATACAGATTATAGCATCTACATTTCCAATGTTTTGAAACATTTTTGAAATAGAATTGCTGTTTGCAATATCTACAGTAATATCTCCACTACTTCTACCAGCAATTAATACCTCATTTTGTTCTTTAAAATGAGCAACAACAGGTTTGCCAATTGTACCATTACCTCCTATAATTAAAATTTTCATAGTTATTTTTATTAAGTTAAACATTGATTTTTATTACAATACTTTTTTTTATGTCTTGATTTGTATATAGTTAATGTTGCAATAACGCTCCAAAGTAAATTAGTTACAAAAGGAGGTATTGCATTGTAGTAATAACAGTTTATTGCAATTAAAAGGCCACCCAGAAGATTTAAGTATTTACCGAAGGTTAAATACTTTTTATTTTCCAAAAGTGTAAGGCCATATGCGAGAATAATTAATCCCGAGCCAGACCATCCTAAAATATCTATAAGCAATCTCATACTTTGTTATATTGCAATATATCAATATGATATATTAAATTTTTTTATGTCAAATATTCTGTAAACGCTTTAATTGTTGCTTCATTTCTTTTTAAATAGGACCACTTGCCATGTCTTGTAGAAATGAGAAGGCCACATTTTTCCATATTTGTAAGGTATGTTGAAATGGTTGATTGTGACAGACCAGTTTTTTCTTGAATGTAAGTAACACAAACACCATCATTAAAATGCTTTAATGTTTCATGTGGAGGAAAATGCTTTTCTGGCTCTTTTAACCACTCCAGTATTTGAAATCTAATTTTATTAGATAAGCATTTGCCAATTTCTGTTGCGATCCTTAAATTCATAATGCAAATATATCTATAATTCTCGATATGTAAAAATGATTAGTACTTTTTTGTTTAATTTTATTTACGCATATTTTTTTAGAAGTAATACCGATTGATTACTAAAGGTTTTAGAGTCTATCATATTTTATGCGTTTAAAATTTGCCATAAGTCATTTAGTTTCGATAATCACATCTAAAACTTATGTTGTGTTAATGCTAACCAACTTAACTAACAGTCATTATTTACTTCGAGCCAATACCCGTTTGGGTCTTGAAAATAAATCTGCTTAATACCATCTTGTCGAATATACACTTTGTTTGGTATATCATTCCAGTCTGAATAGGTGATATTTATATCCTCTAAGTATGTGATAAAAGCATCAAAATCCGCTGTTGAAAACGCAAAATGTACAGCTTTATTAATTTTTATTTCAAAATCTGGACGCGGTATTAAGTGAAGCTGTTTCCCATTACCAATTGTTAACCATCTTGTTTTAGAGTTAGAAGCGGTGTTTTCTATTTCTTTAAAATGAAAAACCTTTTGGTAAAATGCAACAGACTCATCTACATCTCTTACTGAAAGTGCAATGTGGTTAAAAGTAAAATTTATCATTTGTTAATTATTTTAATGTGTTGCTTAAGGTCTTTATGTAGTCTCTTTTTGCTAGCAGTTGCCCAATATCTGCTTCAAAAGTCTTTGTATTGCTCAATTTTGGGAATGCCAATTTGTTTTTTGCTATTGAATTTGAAACCATTACATTAAAATAANTATAGATTAATATTATTTTTTGAAGCATATTAGTTTCAACAACCTTAAAGCCAATTTTTTCTGCTGTTCGCTTATTTATAATGTAGCTTGTTCCTCTAACTTTCATTTGCTTATTAGTTTTGTGTTTTTCAATAAAAGCTAAAAGGCCACTTAAATACTGTTGGATNATAAAATCTGTTCTTTGTTTTCCGTTTAAAGATCTGTCNATAACAAAATAATAATCGAATAAAGTACCTCCGTGAATTTTGGTAAGATTGTTCTTTGGTTTTTCGGCTAAGAATAATGGTGAATAATAAACAATTTTACCACTACTTTTTAGTGAAGGCATATCAAAGAACGGTGCAATTATAGACAAGGTTATTGCAAACGTTACTATGCCTATAAGGTATATACCTGTGTAGACTGCTATAATAATTGATACCGCTATAATTGTAAGTGCGCGAATGGCTATTAGGGTTAAAATACTTTGTTGNTCAATTTTTGTTTTATTANAAAATCTATGATTCAAAAGTTCTGANTTTTGAGTTTGATACTACCAGTTATACGTAGTTGTNTANAGGTATTTAAGTTATCCANCCAACGGTTCTNTTCCAAGTTTCAATTTCTTGCTTTCGTTTTTCAAAGTCNTTTGGAGGNTCTTCATTGTTATTTTTAGCCTGTTGCCTTATAAGTTCCGTTTGTTCTTCAATACTATTAAGACCTATAGATTTTCGTCTTTTGTTTACTTTCTCCAAATCATCAAAACGATTAGGGTTTAATTCTCCATTTTGGTCCCAATCAAACTGAGTGCCGTAGCGTTGTGGCTTATTTTCAAAAACAGCAATACGGTCTGTTAAGTACGCCAATTTTTTTGATGNAGTTTTGTGTTTACGCTCAGCAACTTNTAGNAGTCTGGNGCACTTTTTCATAAAGTTAGGTTGTCCTATGGCGTGTTGAATTATCAGCCAAGCTGCATCATTTGCTTCTTTACCAACATTCTGTTCTGTTGGGTAGCCAATCTCATCAATTATCTCATTTAAAATAGTTGCGTTATGATTGTGAATTTGTGCCATCTCTTTATTGTAACCCTTTCCAAGTTGCCCACGCTTAATTAGTTTTTTACGAAATTCCAGATCGTTGTTTTTAAGAGCAATAATTGTTTTGGCTATTTGGCTGTAGTCCATTCTGCTATAGTATAACTTGTAAATCTTATGGTGTNAACCGCTTTTCTAATTATCTAGGAGCATTTACCATGTCCCAATACACATCATAAAATGTATTNTCTGTTTTTAAATTTTTAATACCGTCTGAAAAATAATTTATTAAGGCGTCTTTTTTAGTGTAGGTTTNTGAAAGNCANTCCTNATTTTCATTATCATACACAATTACTGAAGCATAGATTTCTTCCCATGTTTCCTCACCACTTGCAGCAATGCTATATAATGTATTATCATTTTCAAATAACTTCTTTCTTTCCCAAATTAAAATAGGGTGTCTCTCATTATTTGGTCTAATTTCTTTATCCCATTTTCCAAAGTTGTCAAACATCAGTTTCTTAGTGTACATTGCTGTAAAAACTGCGTTAAATTTTAATTCATTTATATAAGTTGAATCATTTTCAATGACCGTTAGCTTAGGTTGTATATTATAATCTAAATAACCGTTTTTATAAATATAAGGTGTNTTTGGATTTTGCGTTTTTTNTTTAACACCTACTCCTTTTTTTTTGTCTGAATTTGTTTTGGTACTTGAACAGCTAAAAACACCCAGTATTAACACTATTAAAACGATGGTTTTTTTCATACTTAATACACTTAAAACTTTAGCTGATGCCTATATTTTAACCTTAGGATTTACCTGTAGGTTTAATAGTNAGTTGGTTAATATTAGATTGGTCTGGCTCTGAAATNACATACAAAACGGCTCTTGCAATATCTTCTGGATGCAACATAGGCTCATCTCCACCGTAATCCTTGTCATTTAAAAGCTCTGTATCTGTAATATCGTTTCTCAGGTCTGTGTCGACCGTTCCAGGCTCGATAGATGTTACCTTGATATTAAACTCTGGAGAGAGCTCCATACGCATTGCGCGAGAAAGTGCAATAATAGCAGCTTTAGATGCTCCGTAAACTGCACCACCTTTATAAAGTTCTTTACCATCAACAGAGGCAATATTTACAATATGTCCTTTGTTTTGTTTTTTCATACTTGGTAGTGCGCCATGAAGTGTTCTCAAAATACCTTTAACGTTAACCTCAATGGTATTGAGCCATTCATCTAAGTGAAGATTTTTTAAGTATGTAAGAGGCATTACTCCAGCAACATTTANCAGAACATCTATGCTTTCAACCNTNTTTAAAATTGTGGTAAAGGCGTCTGAAACGCTCTTGNTATTTGCCACATCCATTTCTACTTCTAGGTAATTGGTCTTTAAGTCTTTCTTTAAATCTGTNANGGATTCTATAGTTCTGGCAGCTAACACTAAAAAACAGCCTTCTTTATCAAGTTTTCTAGCTATTGCACTTCCAATACCGCCATTGGCACCTGTAATTACTACAACCTTATCTTTAATTTCCATATACACTATTTAAATTAATGTTTTAAAATACACGCAACTGTATTTATGACATACGTTGACAATTTATATAACTAATTTAATAAATATAAACCAAAAGAATATTTGAAAGGATTATCGGTAATAGGCGAGAACTATCAATTCTTTATAATAGGTTGCTGGCTT
This sequence comes from Croceibacter sp., assembly GCF_002716225.1. Lineage (NCBI taxonomy): Bacteria > Pseudomonadati > Bacteroidota > Flavobacteriia > Flavobacteriales > Flavobacteriaceae > Croceibacter > Croceibacter sp. The sequence continues at coordinate 454,700 of NZ_PAZX01000013.1, read as the reverse complement.
TTTTTAGTNGATAGTATTAAAGATTATTCTGGTCTTTCGGGAATATAAACAACATCTACATCTATATTATTACCATAGGTTACTATGATGGAACATATTACAGAAACAGGATCTCCATTATGGATAGCAGGTTTCATTACAGGTATTTTTCTAAGCACTCTTAAGATTTCTGCCTGAACGGTTACTTCTGAGTCTCTCACTTTCATACCAGTTAACTTTCCATTTTCGTTGATTATAAAAAAGGCTTCTACCTGTTTTGGTTCTGAAAGATTTAAATCTTTAGAAACACTCAAGTTAAACTCACGCTTAATAAATGTCGATATTTTAGTATTAAAACAATCTCTTGTGTCTTCTATAGAAAGTTCTTCACAACCATTATAAACTGGTGCAATGTCTACATCTTTCAATATAATACTATCGTCTGAAGTATAGATAGCCATACCATCTTCTTGTGATACGATNCTACATAAACTTAATAAAGCCTGTTCCTCTTTTTCAGTCATAGTTCCTTGCGCCATCACNTGTTCCTGTACAGCGTTAATTTTTAGTATTAACTCACTTTCTGTGGTTTTAGCCGAGTTGGTTTCTTCCTTACAAGAAACGCCTAAAAGAACCATAAAAATGGTTGAAATGACCATTAAGTTATTAAATTGAAATCGTGCGCAATGATTAAATTTAAGTTTCATTGGATTTGGTTTTTTGTTGTTAATAGTCAAGTATAAGCGTAATTAGTGATTAAAAGTNCTACATGTTTAGGNTGCCTGTATATTTATTAATTNCAATACGGCTAACTTTGNAAACACACAGTAATCTGAAAACCTGTGAGAATACATATAAGTATGTGGGAACAAAAAACCACTTATACTCAGGTTAGGTGTAGTGATTTCTGATTTTTAAACAGCACTAATTATTGCCAAATATAAGTTTGCTGCATAACCACAATAAATCAATAGTTCCTCAATTTCAAATTCAGAATTGTAGTCAGNCATTTCAACATCATAATCATAATTTAATTTCGTCCATTTATTTACTGAATTTAGTGAAAANTGATGTGCCTCAGATTCGTTAAAAACCTCAAATCTTANTTTCCATTTCGCTTTGTTTTTCAACAAATAGTTAAATTCTTTTCCATTCTCTTTTTCTAGNCTAATAACCATATGACCTTTAAGATTAAAGGTAATGTCTCCAATCTGGCTTTTGTTTTTAAAAATATCGACCTTACTTGTCCAAATATTTTTTGGCTTGATCTCAATGTTGTTTCCGTTTAATACTGCTTTGGCTTTTTCTGAAAACCAATTAGTATAAACCAATTCACAAACCTCATCATCATTCTTGATTAGTTTAAAATTTCCTTTTCCAGAACTTGATATTATTTTCATTGGATATGGTTTTTATACGTAACGGTTTTGTGTATGATTAGTGGCGTGTTTAAGTACCTAATTTAGCAAATACAAACCGAATATAAAATCTGTGAGGGTTTTTATAAGTAGGCGAGAACAAGCAATTACTTATAGCCATTGTTGTGGGTAGTTTATTATTTAAAAGTTATACATATCTAATTCGTCAAAATCTTTTATTTCAGACAGTTTAATTAGATTATCTATTTCAATACTATACCAAGTCTCCTTAAATTTTTCATCTCCACCTTCTGCATTTTCATTGGTATTCTCTTTGGTTAATTTCTTTTTTGTCAAGAAGTTAATGGTTGTTTCTCTGTTTGTTACTGGTCCACGATTACTGCTTGAATCATATCCAATTAGTTCAAAATTTGATTTTTGAAATCTGAATGTATACTTCCAATATCCATACCTGCCGTGTCCATAATGGATATATAATTTGTTGTCTTTAATTTCAATCCATAATTCAGGCGCAAAATAGACTCCACCATCTTCATTTTCCGATGAGAAACATTCTAAATTTTTATCAGCAAGTTCATAACCGTTTGCGTTTTTAAATAACACAATAATTCCACGCCTATTTCTGTCAACTTTTTTGTCGAACCGATTTATAACAACATTTGCTGAATCAGTCTTTTTAATTATCAATACACAATCTTCCAATCCATCGTTATTTAGGTCTCCAGAATATTTTTTAAATTCAGTATAACCTTTGGGAATAAAATCGGATGGTTCTTTATCCTGCGCTTTACAGCTCAGAATAGTCAGTAGAAAAAAGGGTAGTATTAATAAAATTTTCTTCATTCAGTATTTATCTTATGGCAGTTGGTTTAAATTGCCCACAACGGTCTTGGCTATGGTTTCGTTGCGGAATGGTTCGGCAGAACTATTCCGCCGTAAACCAAAGATAGCAAACACACAGGGAATTTCCGATAGGAAATTCCGCCGTAATGAACTATAGCCGTTGTTGTAAAACGTTATTTTATTTTTATTAGTTCAAATTGATAGCTTCTGTCCATCCAAGTGGTTTTTAGGAAAACAGATTCACTACTATTAGTTAATATTTCATATTCATAGACATCTCCATTTTTACTAAATTCCTTTTTCATTGGGTCATTACTTTCTTTAAAAAGTAAATCAAACTCGCAATTTTCTTTCCATTTTATATTCAGAAGAGAGTAGGTTTTTCCGCTTTTCATACGTTCCAAAAACATATCATTTGATATAGTAACAAACGTTGTGTCCACGATTCCGCTTTCTGGTCTTTCAGTCAGATAATAGAAGTCTCCTTTTTTCAAATCTTCGCAATTCAAATCTGGTTGTTTATCAACTTTTTCTTTGTCTCCAACAACACCAGATGGAAAGTTATCTAAAACATAAGGACATTCTTTAATCATTTTAGCGCCGATTTTATTTCCGACTTCTTCCATATTGATGTCTTCCATTGTTTCTGCTTTATAATGTTCTTTGATTTCTTTCCAATTATTTATCAGCAAATCCTCAAAACAAGGTCCAATTTCATTGGCATTTTTCACTTCTTGTTTTTCAATACACTTGCATAATTTTTTAGATAGTTTCTCAATAATGTCCTGTGCTGATAGATTGTAACTTGTTCCAAGTAAAAGGATAGATATTGTGATTATGCGATAAGATTCTTTCATAATGTTTTACAACTCGTTTATATGCGTAACTATACTCAATTATGCATTTTAAGGATTAAATATAAGGCTTTCAAAACAATACCCATTTAAAGCCATTTACAAACACTTATAAATGTTTCCAAATGGGAATAGTCGTTTTTAATTGGTATTTGGTAACATAAAAAAACCTCATCAAAATGATGAGGTTAACCTAGTGTTTATTAAGTGTTGTGCTTGTAGGTGTTAATAGCCAAAATAATCTATATAGGTATTTAAGTCTTTATCACCACGACCACTTAAGTTTACCACAACAATCTCATCGGGCTTAAAGGCTCTAGTTTCAAAAATAGAAAGTGCGTGAGAGGTTTCAATAGCTGGTATAATGCCTTCGGTTTTAGAAAGAAACAAACCTGCTTTCATAGCAGCTTCATCTGTAATGCTTATAAATTCTGCTCGGCCACTTTTATAAAGGTGTGCGTGCATTGGTCCAACGCCAGGATAGTCTAAGCCTGCAGAAATAGAGTAGGGTTCAGTAATTTGCCCGTCATCGGTTTGCATTAAAAGTGTTTTGCTTCCGTGTATAATGCCTTCTTTACCTAAGGCAGATGTTGCGGCGCTTTCTCCAGAGTTTACTCCTTTTCCAGCAGCTTCAACAGCTATAATATTTACACTAGGCTCATCTAAAAAGTTATAATATAATCCTGCCGCATTACTACCGCCACCAACACAAGCAACAACGTGATCTGGCAATTCTGTACCTTCTTTTTCTTGTAACTGTAATCTGGTTTCTGCAGATATCACACTTTGAAAACGTGCCACCATATCTGGATATGGGTGCGGCCCAACTACAGATCCTATAATATAATGCGTATCTGTAGGATTGTTAATCCAATCTCTTATGGCTTCATTTGTGGCATCTTTTAGGGTTTTACTGCCAGACTCTGCTGGTATTACCGTAGCGCCCAACATTTTCATACGTGCCACATTTGGTGCTTGGCGCTCAATATCTATAGCGCCCATATATACAATACACTCCAATCCCATAAGTGCACAAACGGTAGCTGTTGCCACACCATGTTGTCCGGCACCGGTTTCTGCAATAATCCTGTGTTTACCCAAACGTTTAGCCATAAGGATTTGCCCAATAGTATTGTTTACCTTGTGAGCTCCTGTATGACATAAATCTTCACGTTTTAAATAAATCTTTGTGTTGTAATGCTTAGAAAGGCGCTCTGCAAAATATAAAGGTGTTGGCCTGCCCACATAATCTTTAAGCAGTTTTTTAAACTCTGCTTTAAAGTCGGCATCATCCATAATCTTAAGATATTGAGAGCGTAACTCTTCTACATTGGGATATAGCATTTCTGGAATATAGGCACCACCAAAATCGCCATAATAGCCTTTTTCGTTTACTTGGTAAGATTGTGTTGTTGTCATTTGTATTGTGTTGCTTGGCGCCAAACTACTGCTTATTAGCAAAACGTTTGCACGCCATTATATTAGTTGTTCTTTTTTTAGTTGTTCCTTAAACCTGCTTAGTAATTCTATATTTTTTAAGCCTGGTTTATCTTCAAACTTGCTATTTACATCAATAGCAGTAATGGGTAGCTTTAGTTTTAAAAGGGCTTTTAACTCTTCAATATGTTCAATACCAATACCACCACTTAAAATTATTGGGGTAGTACTTTGATAGTCTTTTAAAACAGACCAGTTAAATGTATAACCGTTGCCACCTTTGTCTTTTCCTTTAGTATCAAACAAAAATGCATCTACATAAGCTTCAAAATCTTTTAAAACATCAAAATTAAAATGATCTTTTATGCTGAATACTTTCCAGAGTTTTAAAGGTTGTAATGAGTGGTCTGAGTGTATTGCAGCAGTGAGCGACTTGATAAATGTTACAGATTCTTCGCCATGAAGCTGAATGACATTTAAGTTGAAGGCCTTACATTGTTTAATTATAAAATCTACTGAAGCATTTACGAAAACACCAACGTTTTTAGTTGTTTTTATACTGTTGGACTCTGGCAGTAAACTTTCAATATGCGAATGCGATACATATCTTGGCGATTTTTCATAAAAGATAAAGCCCAAATAGTCTGGCTGAAGCCTTGCTACTTCATCAGTATTGTGTAACATTCCGCAAACTTTTAGGGCCAAACTCATAGTGTTAGTTTATAGCGTCTATAAATGTTTTAGTATCATCATAAGGCGAATTGGTTTTCATAAGCTGTTCGCCAATTAAAAACCCTTCAAACCCATATGCCTTTAATTCTGTAATTGTTTTTGGGGAGCTAATACCGCTTTCAGAAACACGTACAAAATCATTAGGAATGCGTTTAGACAGTTCTTTGCTGGTATTAATATTGGTTTCAAAAGTTTTTAGGTTCCTGTTGTTTACACCTAATAAGTTTACAGATGGTAATAGAGATTTTTCTAACTCTTCTTCATTGTGAACTTCTAAGAGAACCTCTAATCCTAAAGATTGTGCAAACTTAGACAGGTTTTTAAGTTCTTGCTTTCGTAATGCTGCAGCTATAAGTAAGATAACATCTGCGCCATTGGCCTTTGCTTCTAATATTTGGTATTCTTCAATAATAAAATCTTTACGAAGTACAGGTATGGTCACACTTGCTCTTGCTAACAAAAGATCATCTAAAGAACCACCAAAAAATTTATTGTCTGTTAATACAGAAATGGCACTTGCACCAGCTTCTTGATAGCCTAAGGTTACATTTTGTACGCGAGCATTCATATTTATGGCAGGCTTGCTCGGAGATCGTCTTTTAAACTCTGCAATAATGCCAGAACCGTTTCGTATTGCACTAGTTATAGATACAGTCTTGCGGTGAAACAATGCCATTTTCTCAAACTGGCTAGCAGGAACAACTTGCTTTTTTAAATTAAGTTCAGATATTTTATTTGCAATTATATCGTCTAAAATGGTCTTCATACTTAGTTTTTACTTAGTGTTATTAAGGTTTCTAGAGCATTTAGACCTTTGCCAGACTCTAAACTTTCCTTAGCCAACTCAAATCCTTGTTTGGGGTTTAAATGTTTTGCAGTGGCAATGGCCATTCCTGCGTTGGCGCAAACTACGTTATTTTGTGCTTCTGTACCACGTCCTGAAATAACATCCATAAATATCTTTGCAGATGCTGCTACAGAGTTTCCGCCAGAGATATGTTCTGCCTTTAATGGCTGCACACCAAAATCTGATGGTTTTAGCATAAGCTCTGTATCATTTCTTATGGCTTTTGTAGTACCTGTTAAGGCAATTTCATCATAACCATCTAAAGCATGTAAAATAGTGAAATTCTTATCTGTTTTTTGGTACAGGTAACCGTACATTCTTGCCAGCTCTAAATTAAATACACCCACAAGTTGATTTTTAGGAAATGCAGGATTTACCATTGGCCCCAACATATTAAAGAATGTTTTTACCGCCAATGCCTTGCGTATTGGTGCCACTTCTTTCATCGCTGGATGAAATAAAGGTGCGTGTAACACACAAATTCCTGCCTTGTCTATACAGCGTTTTAAAAAATCTGTGTCATTACTAAATTTTATTCCTAAATGTTCCATCACATTACTACTTCCGCAAGAAGATGAAACTCCGTAGTTACCGTGTTTAGTGACATTAACACCAGCGCCAGCCGTTACAAAAGATGATAGTGTAGAGATGTTAAATGTGTCTTTACCATCGCCACCAGTACCACAAAGGTCTATAGGATTATAGTCTTTTAAGTTTACAGCTATACATAAATCGAGTAGGGCATCTCGAAAACCTTCCAGCTCTTCAACAGTTATACTTCGCATCATATACACCGTTAGGAAAGATGCAATTTGGCTGCTGTTGTATTTGCCTTCAGAAATATTTACCAACACATCTCGTGCTTCTTGCTTGGTAATGGTTTCGTGGTTTATGAGTCTGTTTAAAAGTTGTTTCATCTAATTACTATTAGGAATTTGCNATTGGTCTGCTTGGTNTTGAGTGGTAATTNTCTATAGGTTGATAAGGATGTTTNTTTCTAACTATTCACCCAGTTTTTAATCATNGTTTTTCCGTCTGGTGTTAAGACACTTTCTGGATGGTATTGNACGGCACAAATATCAAAATCACGATGTCTTAGAGACATNATTTGTCCGTTTTCATCTAAGCTGGTAACCTCTAAAGCATCTGGNAAATCTTCTTTAGAAACGACCCAAGAATGGTAGCGGCCTACTTTAAATGTAGAGTTTAAGCCCTTAAAAAGTGGCTCATTNGTTACNGTTAAAGTTACATTNGTGGCAATACCATGAAANACATTGTTAAGGTTGGTAAGCTTGCCGCCAAACACCTCGCCAATGGCTTGCTGGCCTAGGCATACACCAAAAATAGGCTTGGTAGCAGCATAGGTTTTTATAATGTCTTTTAAAAGACCAGCTTCATCTGGAATTCCTGGTCCTGGCGATAGTAAAATCTTGTCATACGCTGCTAAGTCNTCAATATTTAATTGGTTGTTTCTTAGTACTGTTACTTGGCAATCTAGNTCTTCTAGGTAGTGCACCAAATTGTAAACAAAGCTATCGTAGTTATCTATAACGACTATTTTTTTCATAGGTAGTAATTAATCTAAATACTTCTTTTAAAGAATTCGTTCTGCGGTTTCTAAAGCNTTGTTTAAAGCTCCTAATTTATTGTACACTTCTTGTAATTCACTTTCTTCATTACTTTCAGACACAATTCCTGCGCCAGCCTGAAAATGTAATTCGTGGTGCTTGCTTAAAAAACTTCTAATAATAATGGCGTGGTTAAAGTTACCTTTAAAGTCCATAAANCCAATGGCGCCACCGTAAAACTCTCTGCTGCTTTTTTCATAGCTTTCAATAAGTTTCATNGCATTATGTTTTGGTGCACCACTAAGTGTTCCTGCCGGAAAAGTATCTGCAACAACCTGCATNGTACTCGTTTTGTCGTGCTTTTGTCCAGTAACTTTGCTTACCAGGTGAATAACGTGAGAGAAGAATTGGACTTCTCTATACGTTTCAACAGTAACATTATTTCCATTTCTGCTTAAGTCGTTTCTAGCAAGATCTACCAACATAACGTGTTCGGCATTTTCTTTTTCATCGGCACTTAATTTTTTAGCAAGTTCTGCATCCTGTTCATCATTTCCAGTACGCTTAAATGTACCTGCAATAGGATGTATTTCTGCCTTNCCTTCCTTTACCACNAGNTGTGCCTCTGGAGAACTTCCAAAGATCTTGAAATCACCATAATCAAAATAGAATAGATAAGGTGACGGATTTACACTTCTTAAGGCGCGATACACGTTAAACTCATCTCCCTTAAATTTTTGAGAAAAGCGTTTAGATAATACTATCTGAAACACATCACCACGTTGGCAGTGNTCCTTTCCTTTTCTTACTAAGGCTTTATAATCTTCATCTGNAATATTTGTGGTAACCTCACCATCTTTCTTAAAATTGAAAGATGCAAAGTTCTTTGTTCTGAGTAGTTGCTCAATAGCCTCTAAGTTACTGTCTGTATTATAGCAATGCGCAAATATGTAAACCTCATTATTAAAATGGTTAAAGGCAATAATGTTTTGGTATACCGCGTAATAAATATCTGGTATTTCTAAGTTATTAGCTTTCTTAGCAATGTCTATATCTTCAAAATAACGCACTCCATCATAAGCAATGTAACCAAAAAGGCCATTATTTGGGAACTTATGTTCAGAAGTTTCTGCATCAAATAATTTTGAAAATGCTTCAATCTCTAGTGGGACATTAGTAGTCTTATTTATTGAAGACTGTTCTTTTGTGCCGTCTGGAAACTGTTTGGTAATTTCTTCATTTTGTATATTTATTGAAGCAATCGGGTTGCAGCATATATAACTAAATGTATTATCATTTGCTCGGTAATCACTACTTTCTAATAAAATACTGTTAGGAAAACGATCTCTAACTTTTAGGTATACAGAAACTGGTGTAATAGTGTCTGCAAGTATTTTAGTGCTGTAAGTTTTAAGTTTGTACATAGGTATAAAAAAATAAAAGCCTGTCGTGACGACAGGCTTTTGGTATTGTATTTACATACTAAGCGTGGCTCACGACTATTGTCTAGAGTTGTTCCACCACCAAGATGTATTGTTTGCTTTCATAATATGCGCCAAATATACTCAGGATTATAATGTTTTAAAACTATTTTAGATAATTTTAAGATAAGATTCCTATGTAAACTTAAAATACGTCGTACATCTATTAAAAACGGCACATTTCTAAATGCAAAGTTTAAAACTTAAGAGTTACGTCTAATTCAAAATTATCTGAAATAGTATTGTCTCCTAAATTGTCGAAAAAGCTACCACTACCATAACGTACACCATATTTTGTACGATCTATTTTTAAAGATGTTGTTGCTGTATCTTCATTTAAGTTAAGTACAAAGTTTACAGGTTCTGTTATATCTTTAATAGTTAAGTCTGCCGTTACGTAATGTCCTTCACTTGTTTTTTCTGCAGACGTAATTACTAGTTTAGATGTNGGAAAATTGTTTACTCCAAAAAAATCGTCAGACTTTANGTGGCCTTCAAGTTTTCCTTTAGATTCTCCAGTAAGATCTGTAACGTTAATAGAAGTCATATCTATTACAAATTCGCCACCTATAATTNTGTCGTCTTCTAANTGAAGTGTGCCACTTGAAAANTGAATTGTACCTGTATGNGNTCCAGTTATTTTNTTTCCTTTCCACACTACAGTGCTGTCTTTAATGTTAATGTCCTTGTTCATAGTTGTAAATGCTAGAGTTGTAAAAATTAGAGTTATGGCAAAAGCGCCTTTTAAAATTTTANTTGTCATTGTGNTTTNGGTTTAAATTAATAATAGTTGTATATACAACAGTTGAGTTAAATTTTTTGATTAGTCGTTTTTTTTCATTTTTAAAAGGAGTGAGGTAAGCTTTATTTTTTCTTCTTTAGTTAAAGCATCTGTCATTTCCTTTTCGTGTTTTTCTAAAATAGGGTCAATAACATCAAGCAAGGCTAAGCCCTTTTTAGTTATGGTAATATTTACTTTTCTTCGATTATTAGGACACGTAACCCTAGATGTAAGACCTTTAGCAATAAGTTTATCTACAAGTCTTGTGGTGTTGCTCATCTTGCTAATCATACGTTCTTGAATGTCTGATAAATTAGCTGGNTTTCCTTTTTGTCCTCTTAGGATGCGNAANACATTAAACTGTTGCATAGATATATCATGTGGTTTAAAGACTTCTTGAATAATATCATTAGCCCACACGTTAGATTTAAATAATTCTATGACAAGTTTTTTGCTTTCCATACTACAAATGTATAAACAATAGTTGTATATACAAATGAANATGAATTATTTTTTATGTGTTGAATTAATTTATANAAAGAANCAATGTTTTAAATCAAATAATAATTCTTAAAAAATTAAACAATTTGTAAAATTANAAGTCAAAAATTAATTATGACTGATAATTGTATAATAAATTAACAAGTTAAGCTAAACTTCTGTTAAACATTATGATGGTCTGCTAATAGGTGTTACATTAGTTGAAAATTTGAAGATGAAGTACGTTTTAATGGCATTATTTATAGCGACTTTGGTGTCTTGTAAGGCAGACAAAGAAACGCCAGAAGCAATAGATAATTATAATGATGCAGCCTCAGATATTACAATTACCTCTTATGATTATAATGGCTTTAAACCATTCTTAGAAAAACAGGACGGTAAAGTACATATCATTAATTTTTGGGCAACTTGGTGTAAACCTTGTGTTGAAGAATTGCCTTATTTTGAGATGATTAATTCTCAATATTCTAATGAAGATGTTACGGTAACATTGGTAAGTTTAGATATGCCAAGTATGGTAGATGGTCACGTAATTCCTTTTGTAAAAAAGAATCAGATAAAGTCTGATGTTATTCTTTTAGATGATCCTGATGCTAACTTTTGGATTAGAGATATTAATGCACAGTGGACAGGAGCAATTCCTGCAACAATTATTTATAAGAATGGAAAGCAAAAGTTTTATGAGCAAACCTTTACTTTCAACCAACTTCAAAAAGAATTAAAATCATTTCTATGAAAACTTTAAAAATTTTAACCGTATTTACAATTGTCGTTGCAGGAATTGCACTTGCTGCAGACCAATTTATAGGTTTTGATGCTATTACATCATCAAAAACCAATGGCTATGCAATAGGTGACGCTGCAACAGATTTTTCTCTTAAGAATGTAGATGGAAATATGGTATCTCTTATAGATTATAAAGACGCCAAAGGATTTATAGTCATATTTACGTGTAATCACTGTCCTTATTCTGTTGCCTATGAAGATAGAATTATAGCATTAGACAAAGCCTTTAAAACAAAAGGATACCCAGTAATTGCCATTAACCCAAACAACCCTGAAGCTTATCCAGATGACAGTTATAAAAAAATGATAGAACGTTCTGTAGAAAAGGGCTTTACGTTTCCATATTTATTTGATGATGGTCAAACCATATATCCTCAATATGGTGCAACCAAAACACCACACGTTTATGTTCTAGAAAAAGTTGGTCAGGAAAATATTGTAAAATATATAGGCGCAATAGATAATAATTACAAAGATGAAAAGCTGGCAACCGATAAATATGTTGAAGATGCTGTAAACGCACTTCTAAACAACGAACCAGTTAAAGTAGAAACTACACGAGCGATAGGATGTAGTATTAAATCTTAAATAAAACACCGATTAAAATTAAAAGCCTTGTGTAAAATACAAGGCTTTTTTTATGCGGTATTTTGTATTTTTGAAAAAACTTAAAACTATGATTCTTGACCAGTTATATACCAAGTGTCTAGCAGAAGCTACATACTATATCACATCTGGAAAAGAGGCGGCTATTGTTGATCCTTTAAGGGAAACAGAACCTTATCTTGAACGATTAAAAAATGATGGTGCCACTTTAAAATATATTTTCCTTACCCATTTTCATGCAGACTTTGTTTCTGGTCACGTAGATTTGGCCTTAAAGACAGGCGCACGTATTGTTTTAGGACCAAATGCAACTGCAGCTTATGAGTTTCATCAAGCTAAAGATGGTGAGATCTTTACATTGGGAGACTTAAAAATAAAGGCATTGCATACGCCAGGACATACAATGGAAAGTACGTGTTATCTGTTGTTTACAGAAAAGGGAGAACAACATGCAATCTTTACAGGAGACACCTTATTTATAGGAGATGTAGGACGACCAGATTTAGCAGTAAAAAGCGACCTGACAACTGCAGACCTTGCAGGCTACCTATATGAGTCTTTACGAAACAAAATTATGCCGTTGGATGATCATATTATAGTATATCCAGCACATGGTGCAGGATCTGCTTGTGGAAAGAATATGAGTTCTGAAACCTATGACACCTTAGGCAGTCAAAAAAAGCTTAACTACGCTTTAGATTCTAAACTTTCGAAAACTGAGTTTGTAAATATGACTACAGAAGGTTTAGCAGAACCACCACAGTATTTTCCCTTAAACGTAGCAATGAATAAAGCGGTAAACTCGACTATAGATTCTATTTTAGGTTCTGGAACAACCGCACTTTCACCGTTGGAGTTTCAAAACTTAGCGCGCCAGGAAGATGTTTATATTTTAGATGTAAGAACTCCAAATGACTATGCAAAAGGCAGTGTGAAAAATGCTTGGTTTATAGGGTTAGATGGTACTTTTGCACCTTGGGTAGGCGCGTTAATAGAAGACATTCATCAAAAAATTATTCTTATAGCACCAGAAGGCAGAGAAGCAGAAGCTGTTACAAGATTGGCTAGAGTAGGCTATGATAATACTTTAGGTTATTTATCTGGAGGTATGGCCGCTTGGGAACAAGCAGGTTTTCCAGTTGAAAAAACAGGAAACATATCTGCTCAAGAATTTGTAGATGGTATTCAACTTGGAGAGATTAAAAATCCTTTAGATGTTAGAAAAACACCTGAATATGATACGAAGCATATAGAAGATATTACACTATTACCATTAGATGATATTCATAAGAAATTATCTTCACTACAACCACAATCTACGTATCATGTACATTGTGCTGGAGGTTACAGATCTATGATATTCTCATCTATCGCTAAATCTAAAGGATATCTAAACATGGTAAATGTAGAAGGCGGATTTGGAGCCATTAAAAAAACTAATTTAAAATCGTTGAACTTAGTTTCAACTTCAACAATAGACTTATAACATGGAGAATTTAACAAATGAACAATGGCAAGAACGTCTTGCAAAAGATGAAAATGCTGTAGTATTAGATGTGAGAACTCAGGAAGAAGTAGATGAAGGTGTAATACCAAACGCACAACATTTAGATATTTACGATAGTGCCGGTTTTATGCAAGGTGTTCAAGAAATGGATAAATCTAAAAGCTATTATGTGTATTGCAGAAGTGGTGGAAGAAGCCAACAAGCCTGTATGCTTATGAACCAAATGGGTATTGAGAATACCTATAATCTTAAAACTGGTTTTTCTGAATGGGATGGCGAAACCTCTAAACTATAACCAATGCTTAGAACATATATTAAAACTATATTGATTGTTTTGGGTTTTGGGTTATCCTCTTGTAACTCTCAAACTACAGAAGTTATTACTGTAGTAAATGAAGAGGAGTTTAATACTTTACTAGCCAATAACAGTAATGCACAACTTATAGATGTTAGAACAGTAAATGAGTTTAATAACGGATTCATTAATAACGCAGAAAATATAGTTTATGATGCTAACTTTAAAAATAAACTGGAAGCATTAGATAAAACGAAACCTGTAATGGTGTATTGCAAAAGTGGAGGTAGAAGTGCTAAAGCATCAAAAATTCTCGAAGCAGAAGGCTTTAAAATAGTATACGACCTAGATGGTGGTTATGATAATTATAGAAAAAAGGCTCAATAAAAATTGAGCCTTTTAAATATGAAAACTTTAATATCCCGCATTCGTATTATTACATAACATCTCTTACAAATTATGTGGTGCGTTCTATTAGTTCAAATATAACAGAACTATAATTTACTATGTGTTAACGAAATCTTAATAATTCACGCTAATTATATAACTGTTAAATATTAATGTATTTAAACATACTAAAAGTGTACTTAAACGAGTAGTGTTAAAATTAATTTTAAGACAATCTTTAATTAGCTTGTTTGCCTGTGAATAATTTCTGAAGACACTATTGTTCTTTTATTTGTCACATTTTGAGACAATTGATTTAATAGTTGTAATGCGGCTATTTCACCAATTTTAAACCCATGTTGATTAATCGTACTTAATTTTGGAGACATATGTTCTGCAATTTTAGTATTTGCATAACCAATAAGTGCTATGTCTTTCGGTATCTGTTTGTTTAGCTCTTTAGTCATTTTATGAGCACCTAAAGAAGACTCTTCATCTAATGCAATTATAGCGTCTATCTCAGGATTGGAAGTTAAGAATGATTTAAAGTCGCTTTCCACAGTAGGTGATGTTGTTTTTAGCACAATCTCTAATTGAGCCTCATTACTAAATTCTTCAAGCGCTTTTTTGTAACCTTCATAGCGTTCTTTACCTACATTTAAATTTTGTAATGTAGTAACTAATGCTATATGTTTCTTGCCTTTAGTTTTGAGATAAGAAGTAGCCTCATAAACCGCTTGTTTATCATTTCCTATAACTGTATTGCTTTCTATGGCTTCGGCAACACGATCAAACATTACAATTGGCTTTTTAAGAGCTAAGGCATTTTTGTAGTGTTCTACATCTTTTAATTGTTGAGTTTCTTCAGCAACTGAAATTATAAAGCCATCAACTAATCCATTTGCTAAGCTGTTTAAATGCTGCTTTTCTTTTTTGTGAGATTCATTGGTAATACTAATAAGGATATTGTAACCTGTATTTTCTATGGTTTGCTCAATACCATTAAGAACATTATTAAAAAAATAGTTTTGAATACTCGGCAAGACAACACCTATTGTCTTTGTCTTCCCAGATTTTAAATTTACAGCAACTTTGTTAGGTTGGTAGTTATATAATTTGGCAACTTCTTTAACTCTATCTTTTGTGAGTTGACTTATCTCGCTACTATCATTTAAAGATTTTGAAATGGTAGAAATAGATAGATTTAAAATCTTAGATAGACCCTTTAAGGTAATGTTGCTATTTGATGCCATAATAATAAAATATAACAGTAAATATACCACAAGCCTCTTAAGTATGCATTAGGCTTGTGGTATATAAGTTTTAATGGCTGTGTCCTGCACTACCTTTTTTAAGTTCTGCCATAAGATAATAGGCATTATTATAGGCAAATTTAGAATCTGGTTTAGGAGTTTCAAGAAATGATATGGCTGTCCAGTTACCATCTGTAGTACCAGTAATAACCTCTACAGGTTTTAAACTCCAATCTTCACCTTCTTTTTCAACGCTAAAAATATAATGTTTACCGCCATCTTCTATAATAGCAGATTCTGGTATTGCGGTAAGCTGTGTAGCATTAGCTTCTATACGACCTTGAATATACATTCCTGGTATAAGGTTGCCTTCCTTATTTTCTATTTCTGCGTGAACATGTAAGGCTTTTGTTTCTTGTTCAAAAGTTTTGCCTATGGAATAAATTTCTGCGGTAAGCTCCTTATCTGGCATAGACTGTATATTGAAACTTACCTTTTGTCCAATTTTTAATTGATGCACATCCTTTTCAAAAACCATTAAATCTGCGTGAACGTGATGTGTGTTTACCACTTCGAATAATGGCGTTTGAGGTTCTACATACTGTCCAGTTTTAACTTCAACTTTTTGTACAAACCCTTCAATCGGACTACGTAATGCAACACGTTGGTAAATAGTTCCATTTTCTATACCAGTTGCACTAATATTTAATTGTCTTAACTGTGCCTTCAGCCCATTTGCTTTTGCTTTAGAAGCTTTAAAGTTAGCTTCGGCTTTTTCGAAATTAGCACCGCTACCTACACCAGCATCATATAGTTTCTTTTGGCGTAAATAGTCCTTCTCTAAAAATTCTGAATTACTGTATGCATTTAAATAATCGGTTTGAATTTGAATAATATTAGGATGAGATAAAAAAGCCACAGTTTCTCCTTTTGCTACTTTATCACCTTCAATAACTTCAATTGAAACAACATTTGCTCCAACAGCCGTAGTAATTTCTGCTTCATTTTGTGGTGGCACTTCTAAGGTTCCGTTAGCTTCTATGTAGCCACTCATAGTTCTTACCTGTAAAGTGTCTGCTTGCATTTGTAAAGCATTATACTGCTGAGGTGTTAACATAACATCGGTCATTGTGCCTTCTGTATGTTCTGTGTGTGTGTCTTCTTGCTTTGTCTCTTTAGTATTGCAAGCACCTATTAAAAGTAGACTGCTAAGCAAGACTATTCTGTTTAAATTTATAATTGATGTCATAATTATCGCGTGTAATATTGTAATTGAAATAATGATATTAAATACTGGTCTAACGCTTGTAAAGCATGTAGCTCAACATCTATAGCTTCTTTAATAATTTGTGTGAAAGCAGCATAATCTATAGCGCCTTCTTTATAAGCTAGTAATGCGCCATCACGTTGTTGTTTTGCAAGTTGTAAAGCATCATCTTTATAAAATTCCCAAGATACCTTGTTCGTGTTATAACGTTGTAATGCTTGTTGTAACTTAGAGGTGAGTAGCTCTTGTTTATAAGACGCATTTAATTGCACAATTTGAGTATTTACTTTTGAAGCTTTAGCTAAGCTTTGTTCTTCTCCAGATAATAATGGTATGCTAATTCCTGCTTGATAACTGTAAAATCCAGAGTTGCCATTAACGCGTTGCAAACCACCTTGAATATTAAATTTTGGAAGTAAATCTGCTTTTGCAGCTGTGTATGCGGCTTCTGTTTTGTCTAGTTCCTTGCTTACTAGCAAAAGTTCAGGATGATTTAATAATCCTTCAGCAGTTGGTAATGCGGTTAATTTTTGCTCAACAAGAGCATCTGGAACAGTATAAGATTCTTTTGAAGCTAACCATAAATTTAAATGCTCTAAGGAAATTTGAAACTCACTTTCATACTGTCTAAATGAATTTGAAATTTGAAGCGCTTGGTTTTTAGCTGAAGCATATTCTAATTTTGAAATAGATTCAACTTCATAATTTAAGCTTACAGCAGATAAAAATGTACCATATGCACTATCTAGCTCCTTATATAAATTTAGTTTCTGGTTAGCCACGTATGCAGTTGCCCAAGCTTTTTTTACCTCTAATTCCAGTTGTAATTCAGAAACTAATAACGCAGATTCTGCAACAGCAACTTTCTGCTTTAGAAGCTTATTTTTGGCAGAAATCCCTAGTAAATCTATGTTTTGTTGGCCAAGACCAATTGGTGTATAAATACCACGATTGTCCCCAATTTCTTCTCCACTTGTAAAAACTTTTGTGGTTCCTAAATCTAGAACATTGCTTTTAAAAGATTCTTGTTTGGTTATCTCTAACGCTTTAGCTTTTAGTAGCGGAAAATTTTCTTTAGACATTGTTACCGCTTCCTCCAAAGTAATAACGGGTTGTTTCTCTTGTGAATGCCCTGCCAATGGAAAAAACAAGCACGCAACTATACTAAGTAACATAGCATATTTTGGTTGAAGTTTTATAGATCTAAACGAGCGTTGTTCTACCCAATGATAGCATATTGGTAAAATAAATAAGGTGAGTAATGTAGAGGTAATAAGACCTCCAATTACTACTGTTGCAAGTGGACGTTGTACTTCAGCTCCTGCAGAAGCTGAAATGGCCATTGGTAAAAAGCCTAAAATATCTGTAAATGCAGTTAATAATATAGGTCTAATTCTTCGTTTTGTCCCTTGTAAAATTCGGTCTTTAAGATTGGTGACACCTTCTTCCTTAAGTTCATTTAAACCGCTCACCATAACTAAACCATTTAGCACAGCAACGCCAAATAGCACAATGAAACCTACACCTGCAGAAATGCTAAAAGGCATACCTCTTAACCATAAAGCTAAAATACCTCCAATAGTTGCCATTGGTATGGCCAAGTAAATCATTACGGTTTGAGGAAATGATTTTAATGCAAAGTAAATAAGTACAAATATGAGCACTAAAGCTATTGGTACAACAGTTTTTAGTTTAGAGCTGGCACGTTCTAAATTTTCAAATGCGCCACCATATCTTATAAAGTATCCTGGTGGTAATTCAAATTTTTCATCTAATACGTTTTGAATTTCTAAAACAACAGACTGTACATCTCTATCTCTTATATTAATACCAACATAGGTTCTTCTATTCGTGTTATCTCTGCTAATTTGCATAGGACCTGGCTCGTAGCTAATCTTGGCCACTTCTCTAAGTGGTATTTGTGAGCCATTAGGTAAATTAACAAAGAGGTTTTGTAAGTCTTCAATCCTAGTCCTGTTGTCTTCTGAAAATCTTACTACAAGATCAAACCGTTTTTCTCCTTCAAAAATAACGCCTGCTTTACCACCTGCAAAAGCAGTTTGTAATGTGGTGTTTAATTCATTTATATTAAGCCCATATTGTGCAACTTTTAAACGGTTGTATTTAACTGTAATTTGTGGTAAACCATCTGTAGCTTCAACTTTTAAGTCTGCAACACCTGGAATATTTGAAATTAGAGCACCCATTTCTTGAGCCTTGCTAGCAAGAATATTAAGGTCTTCACCAAACAGCTTAATAGCAACATCTTCTCTCACGCCAGTTAAAAGCTCATTAAATCGCATTTCGATAGGTTGCGTAAACTCATAATTAACACCTGGTAAAATGCTTATTTCCTCTTTAATTTTATTTAAGAGTTCATCTTTAGAGCCTGTAGTAACCCATTCTTCTTGTGGTTTTAAAATAATAAAGACGTCTGCAATATCCATAGGCATAGGATCTGTAGGAACATCTGCCACGCCAATCCTGCTAATTACAGATTGTGCTTCGGGAAATTTTGCTTTTATTATGCGTTCTACTTTAGTAGTCGTTTCAATAGTTTCAGAAAGGGAACTGCCTGGTTTTAAAATTACATGAAATGCTATGTCTCCTTCATCGAGTTGTGGTATAAACTCGCCACCCATCTTATTAAATAAAACTATTGTTATTCCAAATAATAAAATGGCAGACCCGATAATGAGTTTACCATGTTTTAATGCAGTTTTAAGTAGCGGTTCATATTTTTTCTCAATCCATAAAACTACTTTGTCTCCAAATGATATCTTGTGTTCTTTGGGAATTTTAAGAACTAATGCGGAAACCATAGGCACATAGGTTAAACATAACAACATTGCACCAATCATAGCAAAGATGAAGGTAAGTGCCATTGGCTGAAACATTTTGCCCTCAACACCTTCCAGAGCCAGAATAGGTAAAAACACTATAAGTATAATAAGTTGACCAAAAAATGCTGCATTCATCATTTTTTTAGATGATTTTGCGGCGATTTCATCTGTAGTTACTACAGATTCGGTTTTATTTTTACGAGCATATCTATACATTAAAAACACGGTAGACTCGACAATAATTACAGCACCATCTACTATAATTCCAAAATCTATTGCTCCTAAGCTCATAAGATTTGCCCACACATTAAAAACGTTCATTAATATGAAGGCAAATAATAATGAAAGTGGAATAGTGGACGCTACTATTAATCCGCCACGCCAATTTCCTAGCAATAGGACAAGCACAAAAATTACAATGAGACCACCTTCCAGTAAATTTCTTTTTACTGTGCCGGTAGTTTCTGCAATAAGTTCACTTCGGTCTAAAAAGGGTACAATGCGAATACCTTCGGGTAAAGATTTTTGAATTTCGGTAATACGTGCGGTTACATTTTTAATAACTTCATTAGAGTTTGCGCCCTTTAGCATTAAAATCATACCTCCAACAGCTTCACCTTTGCCATCTTTAGTTAAGGCACCATATCTTACATTTTTTCCAATACGTACAGAACCTACATCTTTAATTTTAATAGGAATACCATCTCTATTAGCCACAACAATGTTTTCTATATCTAAAACTGTTCTGGCAAGACCTTCACCTCTTATAAAATTTGCTTGTTTGTTGCGCTCAATATAAGCGCCACCTGTATTTTGATTATTCTGCTCTAAAGCATGAAAGAGTTCTGTGATAGAAATATTTAAAGCTTTAAGGTTACTTGGGTTTACAGCAACCTCATATTGTTTTTTATTGCCTCCAAAAGCATTAACCTCTATAACACCTGGCACCATAGCCATTTGGCGGCGCACAATCCAGTCTTGTATAGTACGTAGCTCTGTAATATCATAATTGCCTTTATACGCATCATCTACTTCTAAAGTGTATTGATAAATTTCTCCCAAACCAGTTGAGATAGGTCCCATTGCTGGTTTACCAAATCCTTCAGGTATTTGTTCTTGAACTTCTGGGAGTTTTTCTGAAACTAATTGTCTTGGTAAGTAAGTGCCTATGTCATCATTAAAGACAATGGTTACTACAGAAAGACCAAATCTGGAAACAGACCTTATTTCTTCAACATTTGGTAAGTTGCTCATGGCAATTTCAACCGGATAGGTTACAAATTGCTCTATATCTTCTGTACCAAGGTTTGGAGATTGAGTGATTACTTGTACCTGGTTGTTAGTTATGTCGGGTACAGCATCAATAGGAACTTGGGTTATACTCCAAATGCCAGCACCAATAAGTGCTAGTGTAAATAACCCAATGATGAATTTATTATTGATTGAAAAATCAATGATTTTATTAATCATGGAAATTGAATTTGTTCAGTTATAATTTAAATTCCTCTATTATTTAAAAAAGAGAAATCTCGATTGGACGTAGGTGTCCCTATACTGAATTAAACTCGTGGTGGTTGTAGGATAGAAGTGTTGTAGGTATTTACGTGACCTTCAAAATAGATGAATACATCTTGAAATACTAGTGGAATAGCAGGCTCAAGATTAGGTAATTTAAAATCTATGGTATGTATTTGGCAACAGTGACAAATACAAAATGGCGAACAAATATCTGTATCACTATGATCATGTGAATCTGTACTTTGTACCTCTTGACAGGTTTCATAAGTATCTTCTTTAGGCTCTGGTTTGTCATCTCCACAAGGGACAAAGTTTAGAGCCAGCATATAAAAAGATAGTATGACAGTAATATATTTCACACTGTAAATATAAGAATAATAACGAGTGTGTTTAAGTGGTGCTTTTAGATACTGTTATTTAATTTTCTGTAATGTCTGTTATTCCTAATGTATTGTAAAGCTTAGCTAACGCAGTAAGTTGTTTAACCGAAAGCGTATTTTCCTTAAGCTTAGCACTAATTAGTTTTTGCTCTCTAGAGTTTATTAAAAACAGAGAGCTTTCTCCCAAGCCAAATTTTCGTTCTTCTGCAGATACCAAGACAGAATAATTAACTACAATATCTTTAATTAAGGAATACTGAGTGCTAAGCGAATTAATCTCAAGGTTAATTGCTTCAATCTTATTTTTAAGGCTTAGTGATACGGCTTGATTTTCAAGCTCTGCATCGGCTAGTTTTAGGTTAGCTAATTTTAAATCACCACGTTCTTTTCTTAACAATATTGGTACACTTACATTTAGTGCTGCTTTATAATTTGCAGTATTAAAGCTGTCTAGATTATCATATTCTGTAGATAAAAAATTGTATTGCAAATTTACCTTAGGTAGTAGTTTGTTAATTTTTAAATTACGATCTACTTCTAATCTGCCAATTTTAGCCTCCAAACTTCTTAGTTTAGGATGATTTTCTTCTAATAAATTAGTATTTGTAATACCACTTAGGATTAAGTTTTCTTTCAGAATTTCTAAGCTTGGTATTTCCGGTGTTACTGCATCTTCAATTGTTAAGGGAACATTTTCTAACCATAAAAAGTTTGATGCTTTTAATTTTGCCTTTCTTCTTTTTAAACGTGCCGCTTCTAACTCCAACGTCCTGTTTTGTACCGTAATCTTTGCTTCTGTAATATCTATTTCTGCTTTATCACCTTCTTCTACACTACGTGTAATTGCTTGAAGTCTGGTAGTAGAGTTTTCTAAAAAACTTTCGTAAATACGTTCTTCCTGCCAGGCTTCTATCCATTCAAAATAGGCGAGGCTTGCGTTGTACAACACATTGTTTACAAGAAGGTCTCTATCTGCTTTAGATTGTAATAAGAAGTATTTTGCCTTTTTTAACGACGCCATTCGTTCATTAATTAAAAAGCTTTGTGCTAAAGAAAAGGATATGCCTGCACTATACAAACCATCTTCTGGGACAGTAAAACTTGGGTCTAAAAATTCGCCAGAATTATCTTCAAAGTTTCCTTTAAACTCTATGCCATACCACGTTGGAATTTTAAATGCAGTATTTAATTTATCATAATATGTGGTGCCTTTAAATTTCTTTCGTGTATAATCTACCTCAATCTTAGGATCAAACGCACCTCTAGCTTTTAAGAGGTTTGCTTCTCCTACAGAAAGCGTTAAGTTAGCCTGTTTAAATAATGGATGGTATTTCTTTACAAAAGCGAGATATTCTTCAAAAGAAATAGATTCATTTAAAGTTGGCTGTGCAAAACCACAACCCATAAAAGCTAAAATAACTAATACTGTTTTTAAGTATTTAGACATGCGATTTAAAATTTATTTAGATGTAGTTGCAGTTTTTGGGGTATAATAATCTGGTGGAAATCCATTAATTTTTCGCCATAATTCATACCAGATAGGCACATCATTTAGCAGTGCTATGGTGCGTGCGCCAGAACCAACCCTAACATTTTTTGGCCAAGTTTCCTTTGTTTCATCTGGAGCTATTAGGACTCTAAACTTTCCGTTAGGACTTATAAATGTTTCAACCGCGACAACCTTTCCTCCATAAGTTCCAAAAGAGGCATCTGGCCAACCGCTAAAAACAATGGCAGGCCAACCATCAAACTGCACTCGTATTTGTTCTCCTACATGAATTAGAGGCAGATCAATAGGTGCAACGTAGGTTTCTACAGCTAAATCATAGTCTGATGGCATAATACCAACCAATTGTTCACCTTCTTTAAATGTTTCCCCAATACCAGCTCTAATAGCTTTATTAATGTATCCATTTTGAGGCGCCAGGATAAACCTCATTTTATCCCTTAACTCATAGTTGGTTGAAGCATTTTCAAGTTTTGATATTTGTGCCTCTGTATCATACTGTGCAGAAGATGCCGTGTACTTGTCACTTTGTGCTTTGCTAATTTTATCTGCATATTCTGCACTGGTACGTGTTATGTCTATTCGTGCATTTATAAGATCGTTTTTACTAGCTAAGAGTTTATTTTCTTGGCTAATAAGTTTAGCTTCTGTTTCTTGTAGTTTTAAGCGTTTGTCTTCAACATCTGCAGTAGATTTAAGTCCTTCCTCCTGCAAGGTTACCGTTCGGTTATATTGTTTCTCTGCAATATCCTTATTGGTTTTGGCAGCAATAAGATCTATACTATCACTTTTAACCTTGTATTGGGCTTGTTTTAATTTATTTTCTGCTTGTTCTATTTTTAATTGACGTTCGCTTCTTAGTGCAGAAACCTGATTGTCTAATGCTTTTACTTTTTCCTTGTATGAGGATAGTGCATTTGTTTTTGCATCACGTTGTTCCTTTGTTCGTAATACTAAGTTAGGATCCTGATATTCATTTTTTATTTCAGAAATAAATAGAATTGTGTCTCCTTTATTTACGTAATCTCCTTCTCTTACAAACCATTCTTCTATACGACCAGGAATAGGAGACTGTATAGTTTGTGGGCGTTGCTCAGGTGTGAGTGTGGTAACTGCACCTGTTCCTGTAACTGTCTGCGTCCAAGGTAAAAATAGAATAATGATGCCTATAATTGCAAAGGTGAACAGAAACTGATTAAAGTATTTAAAATGCCTTATATGATGCGCCTTTGTAAACGCTGAATATTTAGACAAATTCACCTTTTTGTTAAGCTGATTATGTGAGATGTTAAGCATATATATAATCTTAAGATGAAGTGTTAACTTTATGTAGAGAAAGCTGCTTATTGCATACGTCTTCCCAATCGGTATGTTTTCCAGAAACAATTAGAAGCCAATCTCTATTTGGATCTGATAAAAATTGAATTAGTTCTTGAGCCTCGTGATCTTCAAAATGCTCTAATGCATCTTTTAAAATTAATATCTTAGGATTGTGCACTATAGCTCTTGCTATAAGTAGCCTTTTTGAAACTGTATGCGGAATTTTTTGACCTTCAGAAAAAATAAAATCTTCTATGCCTCTTGGTTGTTTTCGTACAAACTCTAAAAGACCTACATCTCTAATGGTTTGGTTAACCTTGTCAATAGAAATGTTTGTGTTGCCTAATGTTATGTTTTCTAAAATACTACCTTCAAAAGGCATTTGTTCTGGTAATACTTGCCCAATTTGAGATCTGTATGTATTCATGTGCATGCCTTTTATATTAAAGTCATTTACATAAATAGATCCTGATGTTGGTTCAATAATTCCTGAAAGTAATTTTAATAGTGTTGTCTTTCCAGAACCAGATGGACCATCTATAAAAACTCTGTCTTTAGGATTTAATTCTAAATTTAGATTTTGTAAAACAGTGTCTCCAGTGCCACCAACATAGCTCACATTATCTAGTGAAATGGTAGCCTCTTTATTACTCTTAAAAGGATTTGTGCCATCTTGTGACTCTAATTCTTTGTCTACTACTTGACCAATTTTTTCTAAGGAAGTTAAGACGTCATAAAAACTTTCTAAACCAGTAACCAATTTTTCAACTGAATTAATTACTAAAAGAATTATAATTTCTGCAGCCACAAATTGACCAATATTCATTTCTTGGTTTAGTACCAAAAGACCTCCTATAAGTAACAATCCAGCTGTAACCAATACCTTAAAACCTATCATCTGCACAAATTGAAGCATTAAGATTTTAAAGTGTGTTTCTCTAGACTCAAGGTAAGACTCGGTTAGTTTGTTATTTCTGTCCATTGCTAAAGATGTGTTCCCAGAAAGTTTAAAACTTGTAATTGAACGTGCAATCTCCTGAAGCCAATGTGCAACAGCATACTTGCTTTTAGATTCGTTTAAACTAGATATAAGTCCTTTTCTAGCTGTAAGATTAAACACGATATATACCATAATAACGAGCAGTAAACCATAAATAATAAAAAATGGATGGTAAAGTGAGAGCAGTATTAGCCCAAATATTATTTGAAGTATTGCAGCAGGAAAGTCTAATAAAATTTTAGCTAAGCCCTTCTGAACAGTAAGTGTGTCAAAAAACCTATTTGCTAATTCTGGCGGATAATAGTGGTTAAATTCACTCGATTTTATTTTAGGAAACCTATATGCAAACTCAAAAGAAGACCTTGTAAAGATCTTTTGTTGCATATTTTCAAGAATACGTATTTGCATAACTTGAAGTATACCTTGAAAGGCAACGCCAACTGTAACTAAAATTACTAAAATTATCCACGATGTAGATACTTGAGCACCTTGTATAAGGTTTACAATAGCTTGTATACCTAACGGAAGCGTAAGTGCTACTAATCCTGAGAAAATAGCATAATAAAAGATTTGCCTAAGATCTCTCTTGTCTAATTTTAGCAGATTTACAAACCGCTGCCAAGGAGTCATATCTTTATTCATCGAGATTAATATTTAATGTTTTAAAAATTAAATGAGAAAAGTAAGCTGTAGGTTTTGTTGCTTCATTACAATCTGTGATTGTTGGAAAATGATCTGCTAAGAAATATTGATGTAAAGAACCCTCAACCAATGTACTAGCTAATGATGCAGGATATGGGTAGTTTTTATCTACTTCTACAATACAATCTTTAATACGAGAAATGAGTCTTTTGTAAATTGAAAAATATCCTTCCTTGTTTTCTATATCAACTTCCTTTGTCAGAAAAGATTTTGAATATTCACTGATGACTATTTTGTTTAAAAGCATCTCATTAATATGAGAGAACTTAGAGTCGTTTTCTGTTTTTTTAGAGACTATCTCTATAACCTTCTCTAACTTCTTTACATTATTCTCTATGCTATAGGTTTCAAATACAATTTGATACTCTATCCAAGCCCAATACCAAGATGTTAAATAGAGTAGGAGCTTATGCTTGTTTTCAAAATACCTATAAATAGAGCTTTCGTTTGAGTTTATCTTAAGTCCTAATTTTCTAAAAGTAAATGCTTCAAAGCCTATTTCATTAATTAAAATGATACTGTGCTCCACGATACGCTTACCAAGATCTGATGTTTCGGGATCTTTTAAATACGTTTTATCGTTAACTTTAATTTGAAGTGTTTTTAGTAATTCCTTCATCATGCATTAATTATGCACAAATATAATAGTAATACTATTAGTGTGTATGTATTTTGCTATTAATTAACAGTTGTGTAACTTTTAATTTTGTGTTAATAAATGGTTTAGCTTCTTTGCCTGTAATTAATATTAAAAATCAAAAAAACCATCAACAAACACTGTATAAACAAGTGTTTGTTGATGGTTTTATTATAATTGTGACCGCGAAGGGATTCAAACCCCCAACCCTCAGAGCCGAAATCTGATGCGCTATTCAGTTGCGCCACGCGGCCTTTTAAGTCTTAAAGTTCTTAATGTTTAAAATTTTGGTAATTACGCCAACTTAGATTTAACTATTGTAGAAATAGTTTTACCATCTGCTTTTCCAGAAAGTTGACCACTAGCCATTCCCATTACTTTACCCATATCTGCCATAGAAGATGCGCCAGTTTTTGCAATGATATCTTCAACAACTTTAGCAATTTCGTCTTCACTCATTTGCTCTGGTAAAAAGCTCTCAATAACTTTTGCCTGCTCTAATTCTGGTGCTGCAAGGTCTTCTCTTCCTTGTTCTAGATAAATAGCGGCACTGTCTTTACGTTGTTTAACTAATTTTTGAAGCATTTTTAATTCTTGTTCTTCAGAAATTTCTTCTTTAGAACCTGTTTCGGTTTGCGCTAACAGCAATGCCGATTTTATTGCACGAAGACTGGTTAAAGCGTTTTGATCTTTAGCCTTCATAGCTTCTTTCATCTTCGTCATTACATCTGCAGATAAGCTCATAATTGTTTGTTTTAGATAGTGCGAATATAAGAAATAGGAGTCAAAAAAAATCCGCTTCTTATAGGAAGCGGATTGTTATATAATTAAGCAAACGCTTAATCTACATTGTCATGAAGAAAAGAGTTGTTACTGCGTAACGTAATTTCATCTTCATCTGTATTTAACGTTGTTCTTGAAAGTTTAGAGTCTTCTGGCTTACGCTCTAAATCTACACCTGCGCGTTTATAAGCAGGTTGTTTTTCAATCTCGTCTATATGGTTTGTACTACTTCTAAATTTGTAGTTAAACTCTTTCATCTTTGCTCTACGTTCTGCAGCTCTATCTATAAGGTCTTTAGAAATAGGTTGATTAAAAGGGTCTTCATCATTATCATTTGGTGTAGTCTCTGGCGCTTTAACGGTTTTTGTTTCCATTCTTAAAGACTCCTCAACTTCCTCTTCTTTCTTAGCAACAGGCTTAGCTTGTTCTAGTTCATCTTCTAGATCCATATAGTCATCTAAACTATAGCGAGTAGTTCCTCCAGATGTTGTTTCCGTAACTGGAATAATCTCTATAGATTCCTTAACCTCAATATTTCTTGCATTATTAGTGTCTTCAGTTAAATTAAAAACTACAGGCTCTTCGTGCTCTTCTTCAGCTTCAGGTTGTGTTTGAGCTGTCTCTTTAGAGGTGTTTATAGGAAAATCAAAAGAAAATGTAAATTGATCTTCTTCTTCAGTTTCTGTTGTAGTTGTTGAGTTCTTTACTTCTTCAGCATCAACTACGCGCATATCTTTTATGTGCTCTGTAGTTTCAACTATAATGAACTCTTCATCTTCTATGTGATTAGGCGTATCTAGAACCTCTTTAACTTCTTCATAGATTACGTCTATGTTTTTAATGCTGTTGGTTGTCTGCACTAAATCCATTTTTGGTTTAGCAGGCTCTGTAACATCATCTTCTAAAACGTGAACTATTTTAGTTGGTTTTGGTGGTTCTGGAGTTTCATTTACAACGGGCCGAGGCATTGTTGGAGTGCTTGTTTTCTTTGCACTTAAATCCTGTACTGCTTTTTGCTCGTCTTCTAATGTGTGTATTATTTTCTTTGTTTCTGTATTAGAGATTTCATTTTGCTGTTCTGCATTAAAACCGGTTGCAATTATTGTTACAGAAACTGCATCTTCTAAACTGTCATCTTCACCAACACCCATAATAATATTAGCACCATGCCCAGCTTCGTTTTGAATGTGTTCGTTTATTTCTCCAATTTCATCTAATGTAATTTCTTCTGTTCCAGAAACGATAAGTAGCAATACGTTTTTAGCACCAGAAATTTTATTGTCATTTAATAACGGAGAGTCTAAAGCTTTAGTAATAGCATCTTGAGCTCTAGAACCGCCAGAAGCTGTTGCAGATCCCATAATAGCCGTACCACTATTGCTTAATACTGTTTTAGCATCGCGCAAGTCAATGTTTTGCGTATAGTGATGTGTTATTACCTCTGCAATACCTCGAGCTGCAGTTGCTAAGACTTCGTCTGCTTTAGAGAACCCAGCTTTAAAGCCTAGGTTACCATAAACTTCTCTAAGCTTATTGTTATTTATAATTATTAATGAGTCTACATTTCGGCGTAATTTTTCGACACCAATTTGTGCTTGCTCATTTCTCATTTTACCTTCAAACTGAAACGGGATAGTTACAATACCTACGGTAAGAATATCCATTTCTTTAGCTTGTTTGGCAATAATTGGAGCAGCACCTGTTCCTGTACCACCACCCATTCCAGCAGTGATAAACAGCATTTTTGTGTTAGTGTCCAACATTTGTTTTATATCCTCAAAGCTTTCGATTGCAGCTTGTTCACCAACTTCTGGGTTAGCACCTGCACCCAAACCTTCAGTTAGGGTAACTCCTAGTTGAATTTTATTTGGAATGCTGCTGTTTTCTAATGCTTGAGCATCTGTATTAAAGATTACAAAGTCTACACCTTTAATACCTTGTTGAAACATATGGTTAATGGCATTGCTACCACCACCACCTACACCGATGACCTTAATAACGTTCGATTGGTTTTTAGGCAAATCGAATGCAATGTTTTCGAATTCTGTGCTACTCATAATTCAAATTTTTATTGTGTTATACTCCTTTTACTGAGCTTTTTTTATTCTTTTTCTTTTCTTTTTTATTCTGCGTTGTCTAGAAAATCCTTGAATTTATCTACCCATTTGTCAAAGAAATTTTTACGTTCCTTATGTTCTCTAACCAATTGCTCTGTCTCTTCAGACATAGGTTGGTCTTCGTAGGTATCATCCTGAGACTCTTCAACAACTTCCTCTTTTGCTACGAGAGGTTTCTTTTTGTTTTCTTCTAAACTATTCATAACAAGACCTACTGCTGTTGCATATTGTGGGCTTGTTAACTCTTTTTCATTATCGTGAGCTAAATGCTCATTAGGAAATCCAATTCTGGTATCCATACCGGTTATGTATTCCACTAATTGCTTAAGATGTTTAAGCTGCGCGCCACCACCAGTTAAGACAATTCCTGCAATTAATTTTTTCTTTTGCTCTTCGTGGCCATAATTCTTTATTTCCAAATACGCTTGCTCTATGATCTCTACCACTCGAGCGTGAATAATTTTGGACAAGTTTTTTAATGTAATTTCTTTTGGTTCACGACCTCGTAATCCTGGTATAGAAACTATTTCATTATCCTTATTCTCTCCTGGCCACGCAGAACCAAACTTTATTTTTAATAACTCAGCTTGCTTTTCAATAATTGAGCAACCTTCTTTTATATCTTCTGTAATCACATTGCCTCCAAAAGGAATTACAGCTGTATGACGTATGATACCATCTTTAAAAATTGCTAAATCTGTAGTACCACCACCTATATCTATAAGTGCAACACCAGCTTCTTTTTCTTCTTGACTTAGCACTGCATTAGCAGATGCAAGAGGCTCAAGAGTTACTGTACTAAGTTCTAATCCTGAACTTTTTACGCAACGTCCAATATTTCTTATTGATGCTACTTGACCTACAACGACATGAAAATTAGCTTCAAGACGACCGCCATACATTCCTATTGGCTCTTTAACTTCTGCTTGCCCATCTATTTTAAACTCTTGTGGTAGTACGTGAATTATTTCTTCTCCAGGAAGCATAACCAATTTATGTACTTGCCCACAAAGCTTTTCAATATCTTTTGAGTCTATAACTTCATCTGCGTTAGGTCTTGTTATGTAATCACTATGCTGTAGGCTGCGTATATGTTGTCCTGCAATACCAACAACAACATCTTCAATCTTAAGACCGCTATCTGCCTGTGCTTCATCTACAGCTTGTTGTATACTCTGTATGGTTTGGGTAATGTTATTTACCACACCACGATGTACACCTAAACTTTTAGAACGCCCAATGCCGAGTATCTCTAACTTGCCATACTCATTGTGCTTACCAATCATAGCTACAATCTTGGTTGTTCCTATATCTAATCCTACTGCAATGTTGTCTTTTTCCATCATCATTCTATTTGATGTCTATTCCTTTTTTGTGCAAACTACCTGACTGCCAAACTGTAAGTTAACCTTACTATACAGGTTCAATTTTTTATCTTTTAAAGCTTTTTGATAAAATGCTTTAAGATTATTTACTTTACGATCTATATCTTCTATGTGTCCAAAATCAACTTCAAAATCTACATCTCTTAATTGTAGGTAGTAAGTACCTTTAGATGTTTTTTGAATTGCTGTAACGTGCTTAGTTAAAAACACATCTTTAGTAATATACTTTAACAACGGAAACAGAACATCTATATCTTTTTCTGAAATGTGATACACAAGTGGTACACGAGCAGAGTGAAATTTAGATAGCGGCATGATCTTGCCTTCTTCATCTATGTAAAACGCTTTTTGATGAGACACTCTTGCTATTGGCTTACGTTGTTTAACTGTTACACCAAGTGTCCCATTTACAGTGAGATACACATCAGAATCGGCAATCATGTCGTGATTGTCTATTCTATTTTCTACGTCTTTCAAAGCTATTGCTTCTTTAGAAGCGTTCTTAACCTTTTCGTTATTTTGTATCAACAATTTATTAACGATTTCATGGGTAACATATAGATTTTCGTCATCCACAAAATTTATAGCTACATTGTTGATTTTTCGATTGTTATTGCGTTTCTCAGCAAAGCCAAATAGAAAGACTACCAAGGCCAAAACCAAAAATGCTTTTATGTAGTTCCAGTTAATCTTCATGACGCATTGCTTTAGTGACCTTTAAAATTTCTTCAC
The DNA here is from genome assembly GCF_002716225.1 of Croceibacter sp. Taxonomy (NCBI): domain Bacteria; kingdom Pseudomonadati; phylum Bacteroidota; class Flavobacteriia; order Flavobacteriales; family Flavobacteriaceae; genus Croceibacter; species Croceibacter sp. The sequence goes on along the minus strand of NZ_PAZX01000013.1, from coordinate 423,273 downwards.
CTATGTCTCCAGCACCTATCATTGCTACAACTTCTGCAGATGTTGCTTTAACTTCTTTTATCAGATCTACCTTTCCAATTACTTTTTTGTTAGGGTTAGTTATAAGTTTAAGTAATGCTTGAGACGTAATGCCTTCTATTGGTTCTTCTCTAGCAGGATATATATCTAATAGAACTACACTGTCAAACTTTGACAAGCTTTCTGCAAATTCATTTATAAAATCTCTTGTTCTGCTAAATAAATGTGGTTGGAAGACAGCTAATACCTTCTTATTTGGGTGCATTTCTCTTACCGCTTGATGAACGGCATTTATTTCTGAAGGATGATGTGCATAGTCATCAATAATTGTTAGTTTCTCAGACTTTATTCTGTATGTAAAACGCCTTTGCACACCTTTAAATGAGGCTAAAGCTTTGGTGAGACTGTTGCTTGGGGAAACAAAAGGTGCTGCTAATGCCAAAGCTGTAACCGCATTTTGTAGGTTGTGTTTTCCGGGTAAATTAAACTCAAACCCTTTTATGATATTGTCTTGTAGTCTTAAGTTAAAACGATAAGAACCATCTTTAATTGTGATGTCTTCTGCTGTTATGTCTGCATTACCATCTACACTAATTGATACCCCTTTAAGTGGCAAGCCTTTAGCTAAAAAGACATTTGATTTATCTTTTACTAAATCTGCAAAGCCTTTAAATGTATGTGATAACTCTTCTGCGCTACCATAGATATCTAAGTGATCTGCATCCATAGATGTTATTGCAATCTTATTTGGTGAAAGATGCATAAAAGATCTATCAAATTCATCGGCTTCAACAACTATGGCATCTAAACCATCATTTATAAAATTAGTGTTGTAGTTTTCTGAAACACCTCCTAAAAATGCTGTTATATTTAAACCAGAATCTTTTAAAAGATGGGCTAGGATAGAGGTTGTTGTTGTTTTACCGTGTGTTCCTGCAACGGCTAAGGTATTTTGGTTCTTTGTAACATCTCCTAAAACCTCTGCACGCTTCTTTACACTAAAGTTTTGTTCTTTAAAATATACAAATTGCTCCTGAGATTTTGGGATAGCTGGAGTGTAAACAATTTGTGTAGTATCCTTATTTAAAAAGCCTTTTGGTACAGCAGACAATGATGCATTAAAAACTACAGGAATACCTTCGTTTTCTAAGGCTTTAGTCATACTTGACGGAGTTTTGTCGTAACCAGACACAGCAAATCCTCTTGCTTTAAAATAGCGCGCAAGACCACTCATACCAATACCACCGATACCGATAAAGAAATAATGTGTTATGTTGTTTTGAGTGTTCATTGTCTTTGCTGCTTTTTACTACGCAGTATGATTAATTAAATGTTCAATTTCGTTTACAATATCTTTAGTTGCATTGGGCCTTGCTAGTTTTTTTATATTTTCTGAAAGCTTTACTTGCATTGCTTCATCTTCTAAAAGACTTATAAATTGTCTTTTAAATTGCTCGTCCATTTCGCTTTCTTTCATAATTAAACAAGCTTCTTCCACAGCTAATGCCATAGCATTTTTCATTTGATGATTTTCTGCTACGTTTGGAGAAGGAATTAAGATCACAGGTTTTCCTACGATACAAAGCTCACTTACAGATCCTGCACCAGCACGGCTAATAATTATATCTGCTACACTATATGCTAGATCCATTCGGTTTATATACTCCTTCACTTGTAAACGTTTATTTTCTTCAAGCGTTTTATATTGTTCATAGTATAACTTACCAGTTTGCCAAATAACGTTTACACCTGTTTCCTCAAAATCTTTAGCGTGATTAGCTATTAACTCATTTATACGCTTAGCACCAAGGCTTCCACCGAGAACTAATACTGTCTTTCTTGTTTCATCTAATTCAAAATGGTCTATGCCTTCTGCTCTTTTTGAATCAAGATCTTTAATGTCTTGCCTAACAGGATTGCCAGTTTTTATAATTTTTTCTGCTGGAAAATACTTTTCCATATGGTCATAAGCCACACATATTTTGTTAGCCTTATCTGCTAACCATTTATTGGTAATACCTGCGTAACTATTTTGTTCTTGTATAAGGGTAGGAATGTTCTTGCTATTTGCCATTTTAAGCAATGGCCCACTCGCAAAACCTCCTGTACCAATTACCACGTCTGGCTTAAATCTTTTTATAATGCTTCTACTTTTCCATAAACTAGACAGTAGTTTGAATGGAAACATAAGATTTGTGAAGGTGAGTTTGCGTTGTATGCCACTTATCCAAAGTCCCTTGATATTGTAACCAGCGTTTGGAACTTTTTCCATTTCCATGCGGTCTTTAGCTCCTACAAATAGAAACTCTGCATCTGGGTAACGATTTTTCAATTCATTGGCAATTGCTATTGCAGGATATATATGTCCTCCAGTTCCGCCACCTGATAATATGAATTTTAAGTTGCTCATATTGCTTCGCTTAAAATGTCTAATGGGTTATCACTTTCTTCGCTTTCCATTTGTTTAATGGCTTCACGTTTAGCACTTACACTCAATATTATTCCTAAGGATAAACACGTCATCCAAATAGATGTTCCACCACTACTAATTAGTGGCAAGGTTTGTCCTGTTACTGGAAATAGCTCAACCGCTACTGCCATATTTATTAGTGCTTGAAAAATAATAGGTAAACCAACACCTATAACTACTAATTTTCCGAAAACTGAGTCTGCTTTTGTTGCGACTATAGTTAATCTAAACAGTAACAATAGGTATGCAATCATTACTCCAAAGGCACCTATTAATCCAAGTTCTTCAACTATAATTGCATATATAAAATCTGATGAGGATTGAGGTAAAAAGTTACGTTGTACACTCTTTCCTGCACCTGTTCCTGTAATGCCACCTGTAGCAATTGCGATTTTTGCTTTTTCTATTTGATAAGCGTCTGTATCATCATCACTTGTAAAGTTTTCAACTCTACTTATCCACGTATCAACACGGTTAGGGAAAACTCCTGGAAATGCTTTTGCAGATAAGATAAATATGGTTAACATTACTAGTCCTATTCCTAAAATAACACCTAGATATTTTAAAGGATAACCACCTAAAAAAACTAGTACTACAACCATTGCAAAAACAATAGCAGTAGTTGAAAAGTTAGCAGGAAGAATTAAGGCCAAGATTACAAATACAGGTAACCAAAGCGGTAATAGGGTTTCTTTAAATGTTATGGCTTTGTTGTGTATTTTAGATAGATACCTTGCAACGTAAACCATTAAAACCACCGATGCTAACGTTGATGTTTGAAAACTTAAACCTCCAACATTAATCCATCTACTAGCATTAGCACCATCTATAGTTGTGCCTTGCGCCATTGTGTATAACAAGAGCAGTATTACTACCGGAATCATTATGATAGATAAGCCTCTAAAGAATCGATAAGGCACTTTATGTATAACGTATAGCAAGATGAAACCTAAGAAAAGGTGAGCACCGTGCTTTAATAAATACTTAAACGTACTACCATCACCTTGTAGGTATGCCAAGTTGCTACTAGCACTATATACAGGTATAAACGAAAATATCGCTAATAACCCGACTATAGCCCAGATGAACTTATCGCCTTTAAGATTTTGAAAAATACGTTTCATGTGTTGTGTTCTCTATGTTTTATAAAAGACGTACAGCCTCTTTAAATTGTCTTCCTCTGTCTTCGTAGTTTTTAAATAAATCAAAACTTGCACACGCTGGTGATAATAACACAGCATCACCACGTTCACCAATTTTGTATGCAATCTTAATAGCTTCACTCATAGATTGAGTTTCAACCATAATATCTACACAGTTATTAAAAGCTTTCAGTATTTTTTGATTGTCTACGCCAAGGCAGATTATTGCTTTAACCTTTTCATTCACCAAAGCGTTAAGCTGGCTGTAGTCATTTCCTTTGTCTACACCGCCAACTATCCAGATCGTATCGCTAGACATACTCTCTAATGCGTAAAACGTAGCATTTACATTAGTGGCTTTAGAGTCGTTAATGTAGTTAACGTTATTAATTTTTAAAACGTGCTCCAAGCGGTGCTCTACACCTTGAAAATTAGCTAAGCTTTCTCTAATAGTTTGCTTTCTAATTTTAAGCATTTTAGCAGCACTCGAAGATGCCATTGCGTTTTTCTGGTTATGTGTGCCTTTTAGGGCTAGTGAGTCAATTGGCATATGTATTTTGTTTTCGTCAATGTTAATAATCAGTTCGTTGTGTTCTATGTAAGCACCGTATTTCAATGGTTTTGTAGTTGAAAATGGCACTAGTTTTGGTTGAATGGTATGTGCTTCTAAATAATCATTAATAGCTTCATTATCTGCATCATAAATTAAATAGTCATCTTTTGTTTGATTCATTGTGATTCTAAATTTTGAAGCTACATACTTGCTGAAATCATAATCATATCTATCTAAATGATCTGGTGTGATATTGGTGATAATTGCAATATGAGGTCTAAAATTCTTAATGTCATCTAACTGAAAACTACTAAGTTCTAATACATAATGTTCACTAGGATTTACAGCAACTTGTTTTGCAAAACTGTCTCCTATGTTACCACCAACAGAAGCGTTTAAACCACCTTCTTTTAAAATATGATGTGTCCAACGTGTTACGGTTGTCTTGCCATTACTTCCAGTAATTCCAATTATTGTTGCATTTGTAAATTCTGAAGCAAATTCAATTTCAGAAACTATAGCAACCTTGTTATCTTTTAGTCGTTTTATAATTGGCGCTTTGTCTGGAATACCAGGACTTTTCATTACCACATCTGCATTTAAAATTTTAGATGCTGTATGTTGGTTTTCTTCCCATTCAATCTCAAAATTTTCAAGAACGTCTTTATAGGTTTCAGTTATTTTACCGAAGTCTGAAACAAAGACTTCGTAATCTTTTTGTTTTGCCAGTATAGCTGTACCAACGCCACTTTCTCCAGCACCAAGTATGGCAATCCTCTTAGCCATTTATCTTAATTTAAGTGTGACAATTGTTATGACAGCTAATAAAATTCCTATAATCCAAAAGCGAACTACAATCTTACTTTCGTGCTGTCCTTTTTTCTGATAATGATGGTGTAATGGACTCATTAGAAAAATGCGTCTGCCTTCACCATATTTTTTTCTGGTGTATTTAAACCAGCCTACTTGCATTACTACAGATAGATTTTCAATTAAAAAGACACCACACAATACAGGTATTAATAATTCTTTTCGTGTAGCAATTGCTAATACTGCTATAATACCACCAATGGTTAAGCTTCCGGTATCTCCCATAAATACCTGTGCAGGAAATGTGTTGTACCATAAAAAACCGACTAATGCACCTGCAAATGCAGTAATAAACACTGTCATTTCACCAGTTCTTGGAATGTTCATGACGTTGAGGTAATCTGAAAAAATAATATTTCCAGATACCCAAGCAAACAACCCTAATGTGAGGACAATTATGGCAGAAGAGCCAGCAGCGAGACCATCTATACCATCTGTTAAGTTTGCACCATTAGATACAGCAGTTACAATAAAGATTACAATGGGTATAAATATTAACCACGCATATTTAGCATAACCAGGATCTATCCAAGTAATTAAATCGGCATAATCAAACTCATTGTCTTTAAAGAAAGGAATAGTTGTCTTTTGTGACTTTTCTTCTTCCCTAAATTCTTGAGGTAAGTTTTGAGTTAGTAATTCTTGAGAATTCTTAGGGTTTACTACCTCTTGTTTTATGGTAATATCTGGATGAAAAAACATTGTTGCTCCAACAATAATTCCTAATCCTACTTGTCCTATAACTTTAAATTTGCCTTTTAAGCCTTCCTTATTTTTTTTGAAGGTTTTAATATAATCGTCTATAAAACCAATAGTTCCCATCCAAAGTGTGGTTACTATTAAGAGTATTACATAAATATTGTCTAATCGAGCTAATAGCACTACAGGTATTAACGTTGCAAGAATGATGATAAAACCACCCATTGTAGGTGTTCCTGCCTTTTCAGATTGCCCTTGTAACCCTAAATCTCTAACAGATTCGCCAACCTGTTTAGCTAATAAGTAGTTTATAATACTTTTACCATAAATAGTTGAGATAGCTAAAGACATAAGGATAGCCATTGCTGCTCTAAATGAGATAAACCCAAATACTGAAGCTCCTGTAAGCTGAAATTCTGATTCTAGATATTCAAAAAGATAGTATAGCATTAGTTATTCAGTTGTGTTAGTAGGGTTTTTACAATTTTAAAATCATCAAAGTCTGTACGTTCACCATTAATTTCTTGGTACGTTTCATGACCTTTTCCGGCTATTAGTATTATGTCATTTTCTTTAGCAAATGAACAAGCCGTTTTTATGGCTTGTTTTCTGTCTGCTATCGAAAGTGTTTTTTTAAAGTGTTGTGGTTCAACTCCAGACTCTATAGCTTCTATAATTTTGTTTGGGTCTTCTGTACGAGGATTGTCACTAGTAAAAATAACTTTGGTGCTTAATGCTGAAGCTATATGACCCATTTTAGGACGTTTAGTAGCATCTCTATCTCCACCACAACCAACTACAGTAATAAGCTCTTCATTTTTAGTGCGGATGGCATTTATGGTTTCCAGAACATTTTTTAAAGCGTCTGGTGTATGTGCGTAATCTACAATTGCTGTAATCTTATTTTTAATAAGGTATTGAAAGCGTCCATTTACAGATTCTAACTCACTTATTAACCGAAGGGACTCCATTGTTTGCATACCTAATAACTCTGTAGTAGCAAAGATTGCCAAGAGATTATAGGCATTAAAATTACCTATGAGTTTGCTCCATAGTTCGTTGTTATTCAGCTTTAATAATAACCCGCTAAATTGATTCTCTAATATCTGCGCCTTATAATCTGCTATAGATTTTAACGCGTAGGTCCTTTTTTTAGCCTTTGTATTTTGAAGCATAACCATACCATTCTTATCATCTGCATTGGTAAGTGCAAAAGCAGAAGATGGTAACTCATCGAAGAATTTTTTCTTAACATCACGATATTCAGCAAATGTGCTATGGTAATCTAGATGGTCGTGTGATAGGTTAGTAAAAATACCACCAGTAAATTTTAATCCAGTTGTGCGGTGTTGAGCAATTCCATGAGAACTAACCTCCATAAAACAGTACTCACAGCCAGTATCTGTCATTTTAGACAGATACTTGTTTATCGTTAATGAGTCTGGTGTAGTATGTGTTGCTTTATGCTCAATATTGCCCACCATTATTTTAACTGTAGAAAGTAAACCAACCTTGAAGCCTGCTTTAGTATAAAGTTGATAGAGTAGTGAAGCAATAGTGGTCTTGCCATTTGTACCCGTAACACCTACTAATTGTAAATTCTCTGAAGGATTTTCATAAAAATTAGATGCCATAAACGCCAAAGCCTGTTGTGCATTCTGAACCTTAACATATGTAACACCGTTAACGGTGTCTTTTGGGAGTTCTTCACAAACAATAGCAATTGCACCTTGATTTACTGCATTCTTAATATACTCATGGCCGTCTGACACTGTGCCACGCGTTGCTACAAAGACATCATTAAGTGATACTTTTCTAGAATCGAACTCAACATTTGTTATGGCTACGTTTGTATTACCAATCACTTTGTTAATAGATACTCTATATAATATGTCTTTTAGTGTAATCAACTTAATATGAGGGTTATGGTTTGGTTAGGAGTTAGTTTTGTGCCTTTGTTAACCGATTGAGATTTTACAGAGCCAGTACCGCTTATTTGAACACGCATTCCCATATTTTCTAATAAGGAAACGGCATCCATAGCTGGCAAGCCTCTTAAATCTGGCATTATGGTTTTATACGTTTGGGCAGTCTTGTAATAGCTGTTGTATTCTTCTTCTACAGAGGTGTGTTGTACATTTATAGTTTCAACCTCATCTGTAACAGGAGTGTCTGTATAAATCTTTTGGGCTATAGTTTTAAAAACAGGCGCAGCTACAATGTTACCGTAGTAGCCAATTTCTTTTTTAGGTTTATGTATAACTACGATGCAAGAATACTTAGGATCTTCTGCAGGAAAGTATCCAGCAAAAGAAGAGATATACTGTCCTGGCTTTTTCCAATATTCAACTTGACACGTACCGGTTTTACCAGCCATTGAAAAGCGTTCTTCGTAAATATTATCTGCAGTACCTCTTATGACAGTGTTCTCCATCATTTCTTGTACTTGTTTAGCGGTTTCCTTAGAGCAAATACTTTTATTTATTACCTCTCTATGGTGTTCCTCAACTGTCTTATCCCATTCTTTTATGGCCTTTATAAATCTTGGTTTTACCATTTCACCATCATTTGCAATCGCATTGTAAAATGTAAGTGTTTGTAATGGTGTCATAGATACTCCGTAGCCAAAAGCCATCCAAGGTAATGTTGTACCGTACCAATTCTTATCATCTGGACTTGGTAATATTGGAGCGCCTTCACCTTTTATTTCTAAGCCTAATTTTTTGTCAAGTCCCATATTCCTAAGTCTGTTAATAAAGCGCTTAGGGTTATCCTTGTAGTTTTGATAAATGAATTTTGAAAATGCTGTGTTAGAAGACAATTCAAAAGCTCTTGCAACTGAAATTTTTCCGTAGCCACCCCATTTTGAATCGTATACAGTACGGTCGTAATACTTAATTCTTCCTTTTTCCGTATCAACTACAGTTGAAGAATCGATAACTTTATCTTCTAATGCAGCAACAACTGCCATTAATTTAAATGTAGATCCAGGTTCGTGAGACTCACCAACAGCATAATTTAATTTTTCGTAGTACTTGCCAGAGCTTGTACGGCCAAGGTTAGACATAGCTTTTATCTCTCCTGTTTTTGTTTCCATAACCACAACAGTACCGTGATCTGCTTCAAACTTTTCTAATTGCCCTAAAAGCGCATGATGTGCTATGTCTTGTATGTTTACATCAATAGTCGAAATAACATCCATACCATCACGCGGTTCTACCTCGTTGGCATCGCTAATAGGTTTCCATTGGTTTTTAGCTATTTTTTGTTTTAGCCTTCTACCTTCTTTACCTCTTAAATAAGGACCAAATGCGCCTTCTAATCCTACTCGAGTGTAATAGCCTTTTTCATCTACACGCTCATAGCCAACCGTGCGTTCCGCCATTTTTCCTAAGGGATGTTCTCTAACAGTTCTTTGCTCAGAAATAAAACCACCTTTAAATGCGCCAAGTTTAAATAGCGGAAAGTTTTTTACTTTAATATAATCTGAATAGCCAAGGTTTCTGGCCACTAAATAATACCTGTTTTTATTTGCTCTAGCCTTTCTTAAGTTGGTGCTGTAATACGATGCTGGCTTACCAAAAAGTTTAGAAAGTTCCTGAGAAAGGTCATTTACATTAGCTTCAAAGACATCTTGTTTTACAGTTACGGCATCGAACCTAATGTCATATTTAGGAACAGATGTGGCTAGTAAATTACCATTGGCGTCATATAGATTACCTCTGTTTGCTGGTATAATAAAATTCTTTGTGGTTTTCTTTTCTGCAAGATCCTTGTATTTGTCACCTTCAATAAATTGAATGTTGAGAAGTTTCAACGCGACAAGGATAGCAAAGATGAACATACATCCTGCTACAAAATATAATCGGTTTAATATGTTCTTTTCATTTGTCATATTTACCTTTAGTCTCTTGCCTTCACTTTAATTTTATAAGGCGGCGTTAATGAAGGTTTAATTTCTCTGCCTGCCATTTTCCTTGTTACGGTGCTCTCCATTTTCATATCCATTAATTTAGAGCGACCATCTACAAATTCACTTCTTAACTCTCTTACCTCATTATTGAGTTTAGCTATAGTATGAACTTTGCGTTCTGCACTGTGAGAGCTAGCAATCATTACAATTGCTAAAACTGTACAGAACAGGATAAACTGCCAGTTTTTAATGGCATCATCGTTTATTAAAAACGTTCCTTTTAATATGTCATACATTTTGTTACTCATAACTCTATCTCTCGGTCTTTAAATTAAAGACGCTCTGCAACCCTTAATTTTGCACTACGTGCTCTATTATTAGTTGCTATTTCTTTAGCATTGGGTACTATTAGTTTTCCGACTTTCTTAAATGGAACCTCGATATTTCCATAAAAATCTTTTTCAGGCTCACCTTCAAACAAACCGCTTCTTATATAGCGTTTTACTAAGCGGTCTTCTAACGAATGATAGGAGATAAGACTTAAGCGACCTCCAGTAGTAAGCATATCTTCGGTTTGTTTTAAAAATTCTTTTAAAACCTCTAATTCTTGGTTTACCTCTATCCTTATTGCTTGGTATATTTGGGCTAACATTTTGTGCTCCTTACCGCGCGGTAAAAAACTATTTATAACTTCCTTTAAGTGTTCACTTGTTTCAATAGGCGTATCTTTTCTTGCGCCATAAATTGCACGAGCTAACTTAGGTGCGTTTCTTAACTCTCCATATTGAGACAACACTTGTCTTAATTTTCCTTCTTCGTAGGTGTTTACCACCTCATAAGCACTAAGTGCATCATTTTGATTCATCCTCATGTCAAGCCTACTGTCAAACCTGGTTGAAAAACCTCGCTCTGCGACATCAAATTGATGAGACGATACTCCAAAGTCTCCAAGAATTCCATCTACAGTTTTGTAACCTTGAACACGTACAAAACGTTTAGCGTATCTAAAATTTTGTGGTATAAGTGTAAACCTGTCATCTTCCAGTGCATTTTCTAAAGCATCTTGATCTTGGTCGAATGCAAATAATTTTCCGTTAGGACCAAGTCTGTTTAAGATTTCTTTACTGTGACCACCACCACCAAATGTGACATCAACATATACACCATCTGGCTTAATGTTGAGACCATCTACGGTTTCGTGTAGTAAAACTGGGTTATGATATTCCATCTTCTTCGTCTTGTCCCATTACTTCTTCAGCTAAATCGGCAAAATCACCTGTAGCATCTTCAATGGCAGTTTCATATTTATCTTTATCCCAAATCTCCACAATATTAATAGCAGAGTTTAAGACAATCTCTTTAGTGATTCCTGCAAAACCTAATAGGTCTTTAGGGATAAGTAATCTTCCATTAGCATCTACTTCCACAGTTTTTACACCAGCTGTAAAACGACGAATGAAATCATTGTTTTTCTTACGGAAACGGTTAAGCTTATTCACTTTTGCCATCATGGCATTCCACTCTTCCATAGGATAAAGCTCTAAACATGGCTCGAAAACAGAACGTTTTATGACAAAGCCATCCTGAAGCAACGGCAAAAGTTGCTTCTTGAGGGCAGCAGGAACCATTAAGCGCCCTTTGCTATCTGCCTTACATTCATATGTTCCGATGAGATTTACCACGTCTTAAACTATAACTTCAAAAATATAAAAATTATTACCACATTTTACCACTTTTTACCACATTGTTAATAAGTTGTCTGTGTTTTATTGATGTAAATTTGTTTAAACACCTGTTAAAATGCTGTGTTGCAGTTTGTTGAAAAGCTATTAACATAGGGTTTATAAGTGGGAGGTGAAATTGGAAATATCTCAAAATCAGACATTATGCTAAACTTTCTCAACTCAAAAAACAAGTAGCGCCTCGAATTGCACAGAATGCGTATATTTGCCACTTCTAACTGCGATATTATTAATGGATAACCAACTTAAAACTGAAGGAAAATTTGAATACCTAGAGATTGGAGAAGGCACGCCAATTATCATTCTGCATGGATTGATGGGAGGCTTGAGCAACTTTGAAGGTGTTCAGAACTATTTTCCAGACAAAGGTTATAAAGTGGTGATACCACAGCTGCCGCTATACTCTATGCCTATCCTTAAAACTAAGGTGAGTAAGTTTACAGACTTTATAAAAGAGTTTATAGATTTTAAAGGTTATGAGGAAGTGATATTGCTTGGTAATTCTTTAGGAGGTCATATAGCTTTATTGGCTACCAAACTTTATCCTGAAAAAATTAAAGCTTTAGTTATAACTGGTAGCTCTGGGCTTTATGAAAGTGCTATGGGTGAAAGTTACCCTAAACGTGGTGATTATGAGTACATAAAAGCGAAAGCTGAAAATGTATTTTATGATCCTAAAGTGGCAACAAAAGAAATTGTTGATGAGGTTTATGCAGTTGTAAATGACCGTAATAAACTTATTAGGACTTTAGCAATTGCTAAAAGTGCAATACGTCACAATATGGCTAAAGATTTACCAAATATGACGACTCCTACGTGTATTATTTGGGGAAAAAACGATAATGTTACGCCACCTGAAGTAGCTGTCGATTTTAATAAACTATTACCAGATTCTGATTTATTTTGGATAGATAAATGTGGTCACGCTGCTATGATGGAGCACCCAGATGAATTTAATAGTATTTTAAACTCTTGGTTAGAAGCGCGTAAGTTTTAATTCTTAAATTAAAACACATCTGTTTCAATATTTAGAACGTTCTGAATCATGAAGATAAATACTGCCAAATTTGTAATTAGCAATAGTGATGTTGATAAATGTCCTCAAGACAAGCTTCCTGAATATGCTTTTATAGGAAGGAGTAATGTGGGTAAATCATCACTAATAAACATGATGACCAATAATAAGAAGTTGGCAAAAACTTCTAGTACTCCAGGAAAGACACAGCTTATAAACCATTTTATAATTAATGATGAATGGTATTTGGTAGATTTGCCAGGTTATGGTTATGCTAGAACCAGTAAGAAAACCAAAAAAGTATTCCAGAAGTTTATTACAGATTACTTTGTAAAACGATCACAGCTTGTTTGTGCATTTGTTCTTGTAGACAGTAGACACGCGCCCCAAAAAATTGATTTAGAATTTATGGAGTGGCTCGGTACAAACTCAATTCCGTTTGCTATAATCTTTACCAAAACAGATAAGCTTAAGAAGGGTGAATGGGACCGAAATTTTAAAGTTTATAGTTCAAAAATGATGGAAACCTGGGCAGAAATGCCAGAGTATTTTACCACCAGTTCTTTACACAAAACAGGTGCTGAAGAGGTTTTAGAGTATATTGATACTATAAATGAAAGCTTAAAAACCCAAGGTTAAATTTATAAGCCACCTTACTAAATTACTCTTTTTTAAGTTCAAGTTTTTCAGCAAAGTAATCACAGAAATCTTTCATAGTAGCTGTCATCTTCTCATCTTGTGTAGCTCTGTTAAATGTATCACTCATTGCTACTAATGTTTGGTGAAAAAATTTTTTCATTTCATCTACAGGCATATCTTTTGTCCATAAATCTATACGAAGTGTTTCTTGTTGTTTACTATCCCAAATACTAAGCAGCATTGCTTTAGCTTCTTCATCTTTAACACCACCATCTTCAGCTGTCCAATTCAGGGATTCTGGTACGTGATTTTCATCAACCTCTACTTGTATATTAATGTTTGATACTTTGTTAGCCATTATTTCTTTGGTTTGTATTTTGAAGTTTTAAAAATTGTTTCAGCATCTGTAATAAGTAGCTTTTTTAAGCTTACAGGATGTTTGTCCATATATTGTTTTACAATTTGCCAGCCTATATACTGGCCTAATTTACTAGGACTTTCTGCATCTAATTGAAGATAAAATTTGGAAAAAGGACCTTCGTTTATAAAGCGTTCCTGTAATTTATTACTTGTTTTGTATATAAGTTCCTTTTCAATAAAATACCTCCAAATTTGTTCCTCGTTATCTAACGCCCATTGATAGTCTTCTTTAGAATAGCCTATTTTCTCATTAGGATTTGTACAAGGTAAAAAAACATCTTGCAAGTAAAGTAACTTGCCGTAATATACCATCTGTGCTAAAAATGTTCGGCTAGTTGGTCTGGGTACTAATTGATTTGCATATTCTTGAGCAATGTTTGGGACAATTTGTGCTTTCCTAAAATTGTCTTTTAAATACTCCTGAATTCCTACATAAAAACGATGGTCTGTGCCTAAATAATTATCTAAAGCAATTAAAAGCAAACGGTCTGCAACAATAACTTTATTTCTGTAATCAACATCAGATGTGACAGTTATTACAGTTGGCTTCTTAAATTCAGGGAAGTGGTATTTAATATGCTTAAATAAAGTGCTTATATCATTAGTCTCTTCAATAAAATCGGGAAAGGTCTTAATAACTTCAGACTCAAGCTCATTTTGTAAAGTGTCATTAATCTTGTTTACCCAAATGCTATCTGGAATACGAGATGAAAACAGTTCTGGAAATGCTGTTTTTAGTTGTGGTAAATCTTCTGTAGTTGCTTCAGCAAAAGCTTTGTCAAATCTTACAACTTCAACATCCATTGGTATATTGGAGATATCTTTATTAACAGTGCAATCTGTATTACAAGACACAACTATGAAAAGTAAGATTATAAGGGATGTTAGTTTTGTTTTCATTCCTAAGTTCAATGACTTATTTTTGTTTGCAAAGGTACAAATTGAGTTATAGTTAAGATATGAAGACTTATGCTTTTCGTTATTTAAATTTTCTTGATTTTTAATCTTTTCTAATAATTTGAAAATAAAATGCTTAGGCACTATAATATTTAAAATAAACCTATGAAATCTCAAAAAGTAATAGACCATATTGTAAACTGGTTAAAAGATTATGCAATTAACGCGAAACAAGATGGTTTTGTTGTAGGTGTAAGTGGCGGAATAGACTCTGCAGTAACGTCTACACTTTGTGCAATGACAGGTTTAAGAACATTATGTGTTGAAATGCCAATTCACCAAGCACCAAGTCAGGTTACCAGAGCGCAAGAGCATATTGCACAACTAAAAAATAGATTTGCAAATGTTACCAATGTAGAGGTGAATCTTACAGAGACTTTTGAGACTCTTAAAACAGGATTGCCCGCTGCAGAGCCAAGTGATCAACTTGATTTAACCTTAGCCAATGTTAGAGCTAGGTTACGAATGACTACATTGTATTATTTTGCAGGATTACACAGGTATTTAGTAGCAGGTACAGGAAATAAAGTTGAAGATTTTGGTGTAGGTTTTTATACAAAGTATGGTGATGGCGGCGTAGACTTAAGCCCTATTGCAGATTTGTTGAAAAGCGAAGTTTATGAGATAGCTGAGTTGTTAGGAGTTCAAAATTCTATTATGGTAGCAAAACCAACAGATGGCTTATATGGCGACAGTAGAAGTGATGAAGACCAAATTGGTGCTAATTACGACGAGTTAGAATGGGCTATGGAAATGAAAGAATCCGGAAAAACTACTGATGACTTTGTAGGAAGACAGAAAGAGGTTTTTGATATCTATTCACGATATAATAGGAACAATCTTCATAAAATGTTGCCAATTCCAGTTTGTGAAATTCCCTTACATCTAAAAAATTAGCACTTTATCGATTAGATTTAATTTCATTAGTAGGATTTATTTACAACGTTTTTATTGCGGCTTTATTTGTGAGATCCTAAAGCCACGTTAAATGAAGAATGTTTTAATTGCAGATTCACATCCTATTGTTATTAAAGGATTAGCTAGCATTTTAAAAAAAGATGAAGCTTATAAAATTGTAGCAAAATCTAATGATGAAAATGAACTTAAGAACCATATAAGCTTAAAGTCTCCAGATATTATTATTATGGATATAGATATGCCAAACTCAAGTGGTTTATCTATAATAAAAACCCTAAAACAAAATAATCCAGAGGTTAGAATAATAATTTTTAGCCACCAGCCAGAAGAGTTATATGCATTAAGTGCAATACGATTTGGTGCTTCGGGTTACATAAACAAAAGTAAGTCTTTAAAGAAAATTAAAACAGCTATAGATCAGGTTGCTAGAGGTGGCATTTATTTAAGTAAGGTTATAAGCGAAAAAATATCTTCTAAATCTAGCTCTAAAACAGGTGTCGTTTCTAAATATAGAGCTCTTTCAAGTAGAGAGATTGAGGTGCTTAATTTTATCTCAAAAGGTTTAAAGAATAAAGATATTGCTGAAATGCTAAAAATTAATGAGAAAACAGTGAGTACCTATAAAACACGTTTGCAAAAAAAGCTAAATGTAGATAGTGTCGCTGGATTAATTAAGCAGTCTAAAATGTTGGAGCTTTCCTAAAGATTTTTAATTAGGTTGCAAGTAACGGATTTGTGTATGAAACGTAGCGTGTAAAAAGGCATTAACTTTTCGGATTAACACAAATCAAATTTTTCTTATTATCTTTTTCCCTCAATAATCCAAATTTAAAAATTTAGTAATCTTAAAAAAGTGCCTGAAACATTAGATTAAGAACAAATTGCCCTATTGTTTTATACGTTGTAGTGGTACTTTATTTTTACGATATTAATTCCGGGCCGATTATATTCATCCACAAAATAAATCCGATTATTCCACCTATAAATCCGCTTAATATAAATGTCAATCTAATTTTATTCGGAATGATTTTAAAGATAACAAATATTGATATTAGCAATCCAAGTAATCCCAATATAATTGGAAAAGTGCCTGACCATATTTCAAATCCTTGAGAGATATTTTTTTCGTCGCCACCAAACCAAGTTCCATTTGGTGAAATGATTTCATGACCAATTGACATTGCAAGATTAAAAAATTCTCTTAACCAAAATAAAGACAAGAAAACAGCCAGCCAATCAATTATTTTCAATCCATTTTGATGTATTTGTTTTCTGCACCAAATTAATATTATCAAGCCTATAATTCCTGTAAATATTGTTTGTAAAGGTCCACTAATGGTTATTAGAAGTCCGTTTGATTTTAATGTTTCAATTCCAGTTTCGTATTCAGTCCGCTTTTCAAAATTAAGATTATTCTTTATTTCAGTTTCGTACTTGTTATAAATTTGGATTAGTTTATCATTTAATTCGCTACTATCATAGTTCATACTTCTGTAATGCAGAGTAGTTTCATAGCCTAAAATTTTGGCTGCAGTTATATGACCGTATTCGTGACTGACTGTTCCGATTGCATTAACAAAATGAATGCAAGCGAGAAAATTATAAGATTTTTAATGTCTATTCGGATGTTCATTTTAATGTGCCACAACAAGGCTATAAGACTCTATTTAGTTTTTGAGATAATAAAAGTTCTAGTCCTTTATAATCCATGGTATCTTGAAGTATTTCGCTGTTATCCTGTTCTGAGTCGGCATTTTTTAAACTGCTCATAAGTTCAGAAATTTGAAGTTTTACCAAATGCTGCCTAAGCGATAATATGGTTTCGCTAACAAGTTGGGCAATACTTTCTTTCTTATCTCTCACAAAAATTTCTTTACGCTCCCAATCATGCAAAACATGTTGTTCATCATCCATAAGGATAGAGGTTACTTCTTTAGCTTGTTCTGGATCTATCTCATTAATGAACGCATCAATTTTAAGCTCAGATTCTAAGTTGAGTTTGCTAATAATAAGATTATAAAGTGTCTGGAAATTTGAATTAGCGAAAGCAATTTCATCTTCCTGAAGATCAAGATAAATTTTTTCGAACACCTTTAGTTTTTGAGTATCTGCTTCAAGTTTAGGATGGCCATCATCATCTTCTGCTAAATACAGTTCTTCAAAATCATCTTCTAAAGTTCCGTATAATAAAAGGAGGCTAATAATAGTTCGCTCTAATTCATATAGCCTATTAATAACAACTTTTTGCTGCTCTGGTTCTTTTACAACCTCAAAAGACTGCTTGTAGCTTTTGCCTTGGTTTTTTTTTGAATTGTCTTTGGTTTCTTTTGCAGAGAGTTGTGCTAGAGATGAGAATAAGACTTCTTCAGAAATATCCATTATTCTGGAAGTTTCTTTTATATAAACCTCACGTTGTATAGGTTCTGGTATTTTAGAAATACTGGTAACCATATCTCTAATTAGTCCTGCTTTTTTTACAGGATCATTTTTAGAGTCTTCAACAAGAAGAGATGCTTTAAAATTAATAAAATCCTTTGCGTTTTCTTCTAAGTATAGTACAAGGTCTTCTTCGGTATTGTTTTTGGCAAAGCTATCTGGGTCTTCACCGTCTGGAAAGGTACACACCTTTACGTTCATGCCTTGCTCCAAGATTAAATCTATACCTCTTATAGAGGCACGCATTCCTGCAGCATCACCATCAAAAAGGACTGTTATATTTTTGGTGAGTCTGTTTATGAGTCTTATTTGCTCTGGTGTGAGCGCAGTACCAGAAGAAGATACCACATTTTTAATACCACTTTGGTTAAATTGAATGACATCTGTATAACCTTCAACTAAGTAGCAATTATCTTCTTTAGCAATGGTTTGCTTAGCATTGTAAATACCATACAATACTTTACTTTTATCATAAACCTCACTTTGTGGTGAGTTTAAATACTTTGCAGCTTTTTTGTTATTATTATCCAGTATACGACCGCCAAAACCTAAAACCCTACCAGACATAGAGCGAATAGGGAACATGACTCTACCTTTAAATCTGTCAAATTGCTTTTCTTCTTTTACAATTGTAAGCCCTGTTTTTTCTAAGAACTCTAATTGATAGCCTTTCTTAATTGCTTCAGTAGTAAAAGCTTCCCAAGAATCTGGTGAGTACCCTAGTTGAAATGTGTTTATGGTGTCTTCGCTAAAGCCGCGCTCCTTAAAATAACTAAGGCCAATAGCTTTGCCTTCATCGGTTTTGGTAAGCATGTTATTAAAGTAATCTTTGGCAAATTCATTTACCAAATACATACTTTCTTTTTCACTTGCTTGTTCTTTCTCTTCGTCTGTGCGTTCTGTTTCTTCTACTTCTATGCCATATTTATTAGCTAAATACTTTATAGCTTCTGGATAGGAGAAGTGCTCGTGCTCCATTAAGAAAGTAACCACGCTTCCTCCTTTACCACTTGAAAAATCTTTCCATATTTGTTTTACAGGAGACACCATAAAACTTGGCGAGCGCTCATCTGTAAATGGGCTTAAGCCTTTAAAATTAGAGCCAGACTTTTTAAGTTGCACAAAATCACCTATAACCTCTTCTACACGAGCGGTTTCAAATACTTGGGCTATGGTATTTTGTGAAATCAAGAGTTAAAAATTTAAGTAGTACAAACATAGAAAAACCCTTCAGGTTTTAGAAGACTTGAAGGGTTTTTAATTCATAATAACTGGCTAAATCATTGCTTTTAAAAATCTATTCTCAATCCAATTGAGAAGTCGTTTTGTTGTAATGTGCTATCTGTAAATGTATCATTTAAACCATATTTTGCATAAAGGCTAAATCCGCCATAACCTGCATATGCACTAAGACCATAAACAAAGTCTGTGGTGTTAAAATCTCTTTTTTCTTTAGTCTTAACGCGGTCACCATCTACTTTATATTTTAGTTTTTGCATACTGCCAATATTAAATCCGCCATAACCACCTATACCAAATTTCACTTTATGTAGTGTGTTGTAGCTTGTTACACCGTTTTCAATGGTTTTCTTGGATGGTCCAAATTCAAAAAACAAGGGTACAACAAGATTGGTGAGTCTTAATTCAGATTTATCTAGGTCTTCAGAAAACTCTACGATGTTGTTTTGGTTACCATCAACCACAAAATAATTGTTGTTGTCTAAGCTATAGGTATTCCAAACAAATGATAATCCATATTTAAATCTTAAAAAGTTTGTATTCTTAAAGACTCTTGTGTTCCAAGAAATTCCTAATTCGAAAGATCCAGAATCTGAGACGTCGTATGGTGAATTTGATAAAGATTGGTCGTTTACACTACTGTACATAAAACTAGTGGCAAGAACAAATTCTGAAAAGGTGCGAACATCATGATGAGTGGTGTCTTTTACTTTATTGTTGTTTTTATACTGTATTCCAAATACACGTGTGTTGTCGTCTCTATCTAAAGTGCCAAGGCCAATGCTTAAGGTGTAGCCGTTGTCTTTTAAAGTATCGTTTGCAATCCCATTACGTTCTATAAGCGCAATTTTATTTGCAATTATTGTTTTTCTATTTTCAATATTAAGAGCTCTGCGCTCTGCAGCTTCTTGTTTTAATTTTATAGATTCATCTTGAGTTATCTCACCATCTTCATAGCGCTTCATGATGGCTTCAATTTCAACTCTTAATGCTTCTTTTTCCTCATTTTCAATAATTTCTTTTTCAGCATTTAAAAGTGCGATGGTCTCTTTTACATTTTGTGGCTGCTCTGTCTCTTGTGCTGTTACAAATTGGACAAAGGTCAGGCTAATCGCTAACGCGATGAAAGTCATGGTTTTCATAATGGTTTAGGTTTTAAGTTTTATGTAGGCTACTCTAACAAGGCGTTAAAATAGCCCTACATAAGTTTGATTGATGATTAAAATTTTTGTGCTCTGGTCACTACTGAAGATTTTACTTCTTCTAAGCCAGATTTAATTACTGTAAATACTTTTTCTCGAAAAGTTCTCTCGACTTGAATTTCTGCATCACTAAGCAGTGCGCTTGGGTCTACACTTAAGTTTTCGTTTTTCGTCTTGTTAGCGTTTCTTGCACTTGCGGCTTTAAGAAGGTTTTCTATATGCTCATCTGTAAGTTCATTGTTTAAAGCAATATCTTCACTTACCTCTTCAAATTGAAATTTAGGTTTTTGTAATGCAATCTCAGTTAGTGCTTCGGTTTCATTAACTATTGAACTTTCTTTAGATTGTTTAGTAGTGTTAGGGTTTCGAGGTTCGTTAATAGCGATATCATACTTTTGAGAAGCTTTAGGTTTAGATTGCGTTGAAACTTTTTTAGTATTAGTGTTAATTGTTGGTGTAATGGTAGTCTCTTCGGCTATTGTTGTAGCTTCCTTGCTTTCTTTATAACTATCAGTTGTTTTAGTTTTGCTGTCTTGTTCATTTACAGTAGTTTCAACAATATTATGTTCTGTAGAAACAGTATTGTTGGTTGAGTTGAAAAATGTGGTAGCTAAAAATACCAATCCAGCAAAGCTTGCTGCAACACCCATCCAAAGCCAAATTGGCGATTTCTTTTTTGAGCTATCATCTAATTGAGAACTTAATGCATCCCAACTTTTTGAACTCGGCTCAATACGTCTCTTTTCTAAAGACTCCTTTATATGTTCTTCAAATTTAATTGGTGCCATAACTGGTCTGTTTTGTAGTGTTTAATTGTTCTTGAAGCATTTTTCGTGCTTTAAACAATTGTGATTTTGATGTCCCTTGGCTAATTTTCAGTAATTCTGCTATCTCTTGATGTTTGTAACCTTCAACAGCATAAAGAATAAAAACGGCTTTGTAACCTTCTGGTAGCTGGTCTATCATACTTTGAATGTGGGTAACTTGCAAATCGCTTTCAATAGGATCTATACTATTTTGGGACTCTGTACTCATATCCTCAGAAAACTTTAACTTGTCTTGCTTTCTTAAAAAAGAAATTGCTTCACGCACCATAATCTTTCTTATCCAACCTTCAAAACTGCCTTCATTTTTAAAACTGCTTAAGTTGTTAAACACCTTAAAAAATCCTTTTAACATCACATCTTCTGCAAATTGTAAGTCTTTAATGTACTGTCTGCAAACACTAAGCATTTTAGGAGCGTGCTTCTCATACAGGTGTTTTTGAGCACCACGATGATTGCGCATCGCTTTTTCTATAAGTTGTGTTTCATTTTTAAACAGTGTAATGACTTTCATACGTGCTGTGATTGGTTTCTATTTATATAGACGCGAGATGTTTTAAAAAGGTTGCCTGAAGGTATAAAAAAACCCGAAGATTTTTTGTAAAACCTTCGGGTTGTAGTATTTATATTGAAAAATATTAGTCTCTAAGTATGCTTCTAGAGATTACAATTTTCTGTATTTCTGAAGTTCCTTCGTAAATCTGAGTAATTTTTGCATCACGCATTAAACGCTCAACGTGGTATTCTTTTACAAAACCATTACCACCGTGAATCTGTACAGCCTCAACAGTAGTTTCCATAGCTACACGAGATGCGTAAAGTTTTGCCATAGCAGAAGAAAGATCGTAGTTATCACCATTGTCTTTATCCTTTGCAGCTTTCATTACTAACAGACGAGCAGCCTCAATCTCTGTGTGCATATCTGCTAACTTAAACGCAATTGCTTGGTGATTCATGATCTTAGTACCAAACGTTTCACGCTCTTTACTATATTTTTTAGCTAACTCATAAGCACCAGATGCAATACCTAAAGCCTGAGCAGCTATACCAATACGACCACCAGATAATGTTTTCATGGCAAACTTAAAACCGAAGCCGTCTTCACCAATCCTGTTTTCCTTTGGTACTTTTACATCGTTAAAGTTAAGTGTGTGCGTATCACTTCCTCTAATACCTAACTTATCTTCTTTAGGACCAACTTCAAAACCTTCCCATCCTTTTTCAACGATAAAAGCATTAATTCCTTTGTGTCCTTTGTCTTTGTCTGTTTGTGCTATAACTAGGTAATAGTCTGCAGAGCCACCATTTGTTATCCAGTTTTTAGTACCATTTAATAAATAGTGATCACCTTTATCTATAGCAGTTGTGCGTTGTGATGTAGCATCACTACCAGCTTCTGGCTCGCTCAAACAAAATGCACCAAGTTTTTCGCCGGTTGCTAATTTTGTAAGATATTTTTCTTTTTGCTCTTCATTGGCATAAGATTGTAGGCCATAACAAACTAAAGAGTTGTTTACAGAAACAATTACAGAGCAAGATGCATCTATTTTAGATAACTCTTCCATAACTAACACGTAAGAAACAGTATCCATACCGCCACCGCCGTATTTAGGATCTACCATCATTCCTAAAAAGCCAAGTTCTCCCATCTTCTTTACTTGTTCTTTAGGGAATTCCTGTTTGTTATCACGTTCTATTACGCCAGGTAGTAATTCCTGTTTTGCAAAATCGCGAGCAGCATCGCGAATCATTAGGTGTTCTTCGGTAAGTTTAAAATCCATTGATTTTTAGTTTTAAAAAGGATTGCAAAGATAGGTTTTCGCAAACGTTTTCTCAAAATTGTATATTACTTTTACGCATATGGCAAAACAAGAGTATAAAGTTTTAGGAGTTATGAGTGGAACCTCGCTAGATGGTGTAGATATTGCACTTGTAACTTTAACGAAAACTAATGTATGGAGTTTTAAAATTAACACAGCTACTACTATACCTTATCCAGATAATTGGCAGGCAAAACTAAAAGAAGCTATATCATATAAAGCTAAAGATATGGAGGCTTTAAATACCTCTTATACAGTTTACCTTTCTAAGATTATAAATGAATTTATAGCTAAAAATACTTTAGAGGGAATTGATGCCGTTTGTTCTCATGGTCATACAATTAAGCACGAGCCAAATAACGGTTATACCTTACAAATAGGGAACTTACAATCTTTAGCAACACAGCTAAACAAAACTGTTATTTGCGATTTTAGGGTTCAAGATGTTAAATTTGGAGGCCAAGGCGCACCACTTGTGCCAATAGGAGATAGGTTATTGTTTAAAAGCTATGACTATTGTCTTAATTTAGGAGGTTTTGCTAATGTTTCTCAAGAAGTAAACGATGTTCGTTTGGCTTATGATATATGTCCTGTAAATACTATACTTAATTTTTACGCAAATAAAAAAGGGTTGCCTTATGATGATAATGGCAAAATTGCTTCACAGCATCCTGTAAACACAAAATTGCTTAATGAGTTAAATGCACTTTCATTTTACAATAAAAGACCACCAAAATCTCTTGGTGTAGAATGGGTAAATCATACTATACTGCCGATTATTGAAAGTTATAATATTTCTACAGAAGAAAAGATTGCAACCTTTACAGAGCATTGTGCACAGCAAATAGGTAAATCTTTAAACAATACCAAAACATCAACTAATAGTCTAGATGTTTTAGTCACTGGTGGTGGTGCTTTTAATGGTTGGCTAATAGATAGAATTTCAAATCACTGCAACTCAAAACTGCATTTACCAGATGATGAATTAATAAATTACAAAGAGGCATTGGTGTTTGCGTTGTTAGGAGTTTTAAGAATTCGCAATGAAATTAATGTTTTATTGAGTGTAACAGGTGCTTCAACAGACCATTCTTCAGGAATAATTTTCAACCCTTAAAAAAGTATTAAATTGTAATTGCAGAGCCTCCAGTTTTTTATATTTGTAATCCTAATCCAACTTAATGAAAGAGCTCCTCGATTTATACGAAAACAAATCTCCAGAAATAGTCTTTAATTGGAATGACCCAGAAACCGAAGCAGAAGGTTGGGTTGTTATTAACTCACTTCGCGGTGGTGCCGCAGGTGGCGGAACAAGAATGCGTGAAGGCTTAGATATGAATGAAGTGTTATCTCTGGCAAAAACTATGGAGGTGAAGTTTACAGTGTCTGGACCAGCAATTGGTGGTGCAAAATCTGGTATTAACTTTAATCCTAATGATCCTCGTAAGAAAGGAGTCTTAGAACGTTGGTATAAAGCAGTGTCTCCTTTACTTAAAAGTTATTATGGTACAGGTGGCGATCTTAATGTAGATGAAATTCACGAAGTAATTCCTATTACAGAAGAATGTGGTGTTTGGCATCCTCAGGAAGGTGTTTTTTCTGGACATTTTCAACCAACAGAAGCAGATAAAATTAACCGCATTGGCCAATTACGTCAAGGTGTGATAAAAGTATTGGAAAACCCTGAGGTTTCTCCAGATGTCTCTAGGAAATATACTGTTGCAGATATGATAACAGGTTATGGTGTTGCAGAAGCTGTGCATCATTATTATAATATTTATGGTGGCGATATAAAAGGAAAACGCGCCGTTGTGCAAGGTTTTGGAAATGTAGGATCTGCTGCTGCTTATTACTTGTCTCAAATGGGAGCTAAAGTTGTAGGTATAATTGATCGTGTTGGTGGTCTTATTAATGAAGATGGTTTTTCTTTTGAAGAGATTAAAGAGCTATTCTTAACCAAACAAGGTAACACGATTTCTCATCCAGATCTTATTTCATTTGAAGAGATGAATGAGCGTATTTGGTCTTTAGAAACAGAGATATTTGCACCTTGTGCAGCATCTCGATTAATAACTCAGGATCAGATTTCAAGTATGATTGAAACAGGATTAGAAGTAATATCTTGTGGAGCAAATGTTCCGTTTGCAGATAAAGAAATTTTCTTTGGTCCAATAATGGAATTTACAGATAGTCGTGTAAGTGTTATTCCAGACTTTATCTCTAACTGTGGTATGGCTCGAGTATTTGCATATTTTATGGAACGTAGAGTGCAGATGACAGATGAAGCAATTTTCAATGATACATCTATGACGATTAAAAATGCTATTCAAAATACATTTGATAATAATAGTAATAAAACAAATATTAGTAAAACTGCTTTTGAGCTAGCATTGAAACAGCTCGTATAATTAA
Source organism: Croceibacter sp. (assembly GCF_002716225.1). Taxonomy (NCBI): domain Bacteria; kingdom Pseudomonadati; phylum Bacteroidota; class Flavobacteriia; order Flavobacteriales; family Flavobacteriaceae; genus Croceibacter; species Croceibacter sp. The sequence continues at coordinate 397,984 of NZ_PAZX01000013.1, read as the reverse complement.
CTACACAATTTATTTATGGAATCTATAATTATTCTTGTTTTCGCAATAGGATACCTCTCAATTACTTTAGAACACCCCTTAAAATTAGATAAAACCGTACCAGCATTAATTATGGCCGCAATTATGTGGGCTTTGTTAGCCGTTGGTTTTACAAGCGGTTGGTTTAACGTGGTAGATACGCATGAAAATGTTTTTAGCTTTTTAGGTATGGATCATCACATAGCCGAAGAAGGTTTTAATAACGCTCTCTTACACCATTTAGGTAAAACAGCAGAAATACTAGTCTTTCTTATTGGTGCAATGACAATTGTTGAAATTATTGACCTTCACAGAGGTTTTGAAATTTTAAAAGGTGCAGTTAAAACAAAAAAGAAAAGAAAATTACTCTGGATAATAGGTATTCTTGCATTTATCTTATCTGCAATTATAGATAACCTTACAGCAACTATTGTATTAATTACATTGTTAAGAAAACTTGTTTATAACCGAGACGAGCGTCTTTGGTTTGCAGGTATGGTTGTAATTGCTGCCAATGCTGGTGGTGCTTGGTCTCCTATTGGAGATGTTACAACAACAATGTTATGGATAGCAGATAAAGTTTCTGCTCTTGGTCTTATAGAGTATATCGTTATACCATCTATAATTTGTTTTGTAGTACCGTTTTTTATCGCTTCACTTCTTCCAGTATTCAAAGGAGATATTTATTTTGATGTTAATGAAGATAAGGAGGCAGAACGTTTATTAAGTAGTAAGACAATGCTGTTCTTAGGTTTAGGAGCAATTGTTTCTGTGCCTGTGTTTAAAACACTTACACACTTACCACCTTATATGGGAATGATGCTTGCTTTAGGTGTAGTTTGGTTGGTATCAGAATACATTCATCCGGAAGAAGACTTTACGCAAGAACGTAGAAAACAATATTCTGCGCACAAGGCATTAAGTAGAATTGAGATTTCATCTATATTATTCTTCTTAGGAATACTTATGGCTGTAGCTGCTTTAGAGACTTTAGTTTATGGTACTATTGGTGGAGAAGAAGTAGGAACACTAAGATATTTAGCAGAAGTACTACAAAGTGCTATACCAAATCAAGATGTTGTAGTAATGATGTTGGGTGTGTTCTCTGCAATTATAGATAACGTACCGTTAGTTGCAGCTTCAATGGGTATGTATACAGCACCAATGGATGCACAATTGTGGCACTTTATTGCTTACTCTGCAGGAACTGGTGGTAGTATGCTAATTATTGGTTCTGCTGCAGGTGTTGCAGCAATGGGAATGGAGAAAATTGATTTCATCTGGTACCTTAAGAAAATTGCTTGGTTAGCAGCTGTAGGTTTTGTAGCAGGTGCAATTGCATTCTTGTTTATTGAAAACTATTTCTAGACAATTTTTAAACCCAATCTACGTTTACTAACAAACTGAATACATAACTATGTCATATACATTTCAAGATGCAGCACAAGATTTAGAACCTGTTGCAGAAGAAAAAACACTTTCTCTACTAGACTTATTGTTTAGTGGAGGTATGGCAGGAAGTATTATAATAGGCGTTTTATTTGTCCTCTTATTTGCTGCTGTCTATATATACTTTGAGCGTTTATTTGCAATTAAAGCAGCCTCTAAAACAGATAAAAATTTTATGCACCAAATACGTGATAACGTTGCCGGTGGTAACATTGAAGCTGCTAAAATTAGATGTGCTCAAGAAAACTCTCCAGTAGCAAGATTAACAGCTAAAGGAATTTCGAGAATAGGAAGCCCTTTAGAAGATATTAATACAGCTATAGAAAATGCTGGAAGGCTTGAGGTTTACAAATTAGAAAAAAATGTAAGTGTTCTTGCAACTATTGCAGGAGCTGCACCTATGATTGGATTTTTAGGTACGGTAATAGGTATGGTTTTAGCATTTCACCAATTAGCAACTAGCAGTGGTCAAGCAGAAATGGGTAACCTTGCAGAAGGAATTTATACCGCTATGACAACTACAGTAGCTGGTCTTATTGTTGGTATTATAGCGTATATTGGATATAACCACTTAGTGGTAAAAACAGATAAAGTTGTACACCAGATGGAAGCAACAGCTGTTGATTTCCTTGACCTGCTAAACGAACCTGCTTAATATGAATTTACGCGGAAGAAATAAAGTAAGTCCAGAATTCAGTATGTCGTCTATGACAGATATTGTGTTCTTGCTATTAGTGTTCTTTTTACTAACCAGTCCACAGATAACACCAGAAGCTTTAGATTTAATCTTGCCTAAAGCTAAAGGTAAAACTACAAACGTTCAGAATGTATCTGTAAGCATTAATAAGGAACTTCAAATTTATGTAGATAAGGAACGTGTTACTACAAGTAACTTAGAACAAACCTTAAAATCTAGATTAAGTGGCGTAGAGGATCCTACAATTATATTAAGAGCAGAAGAAGGTGTGCCTATTGAAAAGGCAGTTAATGTTATGGATATTGCAAACCGAAACAAATACAAGATTGTTTTGGCTGTTAGACCAAATGAAAATTAGTTGAAAGACGTATGAGCTTTATAGAAACAAAACATGAAAAGAAATCTTTGGCAATTACTGTCATAATTCATGTTGCGCTCATATTACTGTTACTATTTTTCGGGTTTACTTATCTAGATCCGCCACCAGAAAACGGTATAGCGGTTAATTTTGGAACGAGTAGTGTAGGTCAAGGAGATGTGCAACCTACAGAACCTGTAAAATCTGCCCCTAAAAACACGTCACAACCAACACCGCCAGAGCCTCAACAAAAAACTCCAGAAATTAAGGAAGAAGTTGTAACTCAAGATATCTCAGATGCTCCAGTAATCGATAAAACTGAAGATAAGAAAGAGGTTAAGAAAGTTGAGAAGCCGGTAGAAAAACCAAAAAAACAAACTCCAGTTGAAAAACCTGTAGAAAAGGTAGAACCAGTTAAGAAACCAGATCCAAAGCCAGATAAGTCTACTACAGATGCATTAAGTAGTATCTTAAATGGACCTAAGAAAGATGGTACTCAAAATGGAGGAGAAGGTAATGACAATCAAGCTGGAGATAAAGGCGATCCTAATGGAGACCCTAATGCTAAATCTTATTATGGCAATGGTAAGGGTTTAGATGGCGATGGTAATTATAGGTTAGGTGGTCGTAAAGCCTTAAATAAGAAAAAATTTGTTCAAGATTGTAATGAGTCTGGTATTGTTGTGGTTAAGATTGAAGTAGATAGAAACGGTAATGTTATAAAAGCAACGCCAGGTGTAAAAGGAACTACAAACAGTGCTTCTTGCCTAACAGAGCCTGCTAAACGTGCTGCGCTTGCAACGCGTTTTAATAGCGATAATAAAGCACCTACTACTCAGGTAGGAACTATTATTTATGAGTTTAAGCTAAGTGAGTAAATAACTACTGTTTTTTAGTTGATCAAATTTAATTCTTTAATATTTTTCTTTCAATTTTAAGTGTTTAAAGTGGTTGGTATTTAGTCGCGTTGTATCTTTGCAAAAATCACATTTAGGTGCGCAATAAAGCATTTGTTTTTATCCTCTTTTTATGCTTTGCTATTAAGCCGATGTATTATATGGGTCAGTACTCATATTATCAGCTTAATATAGATTATATTATTGAAACCTATTGTGTAAATAAAGACAAGCCAGTATTGCAATGTAATGGTAAATGTCACCTCTCTAAACAACTTGATTTAGCATCAACAACAGATTCAGAGTCTAATGAAGGCGCCATCAATTTAGTTTCAGAGTCTTTTTTTCCAGTCTACTTTCAATCCAATGACAATATAACTTTTAATGATTCTAATTTTTCATTTAAAAGTACTTTTAATCATTATTATTTAAACAGATATATCTTCGAAAACAAAAAGAGACTGTTTAGACCTCCAATTTCATAAGTTTTAAAATACAACTGTAATTTACAAGGCTTTGGGCGCTTGCCATTAATAGTGCCTTTATTTTAAAACTAAACACATGAAAAATTTAAAAATAGCATTACTCTTAATGCTAAGTATCTCTATTATATCTTGTTCTGATGACGATGATTCCTCAGGAAATCTTTCAGGACAAACAGGAAATTTAATTATAAAATTTGATAACGGTTATGGCGATCAAGATTTCATTTTTGGTACAGAATACCAAAAATCTAATGATGAGTCTTTTAAATTAGAAACGCTAAAACATAGTAAGTAACATAAGCTTAGAAGATGAAATAGGTAATGTTTACGAATACCCATTTAACGAAAATATTTTTATTGTAGATGAAGCAAATGCAAATGCAGCTGGTGAAATTTGGATTATGTTAGAAGATATTCCTGCAGCAAATTACACAAATGTATCATTTGGGGTTGGTGTAGATCAAGATCGTTATGCAATGGGTGCAGAAGGGCAAGGTGAATTTTTAGAAACTGCAGATGAAGCTGGTATGCTTTGGTCTTGGGCAACAGGATTTAAATTTATAAGAATGGATGGCTCATTTTCTTCAAGTTCTGTTACAAATGATGATTTAAATGTTCATATGGGTAGCGTTGGTACATCTTTAGATAACTATAGAGCAGTGTCTTTATATTTTCCTAATACTGTATTGGTAAGAACAGAGACGCAACCTGAAATTCACATAAAGTCTGACATTTCTAAAGTGTTTGATGGTTCTACTTCTGTTAATTTAATGGATGGTTATAATCAAGTTCACGTAGATCCAGAAACAACTGCTGTAGTTGCCAATAACATCATGACGATGTTTGAGGTGCATCACGTTCATAATAATTAATACTGTATTGTTTGTGTAGCTAAATAATTTTTTGATTTAAGCTACTTCACATTTTTAGAAATGGTAATGCTGTGCGTATTTATTTAAGTACAGCATTGCCAAATTATAAATTTACTTGAATGTGAAACAAGTTATATGGAACAAAACAGTTTATGTTATGAAGTATTTATGTATGCTAATTATAGTTCTGCTATTTTCATCTTGTGCTAAAGATGATGCTATAGAGTATAGTCCTACACCAATAAATTTAGAAATACCATCTAATTTTCCGCCATTAGTTTATGCTATTGAAAATAATCCTTTAACAGAAGAAGGTTTTCAGTTAGGGAAATCTTTGTTTTATGAAGGAAAATTGTCATCAAATAATTCTATTCCGTGTGCATTTTGTCACGAACAAGCATTTGCATTTACTCATCACGGCCACAATGTTAGTAATGGTGTGGATGGTGGTATTGGAATAAGAAACTCTCAGCCTATTCAAAACTTAGTATTTCAATCTGAATTTACCTGGGATGGTGCAGCTACTCATTTAGATTTACAACCTATAATACCTATTACTAATGAGGTTGAAATGAATGAAAGCTTAAGCAATGTTGTTGATAAACTAAAAGCAGACGCTTATTATAGGTCTGCTTTTGCCTTGGCTTTTGAAGATGGAAAGATCAATGGAGAAAATTTGCTTAAAGCACTATCGCAATTCATGGTGATGATGGTTTCAACCAACTCTAAGTATGATAGAATGATACGACAAGAAGGTAACGAAACCTTTTCAGTTTTAGAAAATGATGGCCTGGTAACGTTCCAACAAAAATGTACTTCTTGTCACGCTACAGATTTATTTACAGACCAATCATACAGAAATAATGGGCTTTCGGTAAATCCACAAGTAGATGATAAAGGCAGGTATAACGTTTTTCAAAACCCAGATGATCTGTATAAGTTTAAAGTTCCTAGTTTAAGAAATGTGGAGCATTCTTTTCCTTATATGCACGACGGTCGTTTTGAAACTTTAGAAGCTGTTGTAAATTTTTATGATAATGGTCTTACTGATAACGGCAATGTAGATCCTTTGTTAGTTTCTGAAAATGGCAGTTTGGGAATACCACTTACAGATTACGAAAAGCAAAGTTTAGTAGCTTTTTTAAAAACACTTACAGATAATGAATTTTTACAAAATGAAAGATTTTCAGATTTCTAAAATATCAATACTACTTTTAGTTTTTACTCTAAGTATTGTAACACAACTCAGTGCTAAAGAATTATGTAAGGGCAGAAAAACGACTATTCCGAAATTTGGATTAACACTACTAGAAGAAGACTGCGATTTATGTGGGTGTACCACTAGTAGTGGTAGTTCTGCATTTGGAGATTTAAGTATGTCTAATTTTATTGGTGTGAGATACATTTATCAGCAATACGAATCTCGCAATGGTATATTTGAAAACTCGCCAACTAGTGACGAGCATTTTAATACGTATCAAATTTGGGGTAGGGTGCCAATTAGTAAAAATATATTTTTAAATGCTGTGATACCGTATCAAGATTTAAGACGAAATTTTGATGATAGAAGCGAGCACTTAAATGGTTTAGGAGATGTGAATATTACAGGGTTTTACCAATTTAAATTTTATAAAAAAGAAGAAAACACTAACGATAATGAGGAAAATTATGCGTGGTCTGATACTAGAGAGTTATCAAATCATACCTTAAATATTGGTTTGGGAGTAAAGCTGCCAACAGGTGAGTTTGAAGAAGAATTAGCAGATAAAGTAAATCCAGGTTTTCAAGTTGGAACAGGTAGTTGGGATGTATATCCTATTGTAATGTATGGATATTCAAATAACAATTTAGGTGTTACTACAACCATCGCCTATTATTTTAAATCGGAAAATAAGAATGAATATAAATTTGGAAACCAATTAAGCTATTCAACAACTATGTATTATACGCTTTTAAGGAATGAAAAGGCTATTAAGCCATTTCTGGGTCTATCTGGAGATGTTTTTGATTCAATAGAACAATTTGGGGAGACTTTAGTAAATACAGATGGCTCAATATTTAATGGAGCAGTTGGTATGGAGTATGCAACAGGCAAAATATTATTAGGCGCAAAATATACACAGCCGTTATATCAAGATTTATTTAATGGAAATGTTAAGTCTAAATCTCAAATAGCATTATATCTTAATTTTTCAATTTAATTAATAAAGGGGTTACTGTAAGTTTTAAGTTTACAGTACACCTTTTTTATATTCTCTCACCATGTTGGGAATTGTCTAGACCGCGTTCTTCTTGATCTTCCCTTACTCTAACTGGTAAAACTAAATCTACAATTTTATAGATAAGCAAACTACCTCCGAAAACACCTATAGAAACGAGTATTAAGGCAATTAGATGAAACATAAAAGTTTCTGTCTCTCCATAAATTAAACCCACATCCTTAGCAAGAACTCCTGTTAAAATCATACCGACAATACCTCCAACTCCATGACTAGGAAATACATCTAGTGTGTCATCAATATTACATTGTTTCTGTACTTGAATAGCAATATTACTTATAACCGCAGCAAAGAAACCAATGAAAATACTTTGACCTAAATTAACAAAACCTGCCGCTGGTGTTATAGCAACTAAACCTACAATTGCTCCAATACACGCGCCAATAGCAGACATTTTTTTATTAAGCATGCGGTCTAAAAAAATCCAAGTAATCATACTTGTTGCAGAAGCCAAGTTTGTGTTTGCAAATGCTATTACAGCATCTACGTTAGCACCTAGCGCAGAGCCGGCATTAAAGCCAAACCAACCAAACCAAAGTAATCCTGTTCCTAATATTACAAATGGGATGTTTGCTGGCTCTTCAATCATTTTTTTGCGTTTTCCTAAATATATTGCACCGGCAAGTGCAGCTAATCCAGCAGAAAGGTGGACTACTGTACCTCCAGCAAAATCTAACACTCCCCAATTCCTTAGCAAACCTTCTGGATGCCAAGTCATATGTGCTAATGGACAGTAAATAAATAATGAAAATAATATCATTATTAAAATGTAGCTTCTAAATCTTATGCGCTCTGCAAAACTTCCAGTTATTAATGCAGGAGCAATTATTGCAAATTTTAACTGAAATAATGCGAACAATAAAAATGGTATTGTTGATGAAAAGTCAGGGTTGGGTGAAAGCGTAACGTTATTAAAATTAAAGTAAGTAAAAGGATTTCCAATAATACCATGGTAGCTCTCTCCAAATGCAAGGCTAAAGCCGATAAACACCCAAAGAACACTTATAACTCCTAAAGCAACAAAACTTTGTAACATTGTGGAGATAACATTTTTTCTATTGACTAAACCTCCGTAAAAAAAAGCCAACCCTGGCGTCATTAATAATACAAATGCACTAGCTACAATCATCCAAGCAGTATCTCCAGTATTAATACTGTAATTAGTAGATTCAATAAATGTGTATTCAGCACTACAGATTAGACTAATAATGACAATTGCAGTCAATATTATAAAGTTTAATTTTTTACTCATGATAATTATTTTTTATAAAAATATACATTTGAAATAATTACCCCTATAAAATATAGGGGTAAAAATAAATATTTATTGAAATAATGATAATTAACCCTTAAAAATAACAGGTAATTAATAATGTTGTTGTTTTCAGTATTTATTTTGTATTTACTGTAATTTTCAATAATCTTCTTAATTTTACTTAAAATTTAAGCTGTTGAATTATAAAGAAACTACTGATTGGTTATTTAAGCAATTACCAATGTATCAAAATCAAGGAGAGTCAGCATATAAAGCGAACCTTGATAATATTGTGATACTAGATGAGTATTTAGATTTTCCTCATCGTAATTTTAAATCTATACATGTAGCAGGAACTAATGGTAAAGGGTCTACGAGCCATATGTTGGCTTCAGTTTTTCAAGAAGCTGGTTATAAAGTTGGTTTGTATACATCTCCGCATTTAAAAGATTTTAGAGAACGAATAAAAATAAATGGAGAAGTTATAAGTGAATGTGAAGTAGTTGATTTTGTAAAAGTAAACAGAAATTTTTTTGAAAAAAATAATCTTTCTTTTTTTGAAATGACAGTTGGTATGGCATTCGACTATTTTTCTAATCAAAAAGTAGATATTGCCATTATAGAAGTTGGGTTAGGTGGAAGATTAGATAGTACAAACATTATAACTCCAGAATTATCTATAATAACAAACATAAGCTTAGATCATACTAAATTTTTAGGGACTACTTTAGAGAGTATTGCAAAAGAAAAATCTGGAATTATTAAATCTAATATTCCAGTGGTAATTGGACAGGCTGATTATGAGTTGAGATTGGTATTTAATGAGGTTGCTAAGAAAAATAATGCTGAGATAATATTTACTGAAGATTTTAGATTTAAAAATTTAGAGTCTGATTTACTAGGAGATTATCAAGTCTTTAATATGAAAACTGTTCAGGCAGCTTTTAAAATACTTCAAGAATCTTGGAATTTAAAGCCAGTCCATTTAAAAAAAGGTCTATTAAAAACTGTTGCAAATACAAGTTTGCTTGGAAGGTGGCAAAAACTTAGCGAAAACCCTTTAGTTCTATGCGATACAGCGCATAATGAAGAAGGCTTAAAAATAGTAATATCACAATTAAAAAAGCTTGAATATGCAACATTGCATATTATATTGGGAGTAGTTAATGACAAAGATTTAAACAAGTTACTACCAATATTTCCTAAAGATGCAAAATATTATTTTTCTAAACCTAATGTCCCAAGAGGCTTAAATGAAACTGAGTTAAAAAATAGAGCAAAACATTTTCAACTTTTAGGAAATAGTTATACCTCGGTTAGTAAAGCTTTAAGTGCTTCAAAGTTAGGGGCTAAAAAAAATGATTTAATATTTATTGGTGGTAGTACGTTTACCGTGGCAGAAATAATTTAATTTTTTTTTTGAAAAAACATTTTGACAATTGTAAAATAAACTTATATTTGCATCCGCTTACAGAGCAGGGCGCATAGCTCAGTTGGTTCAGAGCACTTGGTTTACACCCAAGGGGTCGGGGGTTCGAATCCCTCTGCGCCCACAGAATTAAAAAAAACCACATCGAAAGATGTGGTTTTTTTAGTTTTATAAACGTTTAATTTTACTAGAGTCTCATTCCGAGCTTTAAATTAAAAATTCTAGGTGTTAAAAAATTAGGAATAGCAAATTGCTGTTGTGTGCTAGCATCTCTTACAAATGTATTTGTTATTGAATTTTGAACATCGAATATGTTGAAGATTTCAAAACCAAGAGTAAGTTCCTTAAAAGGGTGTAGCCAATGACCTTTACTGAAAGTTTTATTTTGATCTGCAAGTACATAGAATATCCCTAGATCTGCCCTTTTATAGTCTCTTAGACGGGTTTGAAAATCATAAGGGTCTGCGTAGTTGGGAGAGCCTCCAGGTAGTCCTGTATTGTAAACTAAGTTTAAATACATTTTTAAACTTGGTATTCTTGGAACATAATCTTGAAGTAATACGCCAAACTTTAAACGTTGATCTGTAGGCCTTGCAATATAGCCTCGGTCATTTATGTTCTCTTCAGTTTTAAGGTACCCAAAACTAACCCAACTTTCTGTGCCAGGAACAAACTCACCGTTTAAGCGCATATCTAACCCATAAGCATATGCTTTTGCATTATTATTAGCTGCATACCTTATCCTTACGTTTTCAATTGTGTATGGGTTTACATCTGTAATACTCTTATAGTAAAGTTCGCTTACAAGTTTAAATGGGCGGTTCCAGAGCTTAAAGCTATAGTCATTACCTAATACTAAGTGAACACTCTGTTGTGCTTTTACATTTGGTCTTACAGTCCCTGTAGAGTCTCGAAGCTCTCTATAGAAAGGAGGTTGATGATATAGTCCTCCTGAAATTCTAAATATCATATCCTTTTCCCAATCGGGCTTAACGGCAAATTGTGCTCTAGGACTTATCACTGCTTGGCTTTCGGTTGTGTTTGTTAGGTTGTCATTAACAGTCCATTGGTGTGCTCTAATACCAAGGTTGTAAAAGATTTCAGTATTACCTATTACAGTTTTGTTGCCATATTGTGCGTATGCTTGTATCCTATCAATCTGTGTTTCGTTAAATGCTCTCACACTTGAGTAAGGTGTTAAAGGTGCGTCAAAAGCTTGATATGGTTGGTCGTTTGCAAAGTCTGAAAAGGGTGGTCTTATTGAAAAGCCAGCAGAGTCTACTACTTCGTACTCTTGTTGTCTGTCTCTAATATCTTCATGAGTATACTTGATACCATAATCTATTAAGTGATCATTGATAGAGATTGTTCCTTTATGCTCTAAGTTGAAAATTAGTGCATCAAGATCATTTCTTGCATGTGTAAGCTGTGATCCTGCTGCTCTGGTAAACTCAACCTCGCCTAAATCTTCGCTTCCAATATCAGTATTAGGAACACCTAATCTATATTCTGCAAATATGTCAAAATGTTCTTGTTCTTGGGTGTTGTAGGTTGAGGCAATGAGTTTTGCGGTATAATTGTCTGAAACATCATATGTAGCTTTGAGCGCTCCAAAATAGGTTTCGTAGCGATCTTCTTCTTGACCATCGTAAAATACAACTAATGCTAAAGGGTCTTGCAGCGTCCCGAAATTGGTTTGCCTAGCTTGAGGCTCAAAATTGTAATCATTAACTGAAACATTACCTAAAAAGCCCAATTCAAATTTATCTGTTACTCTGTAGCTAAGAAATGTTTGAGCATCAGCAAATCCTGCTCTGTAATTAGTCTCCGTTTCTCTGGAGTTAACAAATAATCCATTGTCTCTATATCTTAATCCTACAATGCCTGAAAATTTATCATCTTTTGAAATTCCTTCAACAGAAATACTTCCACCTAATAAAGAGGCTTCTAAAGATGCTCCGAAATCTACGGGTCTTCTGTAGGTAATATCTAATACAGAAGATAATTTGTCTCCATACTTTGCTTGAAAGCCTCCTGCTGAAAATTCAACATTTCTTACTAAATCTGTATTCACGAAAGAGAGACCTTCTTGTTGTCCGCTTCTAATTAAAAATGGTCTATAAACTTCAATTTCGTTTACATAAACTAAGTTTTCATCATAATTACCGCCTCGCACAGCATATTGTGTAGATAGCTCATTATTATTGCTTACACCTGGTAAAAGTTTAAGTAAAGTCTCTACACCTGCGTTAGCTCCAGGAATTTTTCGAATAGTTTCTGGCGCTAAGGTAACAATACCTTCAACACGTTGACGCTGTCCAGTTTTAATGATGACTTCAGAAATTTGCTCAATGTCTGTTTTAAATAGTGGATTAAATTCATAAATATCTCCACTAGTTAAATTAACAGTGATTTTAATGTTTTTAAATCCAACGTGAGAATACGTAATTTTTACATCTTGGTTTGATGGAATTTTTAAACTATAAGTTCCGTTTATATCGGTTTCTGTTCCATTATTGGAGGTGCTAATGTTTACTCCTAAAATTGGTGTTTTGGCATCATCTAAAATAATACCTTGAACGGTTGCGGTTTGAGCAGATACTTGGTATAAAAGACAAGTAAAAAGCACATAAAATAGGGTAGATTTTTTCAACAGGATTTAGTTTTTTCTAAAGAAGGTACTTTCAAAAGTAGTACTATTTCCAACATTATCTGTGACTATCACTTGTAATTTGTTTTCAGTTTCGGTGACAACTCCATCTTCAAAACTATGAGTTAATGTGCCTTTTTTGTAATTGTATTCGGTAAGAATGTATTTCCCGTTAACTGTAGCGTGATAATTTTTTATACCGGAACCTTTATCTTCAATTTTTAGCCTTAAGGTTGTGTTGTTGCTAATCCATTTTTTATTGGAGAAATTTAAAGCCTTAATTTCTGGGGCAATAGTATCTTCAACAAGTGTGTATATTCCAAATGTTCTAGTTTTTGTGGTAAACCTAGCTCCTTTCTTGTATGTTGATACATATGATGGGTTTTTATAATAACCATATAATCTTGCTATGTATAATTTCTTACGATCTTCTAGACTGTATTTTTCTACATCAAAACCTATGGTGATATTTTTATGAATAGGAGTGTTGTCTTCGTGAAAGTGAATACTGTCACCAACAAATTTTATATTTAAATAGGTGTTTTCATAAAGAGCGTTAGATGGTATATAAACATCAATTCCTTTTTCCTCAAAAGCTGTTGCTTCATCTGCATCTACAAAATATGAAGTAGTTTTAATATCTTTTGGTTTAATGCTTGCGTAAGTTTCGCCTTCTATAGGGATTCTAACAATCCTTTTATTTCCTGAAAAATCACTTACAATAATTGTATAAGTAAAAGAATGCTCATCTGTAATAGATAAATACCCGTTGTTTTCTAAATTTTTATAAACACTAAGAGGATTGTTTTCTTGAACAAAAAGCATTTGTACTCTGCTCTTGTAATCTTTGAAATATTCATAATCTATCATTCTGTTTAGATAGCGTGTTTCTGAGAAGCTAAACCTATCCATTTGTATAGAGAAGTTTGGGTTGCCGTTTATTTGAGTGTCAATTTTATAAATACCATTTTTATTTGGAGCATAATCTTGTCTGTCTACAGTAGAAATACCAAACCCTAAATTACCGCAAGCCTTAATTTTTTCTGCAGTATAACTGCCATCTTGTTGAGGAATAAGTCTTAATTTTTGTTTGTTGGCATCTCCATTTACATGACTATTATCATCTTGAGGATATACCCATAAACTATTTATAATTGGAGCCGTCGTGTCTTTAATGTCGATATTAAACAGCATAGGATTCATTGGTCTGCTATTGCCATCTCTTATTTCAAAATGCAAATGAGGACCACCACTACTTCCAGAATTTCCAGAGAAAGCTATGAGTTCTCCTTGTTGAACATTAAGATCTGTAGATGTAGGGAAAACTTCTATCTCATAACTTTGCTTCTCATACTGCCTCTTTTTTATGTAGGCTTCAATTTTTGGTGAAAATCTTTGTAAATGAGCATAAACGGTAGAGTAGCCGTTAGGGTGTGTGATGTAAAGCGCCTTTCCGTAGCCGTAATGTGATATTTTAATTCTAGAAACATAACCTTCAGCTGAAGCTAATACATCATAACCTTCTTTTTGAAGTGTTTTAATATCCATACCACTGTGAAAATGATTAGATCTTAATTCTCCAAAGGTCCCAGATAATTTTAAATCAATATTTAAGGGATTAGAAAAATACTCTGTTGGAACTTCAGGTTGTGCAGCTACGCCATTTGTGATAAAATAACAAATGAATAGACTCAGGAAAAATTGTTTTGTCATCATAAAAATCTGTTCAGCTAAATATAAGACAAACGTAGTAAACCTTGGCTAATTGTGTAGATTTTTAGATTTAAGTACAGTTTTTTATGTTGAAATAAGTAAAACAATTTTAATACTATTAAATGCGCTTTATTTAAAATTGGAAAGTAAAATTTACCCGTATTCCTCGAGAGGTGAAAAAAGCAAACTTTAAAATATTAACTTTTAATAATTGTAAAAATTTAAGTTGTAAATAAGTCTATGAAACCATTGGCTTATTCAATCCAGTTACATAAATTTGTAAGGATAAGCATAAGTAAAGGCGTGTATGAGTAATTTGGTGAAACTTGTTGAAGCTTTGGAAGATAAGATTGGCAAGTTGGTAGAAAAACAAAGCCAAAGCACTCATAAAATTGCGAAACTGGAACGTGATTTAGAGCTTTCAGGAGCAGAAGTAAATAATTTGCAGAAGCACATAGAAGCTTTAGAGGCAAAAAACCAGACGTTAAAAACCGCTAATGCTATGCTGGGCAGTAATGAGTACAAGAAAGAAACGAAGCTTAAGATTAACAGCCTAATGCGGGAAATAGATCAATGTATCGTTCAGCTTTCTGAATAAATAAAAGGCTATGGCCGACAAACTGAAAATAAAATTATCTATAGCAGATAGAGTTTATCCAATGTCGATAAACCCTAAGCAGGAAGAGGCGTTAAGAAAAGCCACGAAGAGTATAGAGCAAATGATTAAGCAGTTTGAGCAAAATTATGCAGTAAGAGATAAGCAAGATGTATTAGCAATGTGTGCGTTGCAGTTTGCATCTAAGACTGTACAGATGACCATAGACGACCAAGGTGAGGTTGCAGAAATAGAAGACAAATTGAAAAACTTGAACCTCTTTCTGGAACAACAATTAACCTAACATTACGTTCTTTAAAATAAACAAGCATTACTGCCTGTGTTAGCAACCTTTTTGATAAACTTAACAATCAATTATTTGAAAAGGGTAAGTTTTAATTGTAAAAACAAGCCGTCTTAGAACGGAAGTTTGATCAGTTATGTAGCCCTAAACTTTATTATTTATGAAGTTTATACAAAACCAATGCTAATACAGGCTTTTTTTATACCGTAAACTGAAATGATATTTCATAAACGGGTTTTTATTTAAACATACATATATGAGCACTACAATACTTTACTTTACCATTATTGGCGTTATAGGCGTTGCAATTGGGTATATCATTGCTAAAATGATAGAAAGATCTGCATCATCTAAGATCATTACAGATGCAGAAAAATCTGCAGCTACGATCATAAAAGATGCTAAAACAGAAGGCGAAAGCATAAAGAAAGATAAAATACTTCAAGCTAAAGAAAAGTTTATCGAGCTAAAATCTGAGCACGAAAAAGTAATAAACAGTAGAGAGAAAAAAATGTCTGATGCCGAGAAACGCACCAGAGATAAAGAGTCTAAAATTTCTAGTGAATTAGGTAGAAATAAAAAACTAAATTCAGAATTAGATGATAAGCTAAAAGACTACAACCATCGTATAGACTACCTAGAAAAGAAGCAGGCAGAAATAGATAAAGTACACACTCAAAAAGTACAACAGTTAGAAGTAATAAGTGGCCTTTCTGCAGATGATGCTAAGGACCAACTTATGGAATCTTTAAAGGAAACAGCCAAGACAGATGCAATGGCTATGATCCAAAATACTATTGAAGATGCCAAGATGACTGCCCAACAAGAAGCTAAGAAAATTGTAATAAATACAATACAACGTATAGGTACAGAAGAAGCAATAGATAATTGCGTGTCTGTATTTAACTTAGAGAGTGACGATGTAAAAGGACGTATTATTGGTCGTGAAGGTCGTAATATTCGTGCTATTGAAGCTGCAACAGGAGTAGAGATTATTGTAGATGACACTCCAGAAGCTATAATACTTTCTTGTTTTGATTCTGTACGAAGAGAAGTTGCAAGATTATCACTTCATAAATTGGTGACAGATGGAAGAATTCACCCAGCACGAATTGAAGAGGTTGTTAAGAAAACACGTAAAGCAATTGATGAAGAGATTATCGAAGTAGGTAAACGCACAGTAATCGATTTAGGTATTCACGGTCTACATCCAGAACTTATTAAAATGGTAGGACGTATGAAATACCGTTCGTCTTACGGTCAAAACTTATTACAACACTCAAGAGAGGTTGCAAAACTTTGTGGTGTTATGGCTGCAGAGCTTGGCGTTAACGCAAAACTTGCTAAACGTGCAGGATTATTACACGATATAGGTAAGGTTCCAGAAACAGAAATGGAAACACCACACGCTATTTTAGGTATGGAAATGGCTCAGAAGTATGGAGAGAAAGATGATGTGTGTAACGCTATTGGAGCTCACCATGATGAAATAGAAATGAAATCTCTATTATCTCCAATAATTCAAGTGTGTGATGCTATTAGTGGTGCAAGACCAGGCGCGAGAAGACAGGTTTTAGATTCTTATATACAACGTCTTAAAGACTTGGAAGATATAGCATTTGGATTTACAGGTGTAAAGAAAGCATATGCTATACAAGCTGGACGCGAGCTTCGTGTTATTGTAGAAAGTGAAAAAGTAAATGATGATAAAGCTTCAAACTTATCTTTTGAAATTTCTCAGAAAATACAAACAGATATGACGTATCCAGGACAAGTTAAAGTAACTGTTATACGTGAAACACGCGCAGTAAATATTGCTAAATAAATACGCCTAACCTCTTAAAGATCTTTTAAAACCAGTTTATGAACAGTCGAAAAGATCAATTAAAAGCATTAGATCGGTTATTAACCATAATGGATGAATTGCGAGAGCAATGTCCTTGGGATAAGAAACAGACTATGCAAAGCTTAAGACATCTTACTATAGAGGAGACTTACGAGCTTGGCGATGCTATTTTAGATAACGATTTAGACGAGGTAAAGAAAGAGTTAGGAGATGTGCTTTTACACATTGTATTCTATTCTAAAATAGGCAGTGAAACTAAAGATTTTGATATTGCAGATGTAGCCAACTCAATTTGTGATAAATTAATAGATAGACATCCGCATATTTATGGAGATGTTAAAGTAGAGAACGAAGAAGATGTTAAGCGAAATTGGGAAAATTTAAAGCTTAAAGAAGGTAAGACTAGTGTGTTAGAAGGTGTGCCTAAATCTTTGCCAGCTTTAGTTAAAGCAAGTCGAATTCAAGATAAGGTTTCAGGTGTAGGGTTTGACTGGGAAGAACCACAACAAGTGTTTGAAAAACTCAAAGAAGAACTTGAAGAACTGCAACACGAAGTAACCGAAGAAAATCAAGATCTTATAGAAGCTGAATTTGGCGATGTTTTATTCTCAATGATTAACTACGCCAGATTTTTAAAAGTAAACCCAGAAAACGCATTAGAGCGTACTAATAAGAAATTTATTAAACGTTTTCAATACCTAGAACAAAAAGCCAAGCAACAAGGGAAAGCACTTGCAGATATGACCTTGACTGAAATGGATGTGTATTGGAACGAGGCTAAGATGCTTTAACATTAACGCTGCATTAACTACTGTTCGTTTTGTTACTTATTATCTTTAAGGAAACATTACTAAGATGAGCGATTTAAAAAGAAAAAATTTAGTGGACAAAGAACCTGCAGATATGCATGGTGAAGATGGTATTAGGTTTACAGAGTCACAAAAAGCTAAGAAAGAACAGAAAGAGCGTGAAGACGAAACTTTAAAAACTTCTTTAAAGAAAAATAAAAAGTAATTTCATGTAGTAAACGTGATGAGTTTAGAAGTGATATCTACACTTTTAAAATTATAATGTGATGCTATCCATTTTAGCGTAGTAGGTGTGTAAAAAAACACATGTGTTTTGTCATTCTTATACCACCAATTCTCAAAATTTATACTGTCTTTTAGGAGTCCTGTTTTACAATAAAGCTTTGCATCTTCCTTTAGAAGATTACGTAATAAGATAAACTCATTTTTGGGAGAGTTAAAGTGCTCTATAACTTCACAACAAAAAATATAAGCATAAGTATATTCTAAAGCTTTGTTTAAGATTTTAAAATAAGGATCATATAATTCAATATTGTAACCTTTCTCCTTAAGTAGCTTAGCAATAACAGGTCCTGTGCCACAACCAAAGTCTAAACCATTATCTATTGGTTTAAAATCTCTTATTACAGCATTTACTATTGGTTGTGCAAAGTTCTGATAACCTTTGTCATTCACATCATTATCGTGCTCTAAATAACGTTGTTTTTCTTCTTGTGGTGTAAGCTGAAACTCTTTTGAAAGATGCACTCCATCACAATTAGAGCATTTATAATAGCGCCTATTTAAAGCTTCAGAATATAAAAACACCTTACCATCACAAAGTGGACAGGTAAGGTGTTTTGTCGGTATCATAATGAAAATTAACTTTTAAAGCTGTCTTAGCTTTTTAAGTTTAGCTTTCCACATTTCAAGTTCTTCTTTGTGCTTATTAATGTTTTTATGAACATCTTGAACCATAGGATTGTCATCTGGCACGTGCTGGAAAAAGCCTAAGTTGTTTTCAAGTTGAGCAATTTCTGCAGTAGTTTCATCTACTTTCTTTCTTATAAAGTAAGATTCTTTTTCAATACTACGATCATCATTTGCGTCTTCTAATGCTTGTAATCTACTTTCGTATTTAAGCATTTCTTGTTTCTTGCGGCTTATATCTAAATCACCAAATAAATCATCTAGAGCTTTATTAAACTTACCTTCAATAAAGCGTTTATTATGAGGTACTTGGCCTAAATCTTTCCAAGCCTCTATTTGATCTTTAATGATTTTTAGCTTTTCCTCTGGACTGCCTTCTAGTTTAAGTTCTTTAACTTGATCTAGCATTTCCTTCTTCTTATCAAATGCTTCAAAAAGCTCAGCATTTTCAGCTTTTCTTTCTTTATGCATATTATCAAAGTAGTGGTTGCAAGCGGTCTTAAACTGCTTCCAGATCTTATCAGAATCTTTTCTAGGAACGTGACCTATTTTTTTCCAATCGTTCTGTATTTTCTTCATTAAAGGTGTAACGGTTTTAAAGTCGTCACTATCCTTATTGTCTTCAGCAATTTTTATAAGCTCTTTTTTCTTTTCAAGATTATCATATTGCTCTTGTTTTTGGTTTTTGTAAAACGCGTTTTTGTTACGGTTAAATTGTCTTACAGTTTTCTTAAACCTATCCCAAGTATCTTGATTTTTCTCTCTAGGAACTTTACCTGCTTTAAAGAAGGCTTCTCTTAAAGCTTCTACTTTTTTAATTTTTTTCTGAACAGAACCGTGAGATTTTACCTCATCATTTGCAATTTCTGCAATTTGAGAAATAATTTCATTTTTCTTCTCCAGGTTTTTTTCAAAATCCTTTTCTAGTTCAGAATAGTGAGCTTGCCTGTTATCATGTATGGTTTTAGTTAAGGCACTAAACTTATCCCAAATTACATCTCTATGTTCTTTGGCAACAGGACCAATGTCTTCTTTCCACATTTTATGAAGCATTTGCAATTCTCTAAATGCTCTGTTTACATTTGTTTCTTTTGCAAGCTCTTCTGCACGAGAAATAACTTTTAGCTTTTGCTCTAAATTGTGTTTAAAATCTAGGTCTCTAAATTCACGATCTAAATGAAGGAAATCGTAAAAGTTTTCTACGTGGTGGTGATAGTTGTTCCAAACTAAGTTGTACTTGTCTCTAGGTATAGGACCAGCTTGTCTCCAACGTTCTTGTAATTTTTTAAAGTCATTAAAGTTTGAGTGCATGTCGTTTCCAACACCAATCATATTCTTTAGTTCTTCAATAATAGCCTCACGTTTCTTAAGGTTTTCTGTAAGATCACGCTTAAGTTGTTTGTAATGATTGTTTCGCTTTTCACGATAATCAAAATAAACCGAATCAAATTTCTTTTTAATTGGCGTTACATAATGAAAGTCTATAATGTTGCCGCCTTCTTCTAAGAACTCTTCTTTTTTCTGCTCAGACTCTTCATCAAACTTGTTGTTAAACTCTGTTCTAATCTCGTCTACGTGCTCTTTTATTGCTTGTACTTTCTCGTTTTTAAGGAGTGTTTCTAACTCTTTAACTAGATCTTCTTGAGAAAGTTCTTCGTAATTCTTCTTTTCAATATTATGACGTTCTCCAGTGCTTTCATCTTCACTATCTTCTGCAACAGCATTATCTACTTCTTCTTGAGCATCTCTTTGAGTTTTAGAACTAGCTTCGGCAACCATTGCGTCTTCATGATCTGTGTCATCCTCAGAATTTTTAGATGTTGAGCTAGATTCTGAAGGTTTCTCAGACTCTTCAACCATTGCATCTTCGTGTGCAGTATCATTTGCTTCCTCTACACTAACCGCTTTGTTTGTGCCTTTGGCAGTAGTTGGGTTTTGTTGAGGTGTTTCATTTTCATCATCAGACTCAGAGATTACTGAAGTATCTTTCTTTTCAGACTTATCTTCGCGCTCTGCTACTATGCTTTTTTCTAAATCACTTTGGTCTTCTGGCGTTTCAACAAGTTGGTCTGCAGGTTCTGTAGGAACTTCTTTTGGAGTTGAGGCAGTCTCATTTTGTTGTTGCTCTTCGTGTTCTGGAGTGTGTTCTTTGTCAGACATATCTTTCAATGTTATGGGTCGTTATCCTGAACTCGTTTCAGGATTTTAAAAATCGTCTTTAAGTCTGAAAGATAGTAACAATTATGAGGACAATCAAATTCCTAACAGGAATCACTAGCTATTCCAAATTTCCCAAGATTTTTCTGCTTGGTACTCTAGCATTTTAAGTCCGTTTACTATCGTTGCTCCTTTAGATTTTCCTTGCTTAAGAAATGCTGTTTCTGAAGGATTATAAATAAGATCGAACATTATATGTTTCTCTGAAATACCCTCATAAGGTATCTGAGGTTTTTGTTGAATATTAGGATGTGTTCCTAACGGTGTGCAGTTAATAATTAATGTATAATCTCTAACAATATCTTCGTCAAGATTATGATAGCTCATTTCATTAAAATCTGGATTTCTAGATACAAAAACATAATTAATACCTAGCTTTTTTAAGCTATAAGCAATAGCTTTTGATGCGCCGCCAGTACCTAGTATCAAAGCCTTTTTATGGTGTGCTTTTAGGTGTGGTTTTAAAGCTTTTGTAAAACCATAAAAGTCTGTGTTATGGCCAATACTTTTACCGTCTTCAAATTTAACCGTGTTTACAGCACCAATGTTTACAGCGTCTTCCTGTAATTCATCTAAGTAAGGTATTATACTTTCTTTATAGGGAATTGTGATATTTATACCAGAAATTTGAGCACTAGGATTTAGTATAGTTGTTACCAATTCTATGTTTTGAAAATCAAAATTTTCATAGGTAGCATTTAAATCTTCAGCTTTAAATTTTTCAGAAAAATAGCCTCTTGAAAATGAGTAGTCTATATCTTTTCCTAATAATCCGAATTTACGAGTCTTCATATGTTGGAGCATTTAATTTTCCATACCAATCTAAAGCGAGAACAATACCTAAGCCAATAAGTACAAATAAAACAGCAAGCCAAGTATGTCCTGCGTTAAAATCTGGCCAATATCTTTGGTAGCCTTCAATAATAGGATTGTTATTTATATCGTAAAGTGGTTGTCCATCTTTACCTACCTTAAGAATCTTGTCTTTCCAAGGCCAGACTACACCTAAAGATCCAGTTATAAACCCAATAATTACAGCAAAGGTTTCATTTTTATAGCTTTTTAAAACGAATCCTAATATATACGCCCAACTCACTAACCCTACTAAAGAACCTGCGAGGAAAACAAAGAAAATCTTGAGGAGATGTACGCGTTCTGGCATATTTACAAAAGAAAAATCGAGCTGTAAAATATCTGCGACAGTTAAGTTTATAGCATTTACAGAGTCTACCAGCAATAAGACATAGTTGCCAATTAAAATTAAGATGAAAGAGCCAGAAAGACCAGGTAAAGTCATACCAGAAACCCCTAAAATTCCACAGAAGAATACAAAAAGAAGGTTGTCATTTTCTGTTGCTGGACTTAAAAAGGAAATACCAACACCTGTAATTATGCCTAACAGTAAAAAGCCTAAGTTCTTCTTAGACCAGTCATCATAGTCTTTAGCAATGTAATAAATTGAGCCTATTATCATTCCAAAAAAACCTGACCAAACTAATATCTCATAGTGCTTAATTAAATAATCTAATAAGATAGAAATGCTGAAATAACTTATGATGATACCAAATAATAGAGGCATCATAAAACTACCGTTGGTGTATCTATGAAAACTTTTAAACCTTCCGTTTATAAAAAGCTTAAATGCATTTTTATCAAACTTTTGAAGCGTATATATAAACTCTTCGTAAAAGCCTACTACAAAGGCAACAATACCACCAGACACGCCAGGAACTTTATTTGCCGCACCCATTCCTAAGCCTTTTAAGACTAGGAAAAATTGATCCGTAAAGCTACGTTTGTTATGCATTGGCTTGTTGAGTTGCTACACGCTCTAAGATAAGAATTAATAAAAATCCTGCAACCATTAGGAGTAAGGCAAATATAAGTTGAGGGTCGCCATCAAAATGTTGTGGTAAGACAGATTGCTCTCTAATAACCATGTCTTTATCTCCAACAGTTACTGTTTCCAGAATTTCTTTCCAAGGCCATATTTTATTTAAAGAACCTGTTATAAAACCTGTTAACACAGCAAGTGTGACAGCTTTGTATTTTAAGAATAACCACTTTAAGACTCTTGAAAAAGACAGTAATCCTACAACTGCGCCAACTGCAACAATACCTATAGTCTTAAAATCGAAATCGTGTATAGCCTCACTAATTGTTTTGTACGCTCCTAAAAGCACTAATATAAAAGCTCCAGAGATTCCTGGTAATATCATAGCGCATACTGCAATAGCACCAGCAATAAATAAGAAAAAAGGTGATTGTGTTCCTGTAATAGGAGGTAAGGTTGTAATGTAAAAAGCAACAGCTGCTCCCAATACTAATGCTGTAATTATTTTTGCATTCCATTTAGGTATTTGCTTACCTACAAACCAAATACTTGCTATAACTAAGCCAAAGAAAAATGACCAAATTAAAATAGGGTGATTTTCTAGTAAATAATTTGCTAAACGCATTACAGTAAATACACTAATGGCAATGCCTAAAAATAATGCAATTATAAAATTACCGTTTGCTTTTTTCCACATAGAGGAGAAGCCAAACTCTCGCCATTCTTTAAGTAATCCTAAATTAATACCACTAATGGTAGTTACCAATTCTTCATATATGCCAGAAATAAAAGCTATGGTACCACCAGAAACTCCAGGTACAACATCTGCTGCACCCATAGCAATCCCTTTTAAGGATATAAGTGCATAGTCTTTAAAATTGCGCTCCATAATAGTAAGTTAGTTGCACAAAAATAGACAATTGGTTAAGTAAGTAAAGGACTAAGAGATATAAATCTTAATAACGTCTTTTACAGATTTTCGCTGAAAAACCATTGGGAATAATTCTTCAATTATAATATGGTATTCTGGGTCTATCTTAAGGCCGTTATTTAAATGAAAATAACCTTTTTCACCTTCATTTAACAAGAAATGTAATCCAGATAATCTGTATTCAATTTCTGCTGTATCCGGATAAAACTCTTCAGCTTGTAATAAATTATTAATAGCTACATTATATTCACCAAGATTTATAAGTATATCACAACGTGTTATCCAAGTTTCTAGCTCATAGTTTCCAAGCTCTAAAGATTTTCTGTAACCACGCTCTGCTTCTTCATAAAATTTTAGACGGTTGTTTATTTTAGCATAACGCTTCCAGTAAAGAACATTGTCTTCATCTATATCTATAGCTTTATTTATAAAATAAAGTGCTTTTTGATAGTCTAACTTTTTAAGATATTGGTCTGTTAAAGCAATCCAGCCTTTGTCTAATAACGGATCTTCATGCACACATTTAGTAAAATGTTGCAAGGCAAGATCATCTGCGCCTAGTTTTTCAAAACATCTACCAATTCTAAGATATGCAAATGCAGTTGGGTCATCTAGCTCTAACGTAATTCTATAGTTTTCTATAGCTTCATTATAACGCTTAAGTTTTTCTAAAACTTTACCTTTTTCTAGATAAGCGCCTATAAAAGTATCGTCACTAATTATAGCAAATTCATAAGCAGTTAATGCTTTTTCATAATCCTTATCATCAAAATACTGTTTTCCTAACTGGTGCCACGCAACCTCACAATATGGGTTGGTGTTTAGGTACATACTTAGATAGTCGATTGCTTCTTTACGCTGATTTAAAAAATCGAAACAATACACTATATTATATAACGATGCATAATCTTCTTCATCTTGCTCAAGACACTTCATAAAGCTAAACTTGGCATTTTCATAATCTTCCATAAAGAGATGTTCCATGCCTATTAAAGAATAAACATCTGCTTCATCTAAAGTTAGCTCTAATGCTGTTTCCAGCATTTCTATAGCTTTTTTATGATTGTCTTGTTTGCTGAAGATATTAGCTTTCTGAATGAAAATCTCTTCGTTTGTAGGTTCTAAAAGGTACAACTCGCTCAAAATTTCATTGGCGCGATCTAGCTTATTTTCAAAAACTAAAACTTCAACTTTATGAAGCTTAAGATTTATTGATGATGGGTGCTGGCTAAGCCCTAACTTAATAGCACGCTTAGCTAGGCCAATTTTACCCATTTCCAGGTAGTGGCTTATAATGTTCTCAAATTCATCTGCATCAAAGAATAAGACATCATTGGTCTTAAGCATTGATTCAAATTTATCGAGCGAGAAATTATGGTCTTCATTATGGCTTAATTGCATAGCGTTCAGATTTGCATTCCTACTTAAATAAAGTTATAAATCTATCTTACGGGCACTTGCTGATTTGCGTATTGTTTTCAACAAAGTAATTAACAAGATTTATTATTAGACTTTACACTATTTAGAATGTCAATAATAATGCCACAGCCTTTCTTGATTTCTTCTTCTGAAATTGTAAGTGGCGGAGATATTCTAAGTGCCTTATTTTCAAATAGTAACCAAAACAAAATAAGTCCTTTTTCCTGACACGCCAAGATGACTTCTGAAGCTATTTCAGCAGATGGTAATATTGGTGCTAACATTAATCCAGAGCCTCTTATTTCTGAAATTAATGGGTGTTTTAATAGCTTTCTGAAGAGTTTTTCCTTCTTTAAAGCTTCTTGCATAAGGTTTGTTTCTGTAATTTCCTGCAAGGTTGCAAGTGCAGAGGCCGCAATAACTGGATTGCCACCAAATGTTGTAATATGACCTAATTTAGGGTTGTCACTTAGTAAATCCATTAATGAGTTTGATGCGGTAAATGCACCAATAGGTAGGCCACCACCCATACCTTTTCCCATTACTACAATATCTGGTACGACATTAAAATTCTGAAAGCCAAATAGAGTTCCGGTACGACCAAATCCTGGTTGAATTTCATCTAGAATTAAAAGTGCGCCAACTGTTTTACAGCGATCTTTTACTTTTTTTAAATAATCGTTTTTCGGAAGAATAAATCCAGCACCGCCTTGTATGGTCTCTAATATAACACACGCCGTTTTATTACTAATTTTTGAAAGATGTTCCTCGTTATTAAATTCAATAAAATTCACATCTTCAATTAAAGGTTTAAATGGAGCAGTGCGCTCTTCAAAATCCATTAAACTTAAAGAACCCATTGTATTACCATGGTATGCTTTATGTGCAGCAATAATTTCTGTTCTTCCTGTAGCTCTTCTAGCTAGTTTTAATGCGCCCTCAATAGCTTCTGTGCCTGAGTTTACCAAGTAAGTTTTATTTAATGATTTTGGTAAGTTTTTAGCCAGGAGTTTAGATAATTGTACTGCAGGTTCTTGAGCATATTCCCCATAAACCATAACATGTAAGTACTTTTCTAATTGTGTCTTAATTGCATTAATAACTCGTGGATGCCTATGGCCTAAACTGCAGGCAGAAACTCCAGCAACAAAATCTAAATAGGCTTTGTTGTTGGTGTCATAAATGTAAGATCCTTCTGCATAGCTAACTTCTAATGCTAAAGGATGCGGAGTGGTTTGTGCTTGGTAAGTAATGAAATCATCTTTCATAGCTTATAATAATGGTTATGCAAAATTGGCAGAAATGCTAATTGTCTTCCTTAGTTAAGCCTTGTGGGTCTAGTAAGGGCTTTGCATTTGGAGTTATTGTTTGCTTAGGATTTTTTAATAAATCCTTTTTAAGTTTTGGAGCTGTAATGATGCTGTCTTGAGCTTTGTTCTGTAATGTCTCTGGCTTTAGTCTGGAGTTTTCATTTAATAGAAGCTCATCATCTTCATCCCGTTCTTCAAAGAATGCTTTTTCTTCTGTAGGCAAAGGGATACCTTTTATTTTAACAAGTTCTAAAGGTGCTTCGCCTTTAAATAAATCTTCTTTTGTAATTAATTGTTCTGTACCTCGCCAATTAAAACCGGTCAATTTTTTTTCTACATCTGGTTTATTTAGGTCTGGATTAATGGTGCCATCTATCTGTTTGTAGTAATAAACATCAACAATTTCTCTGTTTTCCATAAGTATGGAGATTGATGATGCCAGTGTGTTATTTAAACCGATAAGCTCTTTTTGCTCGTTTCTTAAATAATATATAGTTTCTGTATTCTTGAGTACATCAACTTGGTATAAATCGTTATCATCATTAAACAACCCAATAAGTTCTTTACCTTTTACTTGGTTGTAACCTTCAATAGAATCTTTCTGAATCATAAACGCATTATTAAAAACCTTTAAGGTGTCTAGCGTTTCTGTCTTAGGATTATTAAGTAGATGTATAGTGTCTCCAGTAAGTTGACTGTTGCTTGACCAGAGTACAGGATTTCCAAGCATTTTTGTGAGACCTGTCTTTTGTTGTACATGGACACTGTCACACTTTCCACTCATATTGCTTTTAAAAAGCCGTGTATCATAAAAGCCTCTTATAACTCTGTTTTCTGGTTTTCCTGTAATCATAAGCGTATCGCTATGTATATATACAGAATCTTTGTCCTGTACAGTTATAGCTAATGCTCTTTTTGTTATAAATACAGAATCTTTATCTCTAAAAACTTCTGCATAATGTCCCTTTATAATGCTTTGGTTAGCGGTATCTGTAACTTTAATGTTATTAGTGGCAGATGCAAAATTCTTTGCGCGATCAAAAAACAAGCTGTCGCCTTCTAATTTCCGGTTATCATAATCTATCTGAGAATTTTTAACAAAATATCCAGTATCGCCTCTTGTGTCATAAAAACCACGTTCACAGTAAACTGTACTTGTTTCGCTTTCGATAGTAGATTCACCGTACAAGTATGCGTGACCAGACTTTGTATAAAAATCTAACTGCTCACTATTAATAACGTATTCTGGATTGTTTACCACGACATCCCTTTTAAAAGAATATTTGTCTAGCTCCATATAATAGCGCCCAATTTTACTGGTAATGGTACTTGCAGTATCTCTAACGGTACCACCACTTCTGTAAAAAGCTTGCTGTTTTGTGCGGTCAAAAAACAAAGAATCTGTGGTTAATGTTTGTGATGGTGTGGAAAGCCTAACACCAGTACTTGCAAAAGCAAACTTGGTATTGCCATTATACTCGGCATAGGTACTATTCATATTAACCGTGTCGCCTTGTTTGATCCTTACATTTCCATAAGCTTTAAAGAAATTGTCTTCTTTATAAAACACTGCTTGGTCACACCAAACATCTATACCTTCGTGTAAGAAATGAACTTGTTCTTTTACTTTTGATAAAATTAATGCGCCAGGATATTTAACTTCATCAATTAATGTTCTGTTTGCAGTATAATCTATCTTACTGTCTTTTATAGTGTCTTGTTCTTGCCCATACGTGTATTGCAAGGTTAATAGTGTTGTGAGAAGTATATATTTAAGCGTTTTCAACTAAAAGTAAATTTTGTGTAAAAGTAACGAAAAAGACACTGTAACATTGCCTATTGTGTATTTTGATATAAATACGAATTACAAGCTATTGAGTTACAAAATAAAAAAAGCCCTCAATCCTAAAATTGAAGGCTTTTCTAGAGTTAATAAAAGTTGATTAGTTTTTCTTAATAGCTTCAACTTCGGCTTTAAGTTTTTCTATTTCCTTTTGCTGTGCTATAATATGCAAGTATAATTCTTCTATCTTCTCTAAGCTTTGTACAGCAAGTTCAGATAAATTAATGGTCATATTATTGTCTTTAACTTCTTTATAAGATGTCACACCAG
Source organism: Croceibacter sp. (assembly GCF_002716225.1). Lineage (NCBI taxonomy): Bacteria > Pseudomonadati > Bacteroidota > Flavobacteriia > Flavobacteriales > Flavobacteriaceae > Croceibacter > Croceibacter sp. Next base: position 369,596 of record NZ_PAZX01000013.1, on the reverse strand, counting down.
GTAAATGGTTGTTTTCTTTTACAAACTCTTCTACAGTCTTTAAAGATGTAAAGTTGTAATCTTCTTTTATAGTAGAAGTACCTTTATAATAATTTTGAAATACATAATCCGGATACGTTTGTGTAGCAGAGATAAAGGTATCTGCTTTTACATTACCGCCAGTTGCATCTATACGTTCTGTAGGCGTTTCTACACCAAATCCAAATAGATTGGCATCCAAATCTCCATAAATACTGTTTCCAATATTTAATTGGTTACTTATAATAGCACCTGTGCCATTTGTTCCGGCACCTATAAAGATATTGTTACTTCCTTCAGTTACATTTCCACCAGCAAATCTTCCTAAGGCAACATTATTAACACCTGTTGTATTTGAAAACATTGCAGCATATCCAACTCCAGTATTATTATTAGAGTTTATAGAGTTTAAAGCAAAACTACCAACGGCAATATTAAAAGACCCGCTTGTACTTTCACTATATGCAGCAAAACCTACTGCTGTATTTAGGTCTCCAGTACCGTGATTTTGCATGGCAAAGGAACCTAGTGCAGCGTTGCTGCTTCCTTCGCTTTCTTTCATACTGTCTACGCCTATTGATGTATTATCATTACCTGCAGTGCCATTTTCCATAGATCCTGCACCTACTGCAGTATTTCTTGCGCCACCTATATTAAGTCTTAATACTCCTTGACCTAGTCCTGTGTTAAAATCACCCGAAGTTTTTTCTGCCATAACTGCTGTACCAACTCCAACATTACCAATAGCGCCTGTAATTTGACCCAATGCACCACCTTGTCCTATAGCAACATTGTCGCCAGCTGTAGTAGCGCTACCGAGAGCAAATTCGCCAAAGGCTAAATTGTTACCGCCATCTGTTAAGTTTAACATAGCCTCATTACCTATAGCGTAGTTTGTGAAACTTGAAGCAGTAGCAACTGCTAGAGCATTTATACCAATACCTATTTGTCTTGAACCTTGGGCTTCTCGCATTGCCTCATATCCAAGTGCTAAGTTACCAAAGCCATCACTATTACCTCTAAGTGCTCTTACACCAAAACCAGTATTTTCACTTCCAGTAGTATTTGATTCTAATGCTGTAAACCCTGCTGCTGTGTTGGCATTACCTGTTGTATTAGCAGCTTGGCTTCTTCTTCCTAAAGCTACATTTTCATTTCCTTCGGTATTATCTACAAGAGCTTCTACACCAACAGCTACATTTGAGTTTCCAGAGCTTGTGTTTCGCAATGCAGCTGCGCCAACAGCAGTGTTATCTATAGAGCTGGTAGATAACGCTAATGCGTCTATGCCAATAGCAACATTTGCATTACCATCTATATTTGCGTTTAGGGTGTTACCACCAATAGCAACGTTATCGTTTCCAGTTGTATTACTCCTTAAGGAGTTATTTCCCATTGCAACATTAGAATTTCCTTCGGTATTGGCAGCCATTGTTTCAGTACCTATACCAACATTATCTTGACCTGTAGTATTCCCAAATAGAGCAATAAGACCGATACCAACATTGCGCTCACCTGAGGTATTATTTTCTAATGCGCTTCCTCCAATTCCAACGTTAAACTGTCCTGTTGTTGTCAATCTAAGTGTATTAGGACCAACGCCGACATTACCATTTGCTTCAGTTGCTGTAGAAAGTGATTGATTACCAACAGCCACATTATCATTTCCTGTGGTATTAGAGCCTAAAGTGTTTCCACCAATAGCAACATTATTAAAACCTTCTGTATTATTGCTCAGAGCAACAACACCTAAGGCTACATTGTCACCGCCAGTTGTGTTGCTTGTCATAGCGTTATTTCCTAAAGCTATGTTATTTTGTCCTGTGGTATTTTGAGACAATGCCACTTGCCCTAATCCAATATTTTGATTTCCAGAAGTGTTTGCTGAAAGCACATTGTCACCAATTGCAATATTAAACTGTCCTGTATTAACAGGTAAAGTCCCATTACCTATGGCTACATTAGACGTTCCTGTTGAGCCAGCACCTAATGCATTATTTCCTAATCCGATATTTTGATCCTCAAACCTTGCAACTTGTACGTTATTACGCTTTAAGATAAGGTCTTGATCATTTGTTGAGCCTAGAAAGTCTATAGCTTCATCAATAGTATTACCTTGTAGTGTCCAGTCTGAACTCATGCTGTTCGAACTACCAGATACAGATGCATATTTTGCATAAGGGACACTAAGAAGTCTGCTAGAACCTACTAGAGTGTAGTTTGTGCCTCCACTAGGATCTGTTTCTGTGGTTACAAAATGAGACGCATTGCCCCAATCTATTACGCTAAAATCTCCAGATACTACTGTCCCTTCACTAATGATGAGAGAGATTAGGCCAACGTCTGATGTTGTGACAGTGTGAGTTTCTTGATATACCAATGGTCCACTAGTAGATCCTTCATAAATACCAACTCTAATAGATACGTTTTGGTTGTCTATTGGTAGTCCATCTGTATCTCTTATGATAGACTGGTAGCTAAAACCTTCATTATTTTGCGCTATTGCAAATGAAGAAGTAAGCATAATAGCTACAAGAGCTAATGCTGAAAAAATGTAGTTAATTTTCATAATAATAAATTTATCGTTTAACGATTCTTGTTATTTTTATGGGGCTGTTGTTTTCTAAAAGTTGAAGAATGTAAATACCACTTGAGAGGTAATCCATTTGCAAGGTTGTACGTTCTGCTGTTATAGTGTTTGCAGAGATTTGTTTTCCTAAAGTATCATATAGTTTATAAGACAGATTAGAGTCCCATTGCTTAATTTCCAAATGCACGCTATTGTTTGTTGGGTTAGGGTAAATGGAAGTTTCCAAAGCTAAAGGGTTGTTTTCTTCTGTGCTTAAAACCTCTATAAATAAAGGTTGCTGTACACCTTGAACTTCTTGTGTGTTTGCAGAGGCATTTTCAAGGTAAAAAACTTGCCCAATACTAGCGGTCTGTAAAATGTCATTTTGTGGTGGCGAATTAATTGCAGCAGCATTAATTGAGGTTTGTGCAAAGAGCGGAATAGTTAGTAAGCTCAAGAACAATAACCACAGATAGGTTTTGATGTTGATTTTCATATATTATTGATTTAAAGTTCGTTAGTGAAGTTACTTAGGAACGCCTCGTCTTGAAATACCTAATATTAAGTATATTTTTAAGTGATTAAATAATTGATTTATAGTAAGTAACGGCAAGCTGAGGTTAGTGAGAGTAGCACTTGGCACTATAAATAGTAAGATACAAGACGTAAAAGGTTAAGATATAAACTTCATAACTAAAAGCTAAACTTGCAATGTTGCCTAAGCTTTGCTTATTTCTTATCTTCGCGAGACTGTAATAAAAGTAGATTTATTTTAAATATTAAAGCAATTTTTCAATGAAGCAAGCCACTATAAAGTATACAAAGACAGATGAAGCTCCAATGTTAGCTACACATTCGTTTTTACCTATTGTACAACGATTTACTAAAACATCTAACATTACTATCGATGTAGAAGACATCTCATTGGCAGGCAGAATTATTGCAACATTTTCAGACCGTCTTACAGAAGAGCAAAAGCAATACGATGCTTTGGCAGCACTTGGTGAACTTGCTAAACAACCAGAAGCTAACATAATAAAGCTTCCTAACATTAGTGCATCTGTACCTCAACTAAACGCAGCAGTATTAGAGTTGCAGGCAAAAGGTTTTGATATTCCTACTTATCCGGAAGATGCAGAAACAGAAGAAGACAAAGCTTTAAGAGCAAAATTTGCAAAATGTTTAGGTAGTGCTGTAAACCCTGTGTTGCGTGAAGGTAATTCAGATAGACGTGCACCTAAGCCAGTTAAGCAATATGCTAAGAACAATCCACATAGAATGGGCGAGTGGTCTTCAGACTCAAAGTCTCATGTTTCTACAATGGATCACGGTGACTTTAGGCACAATGAAAAATCTGTAACTATTAAAAATGCAGGATCTCTAAAAATTGAGCACGTTGGTAAGGATGGAGAAATAACTACATTAAAAGACAAGGTTTCAGTTTTAGATGGCGAAGTTATAGATGCGTCTGTAATGGAAAAAACGGCATTAATTAACTTCTTGAAAGAACAGGTAAAAGATGCTAAGGATAAAGGCATTTTGTTTTCATTGCATATGAAAGCAACAATGATGAAAGTAAGTGACCCAAAGATATTTGGCCATGCAGTAAGAGTATTCTTTGCACCTGTATTCGAAAAATATGGAGAAACTTTTGACGAGTTAGGAGTAGATGTAAATAATGGTTTTGGAGATTTAATAGCTAAACTACCAGAATTACCAAACGCTAAGCGAGAAGAGATTGAAGCAGCTATTGAAGCTTGTTACAATGAACAACCAGATTTAGCAATGGTAAATAGTGATAAAGGAATTACAAACTTACACGTACCAAGTGATGTTATTATAGATGCTTCTATGCCAGCTATGATTCGTACTTCTGGACAAATGTGGAACAAAGAAGGCAACCAACAAGATACAAAGGCGGTAATTCCAGATAGTAGTTATGCCGGTATTTATCAAGAAACTATTGAATTTTGTAAGACACACGGTGCTTTTGACCCTACGACTATGGGAACTGTGCCAAATGTTGGACTTATGGCTCAAAAAGCAGAAGAATATGGCTCTCACGATAAAACATTCGAAATTGAGACTGAAGGTATTGTTCGAGTTGTAGATGCTCAAGGCAATACACTAACAGAGCACAATGTTTCTGAAGGTGATATTTGGAGAATGTGCCAAGTAAAAGATTTACCAATTCAAGATTGGGTAAAATTAGCTGTAAGAAGAGCAAAAGCTTCTCAAACACCTGCTATCTTCTGGTTAGATAAGACAAGAGCCCACGATGCAGAACTTATTTCTAAGGTAAATACCTATTTAGCAGACTTAGATACAGATGGCTTAGACATACAAATTATGTCTCCTGTTGAAGCTACTAAATATACGTTAGCTAGAATGAAAGAAGGTAAGGACACCATCTCTGTAACAGGAAACGTATTACGTGATTATAATACAGATTTATTCCCAATTTTAGAATTAGGGACAAGTGCAAAAATGTTATCTATAGTACCATTAATGAATGGTGGTGGTTTATTTGAAACGGGTGCTGGTGGTAGTGCTCCTAAGCACGTACAGCAGTTTGTAGAAGAAGGTCACTTACGTTGGGATTCTTTAGGAGAGTTTTTAGCGCTTGCTGTATCTCTTGAGCATTTATCTGAATTTGCAGACAACCCTAAAGCTCAAATCTTGGCAGATACTTTAGATGAAGCAACAGTAAAGTTTTTAGAAAACAGAAAATCGCCGTCTCGTAAGGTTAATGAATTAGATAACCGAGGTAGTCATTTTTACTTAGCAATGTATTGGGCACAAGGATTAGCATCTCAAGATAAAGATGTAGATCTAAAAGCTGAGTTTGCTAGTCTTGCAGAAACTATGCAAGCTAATGAAGATAAGATTATTAAAGAGTTAAATGCAGCTCAAGGTGCTCCTGTAAATATTGATGGGTATTACTATCCAGATTATAACAAAGTGAGTAAAGCTATGAGACCAAGTGAAACACTTAATGCTATTTTAAACTAATTACTAGTTTATATTAATTTAAAAAGCTTTCTAAGATTATCTTAGGAAGCTTTTTTTATGTTTAAAAATAAAAGCCATTTCCCTAAAGCGATATGCTAAAAGAAATGGCTTTTTAGAATTGTTTAAATTTGTGTAGCATCTCTTTCAATGCGTTACTGGTATCTGTTTTTAAACGAACCCGACACAGAAACAATTCTGCTAAATCTAAATTTATACATCTCTTATAAGACTATTATAAAAGCGAATCCTAAAGATTTAGAACGGTCATTATAGTAAAATGAATTACAATCTAAATTATAAATTAACTCTTACTAATAGACCAAAGTAATGAACGTTTATTACTGTATTAAAGTATCTGTAACTCCTTGCGACGTTAGGTATTCTTTAATAACATTACTAATGTAATATAAAATTAAATAAATGACATTATAATATAACTATTTAGTTTTTAACTTGTTATAAACCTTTGTTATTAACATTTGTTGATATGTAGTCTTAGTTAATCTTTGTTAAGGTAACATCTGTCGGGATTGAGAATCCTGGCTGTATTTCTGGGCTTATACCTTCTATATAGATGTCACCTTTGCCTCTAAGGCTCCAATCTGCTTTCGTGGCTAAAATACTGCCATTGCTTTGGGTAAGATATTCTGTGATTTCTAATCTTCCGTTGCCAAGCTTTTCTTTTGCATAATCACTAAACTGAAAATGGAATGTTAGATCTGAAGGATGACCACTACCGTATATAGGTACATATGCACCGCTCCAAAAATTAGTGCTGTTTACAACATTGTCTAAGGTGTTAACAACCACAATGCCATCTTCTACATATTTGTATTTGCCGACAAGATAATCTTTATATATGTCACTAAAATGTACATAAACCATTTCTATTTTCTCAAACACTAATGTTAAGGTACTGCTGCCATCTGTCCATTCCCAAGTGCCAACAAAAGGTTGGTAGGCGTTGGTTGTATCTTTGTAATAACAGCCTGGTGTAAGCTCGATTGAGTAATCATTTTCTCGAGCTTCCATTGAGATAATGGGTTGTTGTGCTTTGCCGTAAACACCAATTAGTAGAAATAGTAAAACAATGACTCTCATAACTATGATAGATATTCTCAAGATTTTAAAATTGCTTTGTTAAAACAATATCGGTTGGGATATTAAACTCTGTGGGTTGATCTGTACCATACATACCTTGTGGTAGGGTTACTTTCCAATCCATTTGTTGTGGTTGTGAATTTGGGATTATAGTAAGGATTAGATTACCTCTAACACCAGTAATATAATTAGGGTCGTAAGGTATACTATTGTCGTAAATTAAACCTTCAAAGTTTATACCATTATTAGAGGCCCCATCTATCACAGGAAACCAATCTGTATTAGATTGTCCTATTTTTCTTTGAGAGGTATATATTGTGGTCTCTAGTTGTTCTCCAGATTGTCCAATCTCTACCATCTCAAAATGGCCTTTAATTTCATCCCAAAAAAAAGAAGGTCTATTGCCATTTTCATTTTCATTATATTCTTCTTTCCAAAGTGTTATTCTAAATATTTGATTACCAATTTGTTGCTCCCAAGTTCCTAGAAAAGGAGCAAAATTATTATTTAAGTCTTTAAAATACTTTCCTTCATTATTGCCATCGTTAAATGTTGAAGCGTCAACTATTTGTTGTGCATTGCAGTAAACAATTAATAGAAAAAATATAAAAGTGATTCTCATTATTACTTTAAAAATAAAAAAAAAGCCTTTCAACTCTAGAGAAGAAAGGCTTTTAATGTGTTTAGAGTGAAAACTACTCAGTAAAACGACGTTCTTTAATACGTGCTTTTTTACCGGTAAGGTTTCTAAGGTAGTATATACGTGCTCTACGTACTTTACCACGCTTGTTAACTTCTACTTTTTGTAAAGCAGGCATGTTAACTGGGAAGATACGCTCTACACCTACAGTACCACTCATCTTACGGATAGTAAATGTTTCTGTAAGACCTTTTCCTCTACGTTGTATTACTACACCGCGGAAAAACTGCGTACGAGATTTTTCACCTTCCTTAATTTCGTAATACACTGTTATAGTGTCTCCAGCTACAAATTCTGGAAATTCTTTTTTTGTAACGAATTCGTCTTGAACAAATTTGATTAACGAGTCCATAGTATATGGTTTTGTGTTTAGTTTGAAACAACATTCGCGATTCTCGCCAGAGGTTATTTTAAATCGAGGTGCAAAATTACTTATTTTTTTCTATTAACCAAGTGTTTTTTAATAGAATATGCAATTATTCCCAACCTACCCAAAATTGCTTAATAACTGCATTATCAGGAATTTGAGAGGCTTCAATTTTTGTGCTAGTGTCAAACTGTAGTTTGCTTGGTAACTGTTTCTTGTCTATTGTAACATAAGCGTTAATCTCATCTATAAAAATTACGGCAGAGCTCAACGTATTTTCAATTCTTGAAATTGGGTAAAATTCCTGTATGTCTTTAAAGGTGCTTTTTACAGTAAGACCTTTTTCAGTTTTGTAACGATCATCTATAATACGTATGTTAGCAATTGTGCTTGTGCTATCAAATTCTTCAGATGGTGCTAAGTGTAATAAGTAGGTGCCACCTTTTTCATAAATATCTATTTCTGCGCCGCCATTTATAAATTCATCTCCAGTAATATTGTTCACAATGGAGTCTTGGCTGTAAATAGAATCTAATTGGCTTACTTTAATGTCCTTGGTGAGCTTGCCAATATTTGTTGCTGTAATTAAAAAAGGGTCTTGTTCTTTTTCGCAAGATGTAAAGAAGATACAAAGTATTGCAATTGCTAAAAGGTTCTTCATGAGTATGTAGGATTTTAGTTTTAAAAACGTTTAATAGTCTTCGAAAGTAATGTACTTTACAGTAAGCTCAAAATTGATTAATGTCTATTTAATAAATTTTATGAGCGATGGGTATAACGAACAGTTCCTTCCGGCTCTTAACTTTATTGCAGATCCTATAGCTAAACTACAATTTAGTAAATACAATAGGATAACAATGTAAAACAACATAGAGCTACCGGAATAATGCATAACTTTAAATAGAGTGGCCAGTATTATAATTCCAAATGTGATAAGTGACCATATAATTTGAAAATTTAATATAGTTGCACCCACTTTATGTAACCCTATAATTTTATTTTTTTTAGGCATCCAAAGTATTAATGGTAATATGATGTTGCCTAGCGGTAAGATAATAACTGATAAAACTGAAAGGTGTAGTGCTATATGATAGGTTTTGTCTTCCTCTTTACCGTAAACAGCAAGGTCTTCAATATTTAATTGTAATGCAGTACATATTAAATGTAGTGTTTTGCCGCGTGGTTCATTTTTATTGGTTTCTATACGCTGTATGGTTCTCAAGCTTACCTTAGCGGAATCTGCCAATTCTTCCTGAGAAAGTCCTTTTTGTTTTCTTGCGTCTTTAATTTTTTGACCTAGGTGACTCATGATATATGTTTTAAATTATGCATCAAAACTAATTGTGAACATATATAATCTCTTGCGTCTTGTGTGTGACATGTTTACGACATTTATGTCAAAAGTCTGTAAAACAAATATTTAGACATGGTTGTTATTTAATCATTTTACCTAAGATGCCTAGCACACCTCTAATTACTGTGGCACTGGTAAGCACTTTTATTATGGCTTTTTGAGTATCGCTAGTTGTATTTCTTGACCGTGTTTTTCTTCTGCTTGTTGCTTTTTTTGCTTCTTTTTCTAGCTCTTCGCGTTCTGCTTGGGCTTTAGATTTTGCTTCTTCTTCAGCAGCTTTAGCAATTTTTTCTTCCAACATTTCGTTGGCACTTTTTCGGTCTATCACTTCATTATACTTATCTGCTAGGTAAGACTCTTCATTAAGTGTTTTAATTTCTTTGTCTGTAAGTATGTCCATTCGGCTCATAGGAGCTCGCATCATTGTGGCGGCTAAAGGGGTTGGTCTTCCTTTTTCATCTAATGCAGAGACTAAGGCTTCTCCTATTCCTAAAGATGTAAGAACATCTGCTGTATCATAAAACGGAGATATAGGATAGTTTTCTGCAGTTAGCTTAATGGCTTTTCTATCTTTTGCTGTAAATGCACGTAAGGCGTGTTGCACCTTTAAGCCTAATTGGCTTAAGACACCATCTGGAACATCTGTTGGGTTTTGAGTTACAAAATAAAGACCTACACCTTTAGAGCGAATTAACTTTACAATACTTTCAATTTGTGAGTGTAATGCTTTAGAGGCTTCTTTAAATATAAGATGTGCTTCATCTATAAAAATTATGAGTTCTGGTTTGCCGCTATCTCCTTGTTCTGGAAACGTTGAGTATATCTCGGCTAATAAACTTAACATAAATGTTGAAAACAACTTAGGCCTGTCTTGTATATCGGTTAGGCGAATAATATTTATATAGCCTTTACCATTACTATCTGTACGTTTAAGGTCTTTAACTTCAAAAGAACGTTCACCAAAAAATATATCTGCGCCTTGTTGTTCAAGCTCTACTATTTTTCTAAGAATTGCTCCGGTAGATGCAGATGAAATCCTACCGTAATCCTTCTCCAATTCTTCCTTACCTTCATTTGTAGAGTATTGCAAAACTTTTTTAAAATCTTCAAGATCTAGTAAAGGCAATTTATTGTCATCGCAATATTTAAAGATAACAGAGATAATACCACTTTGGGCATCACTGGCATCTAATATTCTAGAAAATAAAACGGGTCCAAACTCACTTACCGTAGCTCTTAACCTCACGCCATCTTGGTCGCTAAGGCTCATAAGCTCAACAGGAAACTTACTGGCATTAAAAGGTAATCCTATTTTTTCATGACGTTCATCTATTTTCGGGTGGCCTTCACTTGCTGCTGCCAAGCCACTTAAGTCACCCTTCATATCCATAAGTAAAACAGGTACACCTTTATCACTTAGGTTTTCTGCCAGTACTTGTAAAGATTTAGTCTTACCAGTTCCAGTAGCACCAGCAATAAGACCGTGACGGTTCATAGTTTTAAGCGGAATTTTTACAAGGGCATTGGTAATAGTTTCGCCATCCAGCATAGCTGCGCCAAGATTAATACTATCACCTTTAAATGTATTGCCGTTATCTATAACCGCTTTAAACTCGTCTCTTTTAGTCATGGCTCTTTAAAATTAGACGATAAAAATAGGAATACATTTATGGGTTTACAATATTACTTTTATAATAATAAAGGTTAGAGACAATCCTTCTATTTCAAAAGGAATACCCTTATCTTTGCCAGCTATGACGAAAGAAGAGATATCTCAATTGGTTGAAGAGGGTAAGATGTTGCCACTTATGGAAGAATTTTACACCATACAAGGTGAAGGTTATCATAAGGGAACGGCTGCTTACTTTATAAGAATTGGTGGTTGCGATGTAGGTTGCCATTGGTGTGATGTAAAAGAGAGTTGGGATGCAGAGAAACATCCGCCAACCGCAACAGAGCGTATAGTTTCTGAAGCTGTAAAATACTCTAAGACTATTGTTGTTACTGGAGGCGAACCATTAACTTGGGATATGACACTGTTAACTCAGATGCTTAAAGCTGAAGGTGCTCAAACACATATTGAAACAAGTGGTGCATATACATTAACTGGTAAATGGGACTGGATTTGCCTATCTCCTAAGAAGTTAAAGCTTCCTACTAAAGAGGTTTATGAAAAAGCTAATGAGCTTAAAGTTATTATCTTTAATAAACACGATTTAAAATTTGCAGAAGAACAAGCAGCAAAAGTAAATAAGGATTGTATTTTGTATTTGCAACCAGAGTGGAGTGTAAGAGACAAAGTAGTACCTTTAATTGTTGACTTTGTGATGGCAAACCCACAATGGAAAGTAAGTTTGCAAACACATAAGTATTTGAATATTCCGTAATAACTTTAACTAACTAAATAATTAAAAAATGAAAACGTATTTTATTTCTGCACTTGTGTGCTTAATGTCTGTAATGTCTTGGGGTCAAGTAGAAGAAGGTTACGAAGACACCTTAAAAAAGATGTTTGAAGTATCTGGTACAGAAGCTGCTTATCAATCTACAATTAAACAAATGGTAGGTATGTATAAATCACAAAAATCAGATGTGCCTGCAGATGCTTGGGATTCTTTAGAAAAGGAATTTTTAGCAATGTCTTTAAATGATTTAACTAAAATGTTAGTGCCTGTATATAGTAAGCACTTAACAAAGAATGATTTAGAAGAGTTAATTGCATTTTATCAAACCGAAGTAGGTACTAAATTTGCAAATAGCACACCGGCAATTATGCAAGAATCTATGCAGGTAGGACAGCAATGGGGAATGGAACTTGGAAAACGTTTCAATGAAAAAATGTCTGAGCAAGGTTACTAAACTACGTTTCAGTATAAATACAAAACCCCGAAACATTAGTTTCGGGGTTTTTGTTTGTAAGTAGGTTCTTAAATTTAGATAGACATAAATGGTATCTCTACAAATGTATTATCCCAACCCATCATTAAATGAGTACCGTTTTCAACAGGCTTAAATGCCATAGAAAAAGATTCAATAGGCTTAGGAGAAGTTCTTACAGGTACATTAATTCTAACTACATCCATTTCTTCCTTGTAATCATAAGCACCCCAAACATTATTTGCTTTGTTTAAGATAACTGTCCATTCCTTCTCATTAGGAATAGTATATAATGTATATGTACCAGCACTTACTTTTTTTCCTCCTACAGTCATATCTCTATAAAAGGTAACTTCAGATGCTTCATTTGCACCCGTACGCCAAACTTTACCATATGGTACAAGATTTCCGAAAATCTCACGATCTTTCATTTGTGGTCTACTATACATTACTCTTGCAATAGGCTCTTTCTTTTCATTTCTAAAAAGGGTTACATCTAAAGGACTAACATCCATTTTAGAAAAGTTAACCTTATCTGAGTCTTTTGTCATTTTGTCTTGTGCAGTAGCTACAGATGTTGCAAATACAATTGCAACAAGCATCATAATATGTTTCATTGGTTTTAGTTTTTAATTAATTTTTGACTTTGTCTTAAAGATACAGCAAGACTTACACCAAAACAGTTAATACATTGTTTAACTTCTGTTAAATCCTTAATGCTACAAGTTGTAAGTCGAAAGCTATTATTAGTAAGTTTAGAATTTAAAAATGTTACTAATAATCGAAATTTAGTTTTAAATTATTACCATAATAGAGTATAGTGTTTACATAATGTAATCTTATATTCATATTTGTGTATATAAAGAAAACAAAACAAACTAAATTATAGTATTATGTGTGGAATTGTATGCGCATTCGATTTAAAAGAAAAGTCTGAAGTTTTAAGACCTCAAGTGTTAGAAATGGCAAAAGCTATACGTCATCGTGGTCCGGATTGGAGCGGTATTTATAGCGATGATAAGGTTATAATGGCTCACGAAAGATTGGCTATTGTAGATCCAGCATCTGGTAAACAACCGTTATTGAGTGATGATTGTAAACTCATATTAGCTGCGAATGGAGAGATTTATAACCATAGAGAATTACGTAAGCAGTTTGAAGGAAACTATGATTTTAAAACTGAAAGTGACTGCGAGGTTATTTTAGCTTTATATAAGGAAAAAGGAGTTGACTTTATAGACGATATGAATGGCATTTTTGGTTTTGCTATTTATGATGCAGAAAAGGATGAGTATTTTGTGGCTAGAGACCATATGGGAATTATTCCATTATATATTGGTTGGGATCAAAATGGAACATTTTACGTAGCTTCAGAATTAAAGGCGTTAGAAGGTGTTTGTTCTAAAATAGAATTATTTCCTCCAGGACATTATATGTCTAGTAAAGACGGAAAATTTGTACAATGGTATAAAAGAGATTGGACAGAATTTGATGCTGTAAAAGATAATGAAATTAGCATTGCTAAAATTAAAGAGGCGCTGGAAGCTGCTGTACAAAGACAGTTAATGAGTGATGTGCCATATGGTGTATTGCTTTCTGGCGGATTAGACTCCTCTGTAACATCTGCAATAGCAAAAAAATATGCTCAAAAACGAGTAGAAAGTGATGGTGAAAAAGATGCTTGGTGGCCACAACTGCATAGTTTTTCTGTTGGTTTAGAGGGTTCTCCAGACTTAGCTGCTGCACGCAAAGTTGCAGACCATATAGATACAGTACATCACGAAATTAAATTCACAATCCAAGAAGGTTTAGATGCAATAAGAGATGTTATTTACAATCTCGAAACATATGACATAACAACAATACGTGCAAGTACGCCAATGTATTTAATGGCACGTGTCATTAAATCTATGGGAATAAAAATGGTACTGTCTGGTGAAGGTGCAGATGAGTTGTTTGGTGGCTATTTATACTTTCACAAGGCTCCAAATGCTCAAGAGTTTCATGAAGAAACTGTTCGTAAATTAAGTAAACTACACATGTATGATTGTTTGCGTGCTAATAAGAGTTTAGCAGCTTGGGGAATTGAAGGTCGTGTGCCATTTTTAGATAAAGAGTTTATGGATGTTGCAATGAGTATAAACCCACAAGATAAAATGATTAATGGTGAGCGTATGGAAAAGTGGGTAGTACGTAAAGCGTTTGAAGATATGATACCAGAAAGTGTGGCGTGGAGACAAAAAGAGCAGTTTAGTGATGGTGTTGGTTACAGTTGGATAGATACTTTAAAAGAAATGGTAAACGATTTAATAACAGATGAACAAATGGCAAATGCACATTTTAGATTCCCTATACAAACGCCTCAAAACAAAGAGGAGTTTTATTACCGTAGTATTTTTGAAGAGCATTTCCCTAGTGACGCTGCGGCACTTTGTGTTCCTCAGGAGCCAAGTGTGGCGTGTAGTACTAAAATTGCTTTAGAGTGGGATGAAGCATTTAAAGATATGAATGATCCTAGTGGTAGAGCTGTTGCTAAAGTTCATGATGATGCATACCAAGAAAAAGAAGCTGTAGCAGTATAAAGATTAAATTTAGTTATGTTTTGTTTTCAAGGGCTCTGAAATTCCAATTTAGAGCCCTTGTTGTTTATTTTTTTATAAACTGAACACTTTGTCGTCCTGTATTATGTTGTATACTCAAAAAGTAAAGGCCAGCAGCGTGATTAAAATTAAAACTGTAGTCTTTTACGCCTTTACTAACAAGAGACTCTCTAGTAAGCTTTTCTACACGTCTTCCTTGGTGGTCATAAAGTTCTATTATGGCATTATCGGTTTCAGGATATTCAATTGAGAAATTTAATTTGTCTGTTATGGGCATAGGCGATATAACCACTTTTAAGTCCTTACGGGACTCTAAATTGTTATTTGGAACAGAAAGAGTTTCAGTTAATTTTAAAATAGTAGCACCAGAGCAATAGGCAGTATTACCAATAAAGAAAATACGGTTTGCGTTTGTACCAAATCCTAAATCTGTCCACGTGTCTCCACCATCATTTGTTTCATAAAGGTTACCAATATGGCCACCAACCCAACCTCTTTGAGGTGTTTCAAATCCAAGTGCTTGTATTGGTCTAATAGGGCAATCTTTGCTTTCCCAAGTTGCACCAGCATCAAAACTCTTAATTACTTTACCTTGCTGCATAGGTACAGACTCTATAGATCCAAACAGTACATTAGGATTACCATTAACAAACTGTAATTTCCACACATATTCTCCTGCAATGTTAGAGTTGTAAATTTGTGTCCAAGTTAAACCGCCATCTGTAGTTTTAAGAATAACGCCACCATTATCATCTTTTCCAGCTGCATAACCAACTAATTCATTTAGAAAAATCACTTCTACCAAAGCATTGGCAAGTGTGCTTAGATCTGTATAAGACCAAGTATCTCCAGTATCTGTAGTTTTTAAAATAAAAGCAGGTTCATTATAAGCTCCACAACCATACATTGTAGTTTCAGATGCTTGTGAAAGCCCGCAAATTGCTGTCGGATTGTTAGGAAAAGTAACTGGAGACCAATTAATACCACCATCTGTTGTTTTAAAATGCAACCCGCTAAGTGACGTGACAATACCAATATTTTCATTATAAAATTCAATATTTCTGTAGTAAACATTTGCAGAAATATCGGCTTCATTTAAAACCTCAGTCCAATTTTCACCACCATCGATGGTTTTAAAAACATTACCGTTAGCGCCATTAGCTATCCATCCTAAATCTGAATTTATGAAAAAGACATCATCAAAACGAGTTCCATTTGCGTTTACAGGAGCATTGTCTAAACTAGACCAAGAGCTTTGTGCGAGTAATGAAGAAGTGAAGATGCTAAATATGAGTAAGATATGGTATTTCATAGGTGCTATTTTTTAGTAAAAGTATTAAAAAATAGACTGTAAAAGCTCCTGAATGTAATGCTTAAAATTACTCACAAATTGTTGATAACTTAAGGGCTTCAATCTTGTATGACACCGCGATAAAAGAGGTGTTTTGTTATATTTGTCTGTTAGTGAAATTTCGAGAAAAATAAGACCAATTTTAATATGAGCGAAGAATCAAAGAAACAGTATTCAGCAGATAGTATTCAGGCCTTAGAAGGAATGGAGCATGTGCGTATGCGCCCATCTATGTATATTGGAGATGTTGGTATACGTGGTTTGCACCATTTGGTATATGAGGTAGTAGATAATAGTATTGATGAGGCAATGGGAGGTTATTGTGACACTATAGATGTCATAATAAACGAAGATAACTCTATTACGACTAAAGATAACGGCCGTGGTATTCCTATCGGTATTCACAAAAAAGAAGGCGTATCTGCACTTGAGGTTGTAATGACTAAGATTGGTGCTGGTGGTAAGTTTGATAAAGATTCTTATAAAGTTTCTGGAGGTCTTCACGGTGTTGGTGTATCTTGTGTTAACGCATTATCAGACCATTTAAAAGCTTCTGTACATAAAGACGGTAAAATTTGGGAGCAAGAATATGAGCGTGGTAAGCCATTGTATCCTGTAAAAGCTGTAGGTGATACAGATTTTTCTGGAACAGTTGTTACGTTTCATCCAGACAACCAAATCTTTCAGCAAACTATAGAATATAATTACGAAACGCTTGCAAGTAGAATGCGTGAGTTAGCTTTCCTTAATAAAGGACTAACCATTACATTAACAGATAAGCGCCAAACAGATGATAAAGGAGAGTTTATTTCAGAACGTTTCTTCTCAGAAGAAGGATTGTCTGAGTTCGTACGTTTCTTAGATGGTAATAGAGATCCTATTATTAAGGATGTTATTTCTATGGAAGGTGAAAAGAATGGTGTACCTGTTGAGGTGGCTATGATTTATAACTCATCTTACGCAGAGAATTTACACTCTTACGTAAACAATATTAATACACACGAAGGAGGAACACACTTAGCAGGTTTTAGAAGAGGTTTAACATCATCTCTTAAGAAGTTTGCAGATGCTTCTGGAATGTTAGATAAACTAAAGTTTGACATTGCTGGAGACGATTTCCGTGAAGGATTAACTGCAATTATATCTGTAAAAGTATCTGAACCTCAATTTGAAGGGCAAACCAAAACAAAATTAGGTAACCGTGAAGTAACATCTGCGGTATCTCAAGCAGTATCAGAAATGATTGAGATTCATATGGAGGAAAATCCTAATGATGCTAAAACAATTATAGAAAAAGTTATCCTTGCAGCACAAGCAAGACACGCAGCTAAGAAAGCACGTGAAATGGTGCAGCGTAAAACCGTAATGAGTATTGGCGGTTTACCTGGAAAGCTATCAGATTGTTCTAATCAAGATCCAGCAGAATGTGAAGTATTTCTTGTCGAGGGTGACTCTGCAGGTGGTACAGCAAAGCAAGGTCGAGATAGAGCATTTCAAGCTATATTACCATTAAGAGGTAAAATTCTTAATGTTGAAAAAGCAATGTCTCATAAAGTGTTTGAAAACGAAGAGATTAAAAACATCTTTACAGCTTTAGGAGTAACAATAGGAACAGAAGAAGACAGTAAAGCATTAAACTTATCTAAATTACGCTATCACAAAATAGTTATTATGTGTGATGCCGATGTAGATGGTAGTCACATTGCAACTCTTATCTTAACGTTCTTCTTTAGGTATATGAAAGAACTTATTGAAGCTGGTCATATTTATATTGCAACACCACCACTTTACTTAATAAAGAAAGGCCAGAAAAAACGCTATGCTTGGAACGAAGATGAACGTGAAGCAATTGCCAATGAGTTTAAAGGCAGTGTAAGCGTGCAACGTTATAAGGGTCTTGGTGAGATGAATGCAGAACAGCTTTGGGACACAACAATGAACCCAGAGTTTAGAACATTACGACAAGTAGCTATAGATAATGGAGTAGAGGCAGATCGTATATTCTCTATGTTAATGGGGGATGATGTACCGCCTAGACGTGAGTTTATCGAGAAAAACGCAAAATATGCAAATATTGATGTCTAATTTTTAGACACCCTAATAAACTGACGCTTAAAAAATTAGTCTTTTTTAAGCGTCTTTTTTTATACATTTATATGAAATTGTATAATTACTTATTAATAAATTCGTTTTAACAAAAAACATCTCTTATGAAACATATACTATTTACACTCGTATTTCTAACTACAATAACAACTGTAAGTGCACAGCAAAATTTAGATGAGTTGCTGGCATCTGGAGTTGAGGATGCGCAAACGTTTACACAACAATATATTACACCTGGCGCCGAAGGTTTATTGTGGAATACCACAAGTGGCTGGATGCAAGGTGCAAAAGTGAAGAAAGTTTTGGGGTTTGAATTTTCTGTAATGGGAAGCGCAACATTGATAAAAGATGAACAAAAGTCTTTTACATTTAATAATAGTGATTATAATAATTTAGAATTACAGAATGGAAACGCTTCGCAAGAAGTAGCAACTGCTTTTGGAGAAAATAATCCAGATGTTTTAGTGGTTACCACTGTAGAAAATGAATTTGGTTTTGAAGAAGAAGTAGAAATTGTGTTACCACAAGGTTTGGGTTCAGAGAATATTAGCTTTCTGCCAACAGCATTCCTACAAGCTAGGTTGGGTGTTTTTAAAGCTACAGAAGTTAAGGTGCGTTATTTTCCAAAGATAGAGTATGAGGACATTAAAACAGGACTTGTAGGTATAGCAGTGCAACACGAGATAAGCCAGTGGTTTCCTGGTAGTGATGTACTACCAATACGTGTTTCTGCTTTAGTCTCTTATACCAACACATCTGGAGAATATGACTTTACAGATGAAGGTATTATTGAAGGTGAAAATCAACGTTTTGAGCTCACACAAAATAGCTACACGGTCGAGGCACAAGTATCTACTAAATTGCCAATTATTAATTTTTATGGTGGTTTAGGATATGTAACTGGAACTTCTGAGTTTGATATATTAGGAACCTATAGGTTTAGAGATGCAACACCAATATTTGGAGGCGAAGAGTCTATAACAGATCCATTTAGTATTGAGAATGATATCTCTGGAGTACGCGCAACCTTAGGGTTAAAACTTAATTTAGGCTTCTTTGGGTTGCACGCAGATTATAATATAGCAGATTACAATACAGTTTCAGCTGGTGTGCATTTTGGCATTTAACAATTACTTAACATTGAAGTTTAGTTTAGATAATATAAAAGAGTCATTATTTATAAAAAGAACTTCATAAATAATTGAATTTCAAAATGTTATTATATTTAATTAGATGTAATACATAACGTTCCCTTATAGTTTTCTTAACTTATTTCATCCAAAAAAATGAGTTTTCATAGAGTATTTTTGCGCCTCAAACCAAAACTATAACTCACAATGAAAAAACTCTCATTATTTTTTCTTTTTTGTTTAACTGCATTAAGCTTTTCTTTTGCCCAAACTACGGTAACTGGAAAAATTTATGATGGTGATAGCAATGCTCCTTTATTAGGTGCAAACATTATGGACGTATCTTCTGGAAATGGTACAATAACAGATTTCGATGGAAACTTTTCATTATCAGTTGGTTCAACTTCTGGAGAATTAAAAATTTCTTACGTAGGATACATTACTAAAACTGTTGCTTACAACGTATCTGAAGGTAAAACATCTATTGGTTCTGTAACATTGGCTCCAGATGAGGCAACACTATCAGAAGTAGTAATCACAACTTCTGGTGTTGTAGATTTAGCTAAGGACAGAAAAACTCCTGTTGCTGTTTCTACTATTAGAGCTAGTGAAATAAGACAAAAATTAGGATCTCAAGAATTTGTTGAGATTTTAAACACAACTCCATCTATCTATGCAACTAAGCAAGGTGGTGGTTATGGTGACTCAAGAGTTAATATCCGTGGTTTTGATACTCAAAACTCTGCGGTATTAATTAATGGTGTGCCAATTAATGATATGGAAAACGGTATTGTATACTGGAGTAACTGGGCAGGTCTGTCTGATGTTGCATCAGCTATTCAAGTACAAAGAGGTTTAGGATCTTCTAAACTAGCTGTTTCTTCTGTAGGTGGTACAATAAACGTTGTAACTCGTAGTGCAGATAGATCAGAAGGTGGATTTGTATCTACATCTGTAGGTAACAATGATTACATCAAAACATTAGCTTCTTACTCAACAGGTTTAAGTGAGTCTGGATGGTCTGGATCTTTCTTATTTAGCAGAACAGCTGGAGATGGTTACATAGACGGAACAAAGTTTGAAGGTTTTAACTACTTCGCATCTGTAGGTTACCAACCAAATGAAAATCACGGTTTAGAGTTTACAGTAACTGGTGCGCCACAATGGCACCACCAACGTTCTAGAGCGAGCTCAATCGATGCTTACATACAATATGGTGGTGGCGAAGAGCCAAGAATTAAGTACAATGAAGATTGGGGCTTTAGAAATGGTGAAGAATATTCTTTTAGAAGAAACTTTTACCACAAGCCTATCTTAAGCTTAAACTGGGATTGGACAATTAGTGACGCTACTAAACTTACTACAACTGCTTACGCATCATTTGGTCGTGGTGGTGGTACTGGTGAGATTGGTGAAATTAATGGAAGAAGACAATTTGCTTTACCTAGAACAGACAATGGTTTAATTAGAGTAGATGATATCGTTGCATACAACAGTGGTCAATTAGTTCCAGATTTTAGCGCTCAGCCTAGAGCTCAAGTTAATGGTCTTTACTTAAATAATAGTGACCTTAACGATAATGAAAACAATACTAACGGTATTACAAGACGTGCATCTATCAACTCTCACAACTGGTATGGTGTATTAGCAAATCTTAACAACAAGTTATCAGATGAGTTAACTTTAGATTTCGGTATAGATTTAAGACAATACAAAGGATTTCACTACAGAAGAGTTAACGATCTTTTAGGTGGTGATGCTTACCAACAAACAGATAATAGAAACAATCCTGTTGATGATGCAGCATTATCTAACATCTTCTTTGAAACGTATGATGCAGACCAACCTTGGTGGGTTTTCGCAGATATAGATGATGAAGAGAAAATAGACTACTATAATACAGGTCTTGTAAACTGGGCAGGTGCTTTTGGACAGTTAGAATATACTAAAGATAATATCTCTGCATTTGTTCAAGGTGCAGTTTCTAACCAAGGCTTTGCTAGAGAAGAGTTTTTCGGAACTACACCAGCAGAAAAAACTGACTATGAAAACATCTTAGGAGGTAACATTAAAGGTGGTATTAACTGGAATATTAATGATAACCACAATGTATTTGGTAACGCTGGTTACTATTCTAAGCAGCCATTATTTGATGCAGTTTACATTAACTTCTCAAACCAACTTAACCCAGACTTAGTAAATGAGCAAGTTGTAGGTTTTGAGCTTGGTTACGGTTACAGAAGCAGAAACTTTAGAGCAAACGTAAACCTTTACCGTACGAGTTGGGCAGACCGTTTTGAGTCTGTATCTGCAACGTTTAATGAAGATACTCCAGACGAAATTAGAGGTACAGCAAACATCTTAGGTATTACTCAAGTTCACATGGGTATTGAGGCAGATGCACGTTATAGAATTAATGAGTTTATTGGTGTTAACGGTATGATCTCTATTGGAGACTGGCAATATAAAGACGATGTAGTTGCTACATATTTTGATAACAACCAAGAACCAGTTGTTATCGATGGTGAGTCTCAATCAGTATTATTACCATTAGATGGTGTAAAAGTTGGAGATGCTGCACAATTTACAGCTAGTTTAGGTGCAGATGTAAAGCTTTACAAGTCATTACAAGTAGATGCTAACTACCGTTTTGCAGATAATTTATATGCAGCTTTCGATGCTTCAGATGTTAGCGAAGATGGTGCTCTTAAATTACCTTCTTATGGTCTTTTAGATGCTGGTATGTCATTCTCAATCCCTTCATTCTTAGGTGAAAAAATGACGTTCCGTTTAAACATAAACAATGTATTAGATGAGGTTTATATCTCTGAGTCTGATACTAACAGATTTGCTCAAGAAGGTGATGCTACTTATGATGGTATTGCTACTTCTAACCGTGTTTATTTCGGTTTCGGAAGAACTTGGAATGCAAGTTTAAGATTTGATTTCTAAAAACAACATAATTTTTTGAAATAGCCTTAAAGCCGCTTCTTAATTGAAGCGGCTTTTTTTATATACCAATATTGGGTTTAATACTTTGGTTTATAGTAGATTTGGTGTACTCTAAATTATTTTATTGAAACGTTACTTCACTCTTATACTACTCTTAGTTGTAAACTGTAAACTATGTTCGCAATCCTCAAATGTAGATGAGGTTGTTACAGATTTTTTAATTATTTCCAGAGCCTATGTCACGCCAGGCGCAGAAGCCGCAATACATCAATCTTCTGCAGGATGGTTTAATAGTGCAAAATCACTAAGCAAATGGCAGTATAATGTATCACTACACGGCAACGTTTTATTTTTACCAGAGAGTAAAAAAACAGCACAGGTGAGTAATTCTCAATTTACCAACCTTTACTTACAAGATGGAACAGAGACAGCTACTATTCCTACTGCTTTAGGGGATGATAGTGCTATATTTTTTGAAGGTACTGTTTTCGATGAGGATTTTGAGTTTCAAGCGTTAGAAGGCATAAATGAAAACGAGTTCGTTTATGGATTTATTCAGGCCACTATTGGTTTGCCCTATGGTACCCAATTTTCTGTGCGCTATGCACCTAGTATAAATATTAATAATGTAGATTACTTAGTGTATGGTTTAGGTTTACAACATAACGTATCACAATATTTTAAATCACCTAAACAATTTCATTTAGCGTTACAAGCAACCTATTCTAATTTTAAGTTCGATATAAATTATGATCCAGTTGAAATTCCTGGTGTAACCTTTAATAATATTCGCGTCCTTTCTAACTCTATATTAGTACAAGCTATTGCTAGTAAACGTTTGCACTATTTTGAGCCATTGTTAGCTTTAGGATTTACATCCTCAACATTTAGATATGAACTTGGTGGCGATGGTGAAGCACTTTTGGGAGCCTTAAATACAGCATTAAAAGATTTAGATGATACGAAAGTAAACCCTACTGCAAACCTTGGGTTTAATCTTTATTTTGGTAAACTTAACTTTCAAACTATAGCAACGTTAGGAGCTTTTATAAATTTAAACGTTAGTGTTAATTATGCAATTAATTAACCTTTCCACAGATTGTGAGTGTGTAGAATAGTTACTATTTTGTTTCTGAATCTAGTAACTTAAGCTATGACAATAAAAGATCAATTATCTAGAACTTTATTAGTTAAGACGCCTCCAAAGCGTATTGTGTCTTTAGTGCCAAGCCAAACAGAGTTATTAGTAAATTTAGGTTTGGAGCATCAAATTGTTGGGCTCACTAAATTTTGCGTTCACCCAAAAGGTTTAATTAAAAAAAAGACCGTTGTTGGTGGTACAAAGCAAATTCATAGTGACAAACTAGAAGCACTAAATCCAGATATTATTCTATGTAACAAAGAAGAGAATACTAAAGAAATTGTTGATACCTGTGAGGAAATTTGTCCTGTACATGTTTCTAATGTACAAACCTTAGAGGAAAACTATGAACTCATCAAGCAATATGGAGCACTATTTAATAAAGAACCTGAAGCAGAGACGTTAATATCTAAACAGAAATCTGAATTTTCACAGCTTACAAATCAGCTAAAAGGAGTGAAGAAGAAAAGAGTAGTGTATTTAATATGGCGTAATCCTTATATGACAATTGGCAATGACACCTTTATAAATTACCTACTTAAAATTGCTGGTTTTGAAAATGTGTTTGCAAATAAAACTAGATATCCTGAGCTACAACTTGAGTCACTCAAAGATTTAGCAATAGATTATGTATTTCTTTCTTCAGAACCTTATCCCTTTAATGAAAAACACTTTAAGTACTTTGAGGGAATTATTGATAAGTCTAAATTAATTAAAGTAGATGGTGAGTACTTTAGTTGGTATGGTTCTAGATTGCTTGGGGCAGCAACCTATTTTAAGCATTTGCGAGCAAGTTTAGGATTGGGTCTCTAACCTCTTAATTTCTCTCAATACCAAATCTGCTCTTTTGTTTAGGACATCACTTTTTTGCTTGTCTTTAATAGCGGTGTTGTAAGATTTTCTCATTAAATAAGTATACTTATTTTTAAGTTTATCTAAAGAGCTCTTGTTCTTAGATTTAAATAGCATTCTTGATTGTAATTTTTTATCAGATATAATTGTTTAGTACCACAAATCTAATTAAGCAGATTAAAGTGAAGTCTTAATGAAGAGTTAATAATCTGATAATAATTCTTTAATATTTTGAGTATTGTTAAGAATTTACTGCTAACTATTAAACAAATTGTTATGAAGCTTCTTAAACTAGTATTTATTCTGTGTTTATTGTTTAGCAATCCACAACTTAATGCACAAGAATCCTGTAATTGCTGTACAGAAAAGCATAACCAATTTAATTTTTGGGAAGGCCAATGGGAAGTAAAAGATGAAAAGGGAAAAACTTTAGGATATAGCACAATTTCATTTGTACAAAACCATTGTGTTTTAAAGGAAGAATGGTCTAACTCAACATCTGCATATAAAGGAACTAGTTATAACTTCTATAATTCGAAATCTAACCAATGGGAACAGCTATGGTTAGACAATCAAGGTGAGGTTCTTAAATTATCAGGTCAATTTTTAGACGGTAAAATGATTTTAACTTCACAAACAGCTAATTATGAAACGCAGCAAGAAGAAAAAGTAAATCGTATTACTTGGACACCATTACAAGATGGTCGCGTAAAACAAGAATGGAACACTATTAGCGCTAATGGTGAAGCAACATTAATTTTTAAAGGGTTTTACGAAAAGCTTAAGCGCTAGCACGTAATAAAAACTGAATTTTCGCCAAGGTCTTATAGGCTTTAAACTCCGAGTAATCACTAACACTAGGATCTGTATATTTAAAATGATAAGCATTTTCCATATGCTTTCTATACTTACTTTCTAACTTACTTAAAATTTGTGTACGGGCTAAGGGCTTCATAGTATAATTGTAAGAGATTATTTATTATGTACGCATAACTAATTTATGTTATTAAGTTGTAAGTTAGTGGTTTCCTAAATAATTTTAATATTTATTTAACACGTGTAGTACTACGCATTTAATCTTGTAGCGCGAAAACGCGTCTTAGCAAATCTGTTGTTCTAGAAGATACTTGGTCTCTTATATTATTTTCTTCAACAGCAATCATTGTAAAAACACCCTTTAAGGCTTCTTGCGTTACATAATCTGTTAAATCTGGATTCACATTTTGAGTAAATGGAATTTGGTTATAGCGTGTTATTAAGTTCTCCCAGATTTGATCTGCACCAACCTTTGAGAAAGAGTTACTAATTACAGGATTAAATTTAGCATAAAGTGCGTTAGTCGTTTTATCGCTTAAGTATTGTGTGGCTGCATTATCTGGACCTAAAAGAATATTCTTAGCATCTGTAAAGGTAATATCCTTAACAGCATCAATAAATATAGGTGTTGCTTCACTAACAGCATCTTCTGCAGCTCTGTTAAGTAATTTTATACCTTCATCTGCTAAATTTCCTAAGCCAATATCTCGCAATCCTTTATCTACCTTTTGTAGTTCTTCGGGTAAGAATATCTTCACCAATTCATTTCTATAAAAGCCATCTTGCTGTGTTAGTTTTGTAACCTGTTGGTCTATACCTTTATCTAAAGCTTGTTTAAGACCTTGGCCAATTTGCTCTTGTGTAAGGCCATAACCTTGTTGTGGTAAATTATTAACTACTTGTTGTAGCTCTGCACAAGAAGAAACTACAAGAATTAAACATAAAGCGATAACTTTTTTCATAGGAAAGGTGTTTGTTATACCCAAAGATACACAATGCTTAAATCATGAACTTTTTAAAAGTTGCTATTTTTTTCTAAGATTTTGTATTGAAAAATCTTTAATACATAAGAGAATTTTCAACAATACTGCAAACAAGTGTAAATCTCTTCCATTCCTATTCCTAATTCCGTAAATTTGCCAGCTCAAACGTTATCGTAATTATGGAACAAGTAGCACCTTACAAACCAACATATAAAGTTAGAATAGTAACAGCAGCATCATTATTTGATGGTCATGACGCCGCAATAAATATTATGCGACGCATCATACAATCTACAGGTGTAGAGGTTATTCACCTAGGTCATGACCGTAGTGTAGAAGAAGTGGTTAATACTGCCATACAAGAAGATGCCAATGCTATTGCTATGACATCTTATCAAGGTGGTCATAACGAGTACTTTAAGTATATGTATGATTTGCTTCAGGAAAAAGGCGCTGGTCACATCAAGATTTTTGGTGGTGGTGGTGGTGTTATCCTTCCAGAAGAAATTAAGGAGTTAATGGATTATGGGATTACCAGAATCTATTCGCCAGACGATGGTCGTGAGCTTGGCCTACAAGGTATGATTAACGATTTGGTAAAAACATCAGACTTTCCAATAGGTAAAACGTTAAATGGTGAATTAAAAGAATTACCAAATAAATCGCCTAACGCTATAGCACGAGTTATTTCGGCTGCTGAAAACTTTCCAGAAGTAGCTAAAGACACTTTAGACGAAATACATAAGAAAAATGAAAAAAGTACAACACCTGTTTTAGGTATTACCGGTACTGGTGGTGCAGGAAAATCGTCTTTAGTAGATGAGTTAGTACGTCGTTTTTTGGTAGATTTTCCAGAGAAAACCATAGGGTTAATTTCTGTAGATCCTTCTAAACGTAAAACTGGTGGTGCATTGCTAGGAGATCGTATTCGTATGAATTCCATAAACTCTCCACGTGTGTATATGCGTAGCTTGGCAACACGCCAAAGTAACTTGGCACTATCTAAATATGTAAATGAAGCTGTTGAAGTTTTAAAAGCAGCAGAGTATGATATTATTATTCTTGAAACTTCTGGTATTGGCCAAAGCGATACAGAAATTATTGAGCATAGTGATGTGTCTCTTTATGTTATGACACCAGAGTTTGGTGCAGCAACACAGCTGGAGAAGATAGATATGTTAGATTTTGCCGACTTGGTAGCTATTAATAAGTTTGACAAGCGTGGTGCTTTAGATGCCTTACGCGATGTTAAAAAACAATTTATGCGCAATCACCAATTATGGGATGTGCACCAAGACGATTTACCAGTTTATGGTACAATTGCCTCTCAGTTTAACGATCCAGGAATGAATACGCTTTATAAAGCGATTATGGATAAGGTTGTAGAGCGCACAGGAGCAGAGTTGTCTTCTAACTTCGAAATAAGTAAGGAGATGAGTGAGAAGATATTTGTGATTCCGCCAGCTCGTACACGTTACCTTTCAGAAATTGCTGAAAATAATCGTGGTTACGACACTACTGCAGCAGCACAAGTTGAAGTTGCTCAACGTTTATACGGTATCTTTAAAACAGTTGAGTCTGTTACAGGAACCTCACCAAACTTAACTAAAGCAGGTTTAGAGGTAACTGAAGAACCTTCAGAAAATAAAGAACTTTTAAAATTACTTATAGCAGAATTTGACCGTGTTAAAATGGATCTAGATCCATACAACTGGGAAGTTATAACAGGTTGGAGTGAAAAAGTAGATCGCTATAAAAACCCTATCTATTCATTTAAGGTAAGAGATAAAGAAATAAAGATAGAGACACATACTGAGTCTTTATCACACACGCAAATACCTAAAGTGGCCTTACCAAAATACCAAGCTTGGGGCGATATCTTAAAATGGGTATTACAAGAAAATGTACCAGGAGAATTTCCGTACACTGCAGGATTATATCCATTTAAACGAACAGGCGAAGATCCAGCACGTATGTTTGCCGGAGAAGGTGGTCCAGAACGTACCAACCGTAGGTTTCACTATGTGAGTATGGGCTTGCCAGCAAAACGTTTATCTACCGCGTTTGATAGTGTTACACTTTATGGTAACGATCCAGGACACAGGCCAGATATTTATGGTAAAATAGGAAACGCAGGTGTAAGTATATGTTGTTTAGACGATGCTAAGAAATTATATTCAGGCTTCGATTTAAGTCATCCACTAACATCGGTAAGTATGACCATTAATGGTCCTGCACCAATGCTGTTAGGCTTCTTTATGAATGCAGCAATAGATCAAAATTGTGAGAAATACATAAAAGAGCACGGCTTAGAAAGCGAAGTAGAAGAGAAGATTAATGCTATTTATAGTGAAAATGGTTTAACACGCCCAACATACCAAGGTGAGTTGCCAGAAACTAATAACGGTTTAGGGTTAATGTTATTAGGAGTAACAGGAGACCAAGTATTACCAAAAGATGTGTATCAAGACATAAAGGTAAATACCTTAAAACAAGTTCGTGGTACTGTACAGGCAGATATACTAAAAGAAGACCAAGCTCAAAATACGTGTATTTTCTCAACAGAATTTGCATTGCGTTTAATGGGAGATGTACAAGAGTATTTTATAGAAAAACAAGTGCGCAACTTCTATTCAGTTTCTATAAGTGGTTATCATATTGCAGAAGCAGGTGCCAATCCAATAACACAGTTGGCACTAACCTTGGCAAATGGTTTTACTTATGTAGAGTACTACCTGTCTAGAGGAATGGATATTAATAAATTTGGACCAAACCTATCCTTTTTCTTTAGTAACGGTATAGATCCAGAATATGCAGTAATAGGTCGTGTGGCACGTAAAATTTGGTCTAAAGCCTTAAAACATAAATACGGAGCCAATCCTAGAGCACAGATGTTAAAGTACCACATACAAACATCTGGACGTAGTTTACACGCTCAGGAAATTGACTTTAATGATATACGTACAACATTACAAGACTTGTATGCTATTTATGATAACTGTAACTCATTGCATACAAATGCGTATGATGAAGCTATTACCACACCAACAGAAGAATCTGTAAGACGTGCAATGGCCATACAGTTAATTATTAATAAGGAATTAGGACTAGCTAAAAACGAAAACCCGATACAAGGCGCTTTTATTATTGAAGAGCTTACAGACTTGGTAGAAGAAGCCGTGTTGCAGGAATTTGACCGTATTACAGAACGTGGTGGCGTTCTTGGTGCTATGGAAACTATGTACCAACGTAGCAAGATACAGGAAGAGAGCTTGTACTATGA
Organism: Croceibacter sp.; assembly: GCF_002716225.1. Taxonomy (NCBI): domain Bacteria; kingdom Pseudomonadati; phylum Bacteroidota; class Flavobacteriia; order Flavobacteriales; family Flavobacteriaceae; genus Croceibacter; species Croceibacter sp. Next base: position 340,384 of record NZ_PAZX01000013.1, on the reverse strand, counting down.
AACCTTAAAGCATAATGGCGATTTCCCTATAATTGGCGTTAATACATTCTTGAGTAGTACAGGATCACCAACTGTACAACCTGCAGAAGTAATAAGAGCTACAGAAACGGAGAAGCAACACCAAATTGCAACATTAGAGAATCTTCATAAAACCTATGAAGATAGGATAGAGGATACCCTAAAATCGTTACAACACGCAGCAATACAAAATGAAAATATGTTTGATGTCCTTATGGAAGCGACTAAAGTTTGTTCTTTAGGGCAAATAACAGAAAGCTTATTTGAAGTTGGTGGCCAATACAGACGTAATATGTAAGACCTCACGTTTTATAGTATTAAAAAACCTCACTAAATATAGTGAGGTTTTTTTTTATGCCAAATTACATTTACAAACGCTTATAATTATTTGTAAGCAATTATAAATGGTTGTAAATGTGTATTATTATGAAAGCCTTATATTTAGTGACAGAAACGCGTGTTTGTTATTAGTTACGCATATAAACGAGTTGCCCACAATTATGAAAAAACTACTACTTCCATTTATATTAATTGCTTTTACCGCAAATGCACAGCAAAAAAAAACCGTTGATTTGAAATGGAAAATTGCTGATACTTTGACTTACAAAACTGTAATGCAAGATGTGATTCTTGAGAAAAGTAAAGAACAAACCGAAAATGATTCGATTGCGGAAAAGATGAGCGGAATGTTTAAAGCAATGCAAGAGCAATTGAGCGACTTGAAATATGAAACAAAATTATTTCCTGACAAAAACGGAAATGTGGACATTGCAATGATGCTCAAAAAGGACAAAACAGATACAACCGAAACTTTATTTTCAGGAATGGCTAAAATGAACGGAAATATAGTTTTAAGAGGAAAAGTAAGTCCACAAGGAGAATTAATGAGCTTCTACTACAAAAGTGCTCAAAACAATTTGATTTCGATATTATTTGAACTTCCGACTAATCCAGTTGCTATTGGAGATGAATGGGATTTGAAAGTTGATATGATTTCGATGGACCAAAACTTTAAAGCGGACACTCTTTACAAGAAAAACGTGGCTAGACTTAAAGACATCAAAAGGAATAATGGAAAAAAGATTGCTGTTATCGAATATGATATTAAAGAATTCGTTTCTGGAGATTTCGGAAATGGAATGATGGCGATGTTTTCAAAAGATAAGGCTGATAAAAAAACATTTATGAGAATGTCCCACAAAGCAACAGCTGAATTTGATTTAGAAAAAGGATATTGGATATCATATGACGGAATTATGGACGTTGAGACTAATTTTTCGCTTATGGGAATGGGTGGAAATAAACGAACTGAATTTAAACTAACACCTGAAAAATAACTGTGGGCAACAATGGCTATAAGTAATTGCTTGTTCTCGCCTACCTTGGAAATTCCTGCGGAATTTCCAACTCGGTGTGTACTTGTAAAGTTAATTGCTAACCCACGCAACTACTCATAGCCGAGACCGTTGTAAGTAATTTAAAAAATGCAGTTAACATTCATATTTATTGGAATTATAAGCCTTTTGGTTTTAGTTTATTCTGTCAAACTTGTTATAAGACAATTTAAGTTGAAAGAGATTGCAGTTTTTGACTTAATTGAGAAAAATAAAAGTTTTGAATTAGCAGAAATTGGAATTCACTCAATCTGCATAATCGGGATTAGTTCTGACTTTACAGTTTCAGATTTAAATGTGAGCATAATTACGCCAAATGGAAAAGAGATTATTCTTACTGAAAAAAAAATAGATATAGTTATTTGAGAAAGAGAGTTAAAACATTTGAACAATGGTTTTTTAAATCAAATCATAGCGGAACTCATAAATTGAATTTAAAAAATCTTGAAACATTTCTATCGACAAATCCATTTCTAACATCCAGAAAACCATTTAGCAATAGAAAAACAGAAACAAAAACATTAAAAATTTTAGTTAAACAAAGTGTGTCGACAAAACATCGTCTGATATCTATAATTGGTTTAGTGCTTGGAGTAAATGGCGTTTTTTGGGGAATAATTCTTGGAATAAACCCAAACATATTTGATTAAAAAACTACTTACAACAACGCATATAATTAATTGCTTTGGTAAGTGATTATTTGGAAAATTCCTTCGGAATTTTCTTGCGTTCGTTTTTGTTTACTAAATTAGTTGCTGAAACACGCAACTAACCATACACAAAACCGTAGTGTTTTATTAAAGAAAACTTTTTGAAAAGAATTTTAATCATATTCATAATATTGAATTCTTGCACTGAAACCAAAGTCGATGATATTAGATATCACGAAATAATGTTTACGGCGAGCTCAATAGAATTAATTCAATTGAACATAAAAGAGATTAAAGGAAAAAACTATGTGAAAGAGTTGGTTGACTCTATTGGTCGGACAAAGCAATTGGAATTTTACAATACGAATGGTCATCTTGATTATCCAGGTTCTGGGTATTATGGTGGTCCAATAATCAAATATCATTATGAACCGAAATCAATAATCGAAACTGCCTATATATCTGATATTGATTTAGCGAATGACTTTATGTTTTCAGAAGTTCCAAATCAAATAGTTTATGATTTGAATAATAGTGGTGAAATCGAGAATACTACATTTAGATATAAAGTAGAATTTAATTTGGACAAGGAACAAATAGATAAGATTATCGAAAATTTTAAGCTATATCGAAATCTAATTCCAGAAACAGGAATGGAAAGCTATACAATGGATTCTGTTTTTGGATATCAATTTGCAAGTGGAAAACTTAAAGGGTTTAACCCAAAAAGAAATAAATAATGCCAGACAATAATGGCTATAATTCATTGTGGTTTAGTGCCACACCAAATTAAAAGTATAAATCAAATGGCTGGTTTTCGGCGGAATAATCTTGCTGATGATTCCATAAAGAATTCATAGCCTAGACCGTTGTTCTTCATTCAAAAATGATATTCTGAACTCCACGAAAAATTGAGAAAACATGAAAAACCCATGGTTAAATTATGATTTTAATGAAAATGCTTTTCATAAAGAAGATGTTAAAGAAATTGAAAAATTTAATAATAGAGCGAAACCTGAATTTAAGTTAAGTGAGGAACTATTACCTGACCCATATATAGGAAACATAAATTCAAAAATTCTTTTACTTGCTCTTAATCCGGGTTTAAGTGAAGCTGATTTTCTAACGCATTCTCAACTGAATTTTAAAGAATTGCATAGGAAAAATATTGACCAGACAGAAACCGAATATCCTTTTTATTATTTAAATCCAAAATTGAACTCACCAGGTTCAAAATGGTGGAAAATGAAATTAAAATGGTTAATTGAAAAATTTGGGACAAAAAAAGTTTCTGAATCAATATTTTGCCTTCAATTTATTCCTTATCATTCTATTAGATTTAAAAAATCTGCTGAATTAATATCAACACAAAAGTTTACGAAAAATATTTTAAGAAATCATATTGAGAAAAAATTTCCAATAGTAATTATGAGAAGTAAAAAGTATTGGATTGAACTTGTTCCAGAATTAGAAAATTATGAAAATTCAATTTTATTACGAAATCCTCGAAATCCAACTTTAAGTCCGAAAAATATTGGAGAAAACAATTACAAGAAGTTAATTGAATTAGTTGAGAAATCATAAATTATTAAAGTAAGAAAGCACAACAATGATATACTTTATTGCTGGTTTTTTCTACTTTCAAAAGTCCCTATGGATATTTATTTGTGATTTATTGGCTAACTTTAGTAATTCAAACTCGCAATAAACCATATACTAACACCTTGCCAACAAGTTAAAAAAACTCATGCACAAAATTTGAAGCATATACTATCATTATTTATTTCGATATTACTTCTCTCTTGTGAAAGTAACAAATACGAGTTAGAATTGGAATACCAACATTGCATTAACACCAAAACACTTGAAAGGGGAATTTTTTATCCTTCAAGCACATCGGAATCCGAAATTGCAAAATCAGTAAATGTGTTCGATTCAATTAAAAAGTTTGAAAACTATTTGGAGAACGGAAAGCTACTTTCAGGAATTAAGAAAAAAGATTATTTGTCTCTAATCTCAAAAATTGAAGAAGATGAATTTCTCAAGAATGAGTTTTATGAATTTAACTCTGATAATTATTTCATCGAGAATAATTTGATGACTGTATTGTTTTTCGAAGAATTATTTTATGATTGTGTGATGAGTTCTTTCAAGAACCAAATACACTATGACTTTATTTTAAGAACAAAGGATAATGTCCAACTAAATTCCTATCCGAATAAAGAAATATTGTCTGCATTTATTAATGAGGTGGATTTTCAAAGCGAAACGCAAAGATTAATAATTACTTATCTTGTTTATTCTAACTTATATTGGAGATATGAAATGAACTAAAAACCAATTGTCAACAACTACTCCTAGCCGGAGAACGTTATCGTTAATTATCCCAATAAACCAGCGAAAAAAAATGAAATTAGCTGAATTTGAACAAAATTTACGTGAAAAATTAAAAAGCTACGAAAAACCACGACCTTTAATTTGTGAGGGAAATCCTTTAAATTGTGAAATATTTATAGTTGGAATAAATGCCGCAACTGTAATGAATAAAGATTTTTGGAGTTTTTGGTCTAAAGAAAATGGATACAATAAAGCTGAATGGTTTGAAAGTTATATTCTTGAAAGAAAAACGAAACCTTTAAAGCCAAATAAAACGAGAAGGAATAAATTGAGTAGTACAAGACAAAGAATTGAATGGATTATAGAATCAGCAAACCCAATTAAAACTTTGGAAACGAATTTATTTGTAAAAGCAACACCAACAGCAAACGAATTGACGAATGAAGATAAGGAAAGTTCAGTATTTGAATTTTTACTTGATACTATAAAACCGAAAATAATTTTCATTCACGGAAATGAAGCAATTGAATATTTTCAAAATCTTTATGGAATAAATATTGTAAAAGATAAAGTCGAACAATTTGAGATATTAGGAATAAAAACAAATTTATTAGCAATGAATCATCTTTCAAGAGGTTGGTCGAAACAAAAATCAATAGAATTAGGAGAACGATTAAAATCCGAAATAAATAAATATTGCTAAGGTCATTTAAAATTAATTGCTTGGAGCAAGCTTATTTTAAAAAATCCTTTCGGATTTCCTGTTCAGTTTAAATTTACTAAATTAGGTGCTTAAAACACGCAACAAACCATATACAAACACGTTATACCCAATTTGAGAAATGAACGACCTAGCATTTGAAATAAATTCTAACGGAGAAATTTGGGAACTGTTTGACAAGAAATTGAATTCAATTTTCATTCACAAGTTTGTGCCGAATGAGGTAATTGAATGGTGGAAAACGGATTTAATAACTCAAAGCGGAACAGAATTCAAAAACCTATCTGTTCGTCAAATGGAAATGGATATTCAGACTGACTTGAACGGACTAAAAAAAATACTCGAATTGAACACAAATCAATTGCGAATTTACCAATTCGAAAAACCTATTTCGGACACTCTAGAAATTGAAAGTTTACCTGAAAAGAATCGGAATCAGATTTTAAGGCAAAACGGACTAAAGCATTTCTTTTTTGTAGATTTTGAGTTTATCACGATTGGTAGTTTTGAATCTGAATTTATAAGTGGAATTGAATCAAACCCTAAATTCGAGAGACGAATTGTGGAAAGAAAATGAATAATAGCGAAACAGAAAACAGTACCCAACAAGTTATAACCGTAATTACGGCGTATTCGACTATGTCCGAATCGACTCGGAATTGCTAATGTTAGTGCTAAACCGAAAGCAATTGCTAATTAAACCATAGCTATATTACAGGACAAGACATAAAAAAGCGTGAATGAAAAATTGCTACCAACGTATTGAATATTTAGGTTACTATGAAATTATCGGAGGAATATTCGGAATATCACTCGTTTTTTTAAGCGTTTATGATAAATTAAATTCGGACGGATTTTTTATTTTTTCACTTTTATTATTTGTAACATTATGTGGAATTTCAATTTATAGCGGAATTTTACTTATCCAAAAAAAATATCTAAAGGGTCTAAATCTTTCTCTTTTAGCACAAGCGACTCAAGTAATTAGTTTTGTTCTATTTGGATACATTTTTGACTTTGCAATCGGAATTTATTTTCGAATTACAACTGAATTGACTAATGATACTATAGTAGGACTTGACTTTGGGTTTGCAAACTGGAATTTATCTCGAAGTGCAAATCCCGACATTATAGAATTGAATATTAATGCCGTAGCAATTATTTTGTTATTTTTAATAGCAAAATCAGCTAACCAAATTAAAGCTGAATTGAATAAATAAAATAACTTAAAATCAAACTTAAGACATATATAAATAATTACAATTCAGTATTTAATTAAAGACCATTACAATACTTGCTGCGTCTGTTTTCTTTCCAGAAATCTTTGTGGGTAAATTATTAATATCAACTCGTTTTAAATAATTTTAAGTTATGATTAAGACAACAGTGTATTTTGGACTAATCTTACTTTTGGTTATTTGTATTCTATTTCAGACAAACTTTAACTTTGCGTATCTTCAAATCAATAAATTTTAAGGATAGTGATACACTCATAAATTCAAATGAATTCGAATTTATTGAAAAATAAAAAAACGGCCAGTTTGTACCTTAATTGTTGTCGCTGCATCTTTACTCATATAAATTAAACTAGCAATGAAATTTCAGATTGTCCTTTTATCTGTNCTATTTTCAATTACAACATCATATNCTCAGGATAAAGAAAATACNATGTNTAATAACATTGTAATACGAGGTNCAGTNAATTATGACATCATTATGTCGACCATAACAAAAGAAGAGTTTGATGTTGTAAANAATCGTGAGNCAACGCGATTATTAAATGATTCTATAATTCCTTCTCAAGTNCATATAACCGAAGATTGTTATACGGTAACTACAAACACTAAAACAGTTAAAAACTGCTTAGATAACGATGAGCAACTTATTAGCGTTTCTTANCTTGGGTTTGTAAAAGCATTAAATAGCTGTGTTGTAAGTGAAAATTGGTTTGAGGCTACTACNTCAAATTTATTAATTCACTTANNAGATGGTACCACGTCANATATATCTGGCTATGATCTTATCTTTTCTCCAANTGCTAANTTTATTTACAGTTATGCTAATGATGGTATNGATTTTAGTGGTATTTCATTNCANNAAATGATAAACAANACAGCCACTCCAATATTTATTTCAGANTATACTACATTAGAAGATAGTAGTTTTGATTTTAGTTCTTTTGGAAGAGCATTTTGGGTGTCTGATAATAGTTTTTACGCAGGTAATACCAAAGAGTTCTATAAATTTAAAATTCAAGATAAAAGAATCACCTATAATAAGGAGGTAAAAGAACCTATACTATATTCAGAAAATAGTAAGTTTATAATTAAAGTAGATAAACTAAAGAACGGTACAATTAGATACACTTCCTGGAACAAGCCAAACACTATAAAAGAAAGACCTAGCTTAGTGTTGTATAATGGTGAGGTNGAGCAACAANATAAATATGGTTCTGGTCTTGATTATAGATTCGAAAACGGAGAATACCAATATATTATAGAACATAATGTAGAGACAACAGGATCTAAACATATAATGCTTAGGCTTTTAAAAGATAACGAAGNACTNTTGTATACTAGTTTAAATGATTTGAAAACTAAACTATGAAATCTGGGAAAAAGCTGAGAAATTTTTTAAATAAATGATTTNACTACTAATTAATTCTTTAACTATTTAAATGAACATATATTCTTATCATCTTGTAAGAGTGCCAATTCTTTTAGCTATTAAAGGATTAGTATTTAATCCAATTCGTAAAGACACAAATGGTCTTATTCACTCAGANTATATGACAGCAATGACATTGGGTTCCCCAATTTTATCGCCTGCACGCTTTTTAGCTAAACAAATTGTGGTATTTGCGCAATGGGAGAATGAAAGCGATTTAGAGCATTATTTAGAACATAATAAATTTGGTAAACTCTTAGCTAAAGGATGGCATACACGTTTGTTATTTATTAGAGATTGGGGACATATATCAGGATTTAAAATACCAAAACACAAAGCTAAATTAGAAAGTGAATTTTCACCTGTTGTTGCTGTTACNATAGCTAAAATGAAACCCTTAGCTATTCCAAGATTTCTACGTTGGGGAAGGCCAGTCGAAAAATTAGTTCGTGACCATAAAGGGACATTGCTTTCGTTAGCCTCAATTAAATTTCCTAATACTGTATCTACCTTTTCAATTTGGAAAACCGAAAAAGAAATGACTAACATGGTTCANGGGCATACTGAAATGCCTAAACCAAAAAGACATNTAAATGCAATNAAAGAAAGGGAGCGTAAAAACTTTCATTTTGAATTTGTTACATTACGTTTTAAGCCAATTTCTGAATACGGAACTTGGAATGGTCGTGAGCATTTTATTCCTAATTTAATGCCAATAATCAAAAAATGAAAGTAGCCTCTTTCAATCAAAAATTACAAGATTGGATAACTCAACAATGGGTTATTTTTTTTGGTACAAAAATAAATGCGAATGATTACAAATGGTTGTTAGGTCCTTTNGGAAAAATTAATGGCATTGGGTTGAAATTTATAGAGCAATTATCAGAAAATGAACAATTAATTATAGATGATGCTCAAACTAATAAAGGCCTGCTTCAATCGATTAATCAATTAGAGTTAACATCTATAGAACTTAATAAACTATCCAAAAATGTAATTGATTTTTATGAAAACACAAGCAACTATAATTTTGAATTGAAGGTTAAGTGGAATCCTATTTTTAAAATATTTGGAGTTTTACTAAAAGTACTTTTTAGCAATCGTATAGAGCAGTTAAATATACCAATGAAAAACACTATAGATTCTAAAACACTAAAGAGTAAAATTATTTATTTANTAAATGAAGATTCAAATACATTGAAGAGAATNATTTGGCTAAGAAAATTTAAACAATCTGGACAAGTTGTTTATTCTGGAGTTTATGAAACCTGTTTAATTCCTAATGGACAAAAATGTATTAAAGCAATATTTCCTTTACCAAATGGTAGTGCNACGGTTATCTTAACTCCAACAGTTGGCGAAAATGGAGAACTAATTTTAAATTCGTCTGGAAATAAAATTGGAGATAGTGGTTTTTATTTTCTTTTAAAAGATGNAAGAGGAAATTTATGGGCTAAATTTATTAGGTCTTTTAAAGATAAGTTAGTGGTGAGTTCAGAAAACGGAAAATTAAAGGCGTTACAAACATTAACAATGTGGAATTTAAGAGTTCTGCAATTTAGCTATACAATTCATGCCAATAATTAATCTTCATACTGAGATTAAAGCCGAAAAGGAAGTTGTCTTCGACTTATCAAGAAGTATCGACTTACATAAAATATCCACAGAGCAAACAAGTGAAGAAGCAATTGCAGGTAAAACATCTGGATTAATAGGATTACATGAAAGTGTTACTTGGAGAGCTAAACACTTTGGTNTTTATCAAAACCTTACATCTAAAATCACCAAATTTGATAGGNCTAATTATTTTGTAGATGAAATGGTAAAAGGTGCTTTTAAAGGGTTTGTACACGAACATCACTTCTCAAAAATACATTCCGGCACTTTAATGGTTGATGTATTTGAATACACATCTCCTCTCGGTATTTTAGGAAATTTAGCAGATACATTATTTCTAAAAAATTACATGACAGCTTTGTTAACTGAAAGAAATAGAGTTTTAAAAGAATTTGCAGAGTCAAAAAAATGGGAGNCGCTAATAAGACAATAAAAAGGCTTAACNATTCAAAAAGNTTTAATTGAATTGGTTGTAAAAATTGAAAAGTATACAGGAGACAACNCCTANAAAACTCGANAAACCNCNATAGTAAAATCATCTATTTTTCCTATTCAAGTATAGCTAAATATTACATCAAGTTTACGTAAGCTAGCACTCAAGATTACGTCTTAATTTACTTTATAAATAGACCTATTTACCTTACATTATCGGTCTATCAAAACTTGAAATTATGCAAGACACAAAAACACGTGATTATATAAAAGAGGTATTAAAAAATATGCCCGAAGATTGGGTTAACTTAACCACACATCGTTTAGATATATATAACGAGAAGTTGGCTAAAGTTCAATTTTTAGAACAATTTGAAACCTTATACATCAATGAGACTACAGANACTTCTGCTTTAAAAGTTTTACCTACNGCTTATGATTATATAAGATTAGGGCATCCCTTATCCAGCGTTTTAGAATGGGGAATNGCAAAGGAGCAAAGTTTAGATGCAGANTTTGTAATTAGTTTTCAATCTAAGACAGTTCCTATTCTTTCAATTTTAAGAACAAATCTTTTAGAGGGAAAAAATACGCAGATCAACTATAAAGGCACATTGCCGGCAGATTTTAATGCAGATATTATAAAATCTGTTTACGGCTATAAATTTGAACTTAATAAGGTCGAAAATGCTTCAGCTGTAGCTCCATTTNATGGCACATCTATATATGTTTCAGAAGATGATACTATTGGTGATTTCAACTTAAACGCATCAGTAGATTTTCATATAAGNCTTTACGGTCACTTAGGGAGTATTCTAATAGTAAACGGAGAAAAAAACGCGTCTTACATCTCAGACATTCAACATGTGCGTCGACGCGAAACTGTGTCTATGACACCAAGTAACGCATTGGTTGCTTTAAAAGCTTTTGCAAATGCATCAACTTTAAATAGTACAGCGCCAGATGTTACTGCCCATAAGGATAACGTCTCCACATTGCTAAAAGATATTACCAATACAAGTATTACACCATTGGTAGCCTCTAGCGGCTTGTCTATACAGTACGCTATAATGATGGGCTTGGTTAATGAAGCTCAGGATAAACATCCTAACAAGCCAATAAAATTTATAGTGCCACCAAACTGTTATGGAGGTACTAACGATCAAGCAAGACGTGTTGCTGCTTGTTTGGATAATGTTGAGGTAGTCGATTTACCTGTTGATGGTGAAAATGATATGGTAAGCAGTATAGATAAGGTACTAACTACAATTGCTAGTCAAGATGCGGTGCCATATATAATTGCAGAGATACCTACAAACCCAAGAGTTGAGGTCCCAGATTTACAAAATCTTAAAGCTGTTTTAAGTAAACAGCGCCAAACACCTAATGGAGATACGGCAATAGATCCTGTGTTTATATTAGATCAGACATTTTGCCCTAATGTACACTTCTTAGGAGAAGAAGACATCTTAGCCACTGTAAGAACAATTTCTTACGCAAGCGGATCTAAATTTCCTAGTGGTGGTAAATGTACTGCTGGTTATTGTGTGGCTAATAACAAAGCAAAAGCATTAATGCCAAATATAGCCTTACACCTAAGTTTATGTGATAATGAAGCTACAGCGCAACAATATGAAATTCTTGCAGCACAATTGCCATCTATGTTACAACGCATAAAAGATGCTTATGTGAATACTAGAGAGTTTGTGACTTTTATTAAAGAGACTTTACCTGAGGCTAAATTAAACTTTGTGTCTGAGGACTTGGCAAACGAAGGATTTACACCATCTGTGTTTTCTTTAGATCTTCCTACCAAAGGAAGTACAGAAGAAGAGAGAGAAGCCTATAAGAGAGAATTAAATTTGAAGTTAATCAACTTAATGATTACTGAAATTCCTAATGAAAGTAAATTCTGTGTGAGTTACGGACAGCTTAAGGGATGCTATTGGACTATTCCTGCTACATCTACTCAAGGAACGACTAAGGAAGGTGATAAAGATTATATTGTACGCGCATCCTTATCTCCAAATTTAGACTTAGAGAAGCACAAAGAGGTGTTTACAAAGTTTGTAAATTCTATTGCATAAAATAAAGCCACCAATACCGTTCTCGGTAGTGGTGGCATTTTAGTCTTTTCTAAATCCTTGTGGTTACAGGCATTTGTCTCAAAAATATACTGTAGCTTTAAATTAAAATCATCCCAATTTCAATTTAAAAGGTTTAAAAATGGACAAACAATCGCATATACAAATACATGAGACAGCCTTTTTTACGTCTTCTTTTAGAGCATTTAATGAAGCGTTAAGTGCCGATAAGTATGCAAAACTTTGGCTTAACCCTAAAACAGATGCTTGGATACAAGAGTATTTAACAGAAGTATCTTCAGAAGAAACGTATACACATTGCTTAAGGAACAGGTTTTTTTTAGAGACTATAAAAGATTTAGCAGCATCTAAACAAATAGAGGTACTTATAAACTTTGGTAGCGGTTTTAGTATGTATCCATTTTTATTAGATGAATCTCTTATACATATAGAAATAGATAAACCTGAGATTGTAAATTATAAGGCTTCTAAAATAGAGGAGTGGCAAAATGAAAAAAAGTTACCTAAGCGTGATTTGCACTATGTAGGTGTAGACTTTAGCGAAGACTACAAAACAAAATTACTAGAGCAAATACAACAAATAAAAGGAGGTAAACCTTGTTTTATACTTATTGAAGGTGTGCTCTTCTTCTTAGATAAAGCTGAAACAGACGGTTTGTTCAGTTTCTTTAATCTCATACAAACCGATGGTGATTATGTAGGAAGTGCTTCATTTCAAGATGATTTAAAATCATCAACCGCTTTTAAAAAATTGTTGCGCTTTTTAAATAAGAAAGTTTCAAAAACCAGTGAAAGTGATTATCTAACATTGCAGGATTCATATTATAAGTCGCTGCCAGATTATAACCTAAAAGACCATCAGGATTACTTCAGCCTTTCAAAAACCTATAATAATACCATACACTTAAAACCAGATTTGATTTTAAATGAGCACTTTTATGTGCTTAAAAAACAACTACAATCTTAAGTTAGTTAAGATGCTTTTTTAAGTTCTTCTGTTTGTAGTTTTTCTTCTTGAAGCATTTTTTTATACTGCTTTATGGTAAGCGTGCTGCCATCGTGGCTCCAACCTGGAGGTCCAAAAGCATACATGAATTTATGTCTCCAGTTTTTAGAGCGCTTCATGTCTTTCCAAATATCTTTGTATTCGTGTGTAAGTATAATAAATGGATTGTAGGAATTAGGTGGTTTTGTAACACCATATTCTATATCAATTGATTCGTCTAGAGGTTTCCAAGTACCAAATAGTTTATCAAAGCAGTTTAGAAAACCACCGTGATTCATATCCATATACTCAATATTTTTCGCGTGGTGTACTTGGTGCATAGTATGTGTGTTAAATACCCATTCTAAAGGACCTAATTTAGGCACATATGTAGAGTGAAGTTGAAATTGCCATAATGCTTCAATACCTAAACATACAATGACCATTTCTGGCGGAAAACCAATAGCTGGCATCCACATATAAAATAAGGGTTTGTAAAAAATAGTAAACCATCCATTTCTTACAGCAGTTCCTAAATTAAAATTATCTGAAGAATGGTGAACAACGTGTGCTGCCCAAAAAAATCTTACTTTATGATTTTGTCTGTGAAACCAATAATAAGAAAAATCGTCAGCTAGCATACATAACAACCATACATACCAAGCATAGCCAAAAGAAGCATAGCCCATAATATTTGTTCTTACGCCATTTACTTCTGGGTTAAAGACATTGTATACAAAGGTAAATAGTACAATGGCAGATATTGTTTTTAATAGTGGTGCTAAAATAGCAGATCCTACTCCTAATGAAAGACTAGAGCCAAGGTCTTTCCAGTCATAAAGATCCTTGTTGTCATGGGTTTTGCTATACGTTAGCTCTAAAGCAATAAATGCTAAAAAGCAAGGTACACCATAAACTAAAGGGTTCGTAAAATCCATAAATTATTTTGTAGTTAAGAGATGTTGGAAGAATTGCTGTAAATCTATAATAATGGATAAATATAAATAATACCAAAGGTAATTAAGCAATTTAAGTGCATAATTAATTTTAGATCTCGATAATATTAACAGCTAGTTTTTTAAGCACGTCGTGTTAAACCAATGGGACTGTAACTGGTTTAGGCGTTTTAATTCTTGCTTAAGATTAACTGTAAGGGTTCTTACAGATAGGTTTTTCATTTCTAATAATGCACAATGGCTTATAAGATAATGAAAGTCTTTCTTTAAAGCAGAATCATAACTTAAGCGTTGCACAAATGAAGGTGTTTGTAAACTGTCTTGTAATGTACTTACAAGATGCTCAACATCTTCAGATAAATTATTTAAAAATGAAATGGTATGCTTACAAGGCGCATTTAAGTCGTATTTAGACGATGCTTGCTTAATTTTTAAACGCTTAACTAAACGCAATACATTTCTAGCAGAACCTAATAATTCTTTAGCAGATAAATGTGCCGTAGGATGGCTATATGAGTTAGAAATGAGGTGCATTTTTTTATTCTGGTTTTCATCAAAATTAATGAGTAATTACAAATCTTATATTTAGATTTTAATGTAAAAGAGTATATTTACTTTAAATAATAATTATTTTAATTCAAATTGCTTTAATATGTTGGTAGATGTAATTAACGCTAAAATTTTAAAACTCTTACAGCAAAATGCTAGACTTAGTAATGCAGAAATTGGGAGGCAAGTAGGTATTACATCTCCTGCAGTTTCAGAGCGAATTAAGAAATTAGAAGACGCAGGAATTATTGAAGGGTACACAACCAAGGTCTCTTATAAAATGGTAGGCAATCACTTAAAAGCCATTATTACCTTGCGTGCATTTATGGGTAAATTAAAACCGTTTTTAGAAAAAGTAAAAACCTATGATGAGGTTATTAACTGCTACCGTATTACGGGAAACGAAAATATTGTCATGGAAGTTGTGCTTAAAAATCAACAGCATTTAGAACGCCTTATTGATGATCTAATTACTTATGGTGAGTGTAAAACTCAAATTGTATTATCTAAAGTTGTAGACAATAATCCTATAAAAGCTTAAATTACAACCATGTTATTTACAATAGAACATACGGTTACAGCTTTAGTCTGCTTATTAAGTGCTTTTGTTATCCAGCGCATTTATAAAAAGGAATTACCTTATGAAGAAAATAATACCAAAGTAAATGGTATAAAATGGTTTGGTTGGGCCATCTTTATTTGGGGTGTTGGATCTGTAATACAGTTATTAGGTGTTAAGGTTTTTGGCTTAAGCGCAACACATAAACTTTTAATATATTCTGGAGTTACAGTATCATTACTAAACTCTATGTTTATTTTACTCTCATTACCATCTATAGAGCATAATAAATTTAGACCAATGGTTGTGCGGTTGGTACAACGCTTTACAGAAAAAGAATTTATAGCGTTGTTTTCTGGCGTTATGGGTATTATAGCATTTGTATTTATAGCAGCATCTTACACAAACGTAGCCATTAGCAATAATTTTATTTGGCTTATAGATATACCAATCTCTATAATAGTTGCCTTTTCTTTACTTAATGAGCTAAATAAGGCTTTTAGTAACAGACAGATGAAGTTTATGTATTTGCCATCTTTTGCACTGTTTGTACTAATAATTGTAGCTGTGTCTCATAGAATTATACCACAAGATAGAGTGGTTACCTATATAGATCAGGAGTTTTGGACATTAACAGGAATGATTACGGCACTCTCTTTTAAATTTATCTATATCTTATTATTTTCAATCTTGTTATACAGTTGGAAATTTTTAACTGAACGCGAGATGAAGCAATCTCAATTGGAGCATTTAAATTCTGAAAATTTGAAACTTTCTACAGAGCTTGATAAATTACTTATTGCAAATGAGAGTCATCTTGATACCATAAAATCTTTAAAAATTAAAGTTGAAACACTTACAGAATCTTCTAAAATAGAGTTGTCACAACGCCAAAAAGAAGTCTTGACTTTCTTGGCTAAATTTGGAGACACTCATTCCTATACCCAAATTGCTGAAGAGATGAATATTAGTGTAGATGGTTTTCAGACACATATTCATCAAATAAAAAAGCTATTAAACATAAGTGGATCTGGAGGAAAAGAACAGCTTATAGAGTTTGCTAGAAAAGAGTTGTAAAGCTTTAAAGCTAGTGTTTACCTATGGTTAACCATATGCTTAACTAATCGAGGATTATTTTTCAGCAGTGTGTAGCCTTTTAGTTTAATGGTAATCTCAACATATTTGTTAGGAATCAATACTTCTTAACAATGGCAATTCCTCAATCAACTTTAGACGAACAGATAAACACGTATTTCGAAAATGCCACAAGCTGGTTTACAGATGCAATCTTTGCTGAAATACCACTAACAGAAAACGTAGGCATTCCTTGGGTGCTTATAGTCTTAATTTTGGGGGCAAGTTACTTTACAATCTATTTTAGATTTATAAACATACGTGGTTTTTTAAAATCTATTAAAGTAGTAAGAGGCGATTATGAGGCAATTGAACAAGCTGGAGATATAGAAGTTACTAATACAGTCTCTACTGTAAACGGTGACCAGCCAGATACTATTAGAGTAGAAGGTCATATTGGAGAAGTAACCCATTTTCAAGCATTAACAGCAGCACTATCTGCAACTGTAGGTTTAGGAAACATAGCTGGTGTTGCTATAGCGTTATCAATTGGTGGTCCTGGCGCAACATTCTGGATGATCTTGGTTGGGTTATTAGGAATGTCTTCAAAATTTGTGGAGTGCACATTAGGCGTAAAGTATCGAGAGATAGATGCAAATGGTACCGTGTTTGGTGGCCCAATGTATTATCTTAAAAAAGGCTTAGGAGAAAAAGGATTGCACAGCTTAGGAAAACTACTGGCTGCTTTATTTGCTGTTATGTGTATTGGTGGTTCTTTTGGTGGTGGTAATATGTTTCAAGTAAATCAAGCATTTAAGTTGTTTGAACATGTTACTGGTGCAGAGCAAAGCTTTATTTACGGTAAAGGTTGGGTGTTTGGTATTATAATGGCCATTCTTGTTGGTATTGTTATTATTGGTGGTATAAAGAAAATAGCCAAGGTTACAGATAAGATTGTACCAGTAATGGTTGTGGCTTATGTCTTGGCTGTGCTAACAATATTAGGTTTAAATTTTTCTGAAATTCCATCTGCATTTGTAGCCATTTGGGATGGTGCTTTAAGTCCACAAGGTATTGCTGGCGGATTTATTGGAGTACTTATACAAGGCTTTAAAAGAGCTGCTTTTTCAAACGAAGCAGGAATTGGTAGTGCCTCAATAGCGCATAGTGCCGTTAAGACCAAATACGCAGCAAGTGAAGGATTGGTAGCTCTTCTTGAACCATTTATTGATACTGTTGTGGTGTGTACTATGACGGCGTTGGTCCTTATAATAACAGGGCAATTGCAAATAGGCGCTCAATTGTCTGATGAAGAAGGTGTTTTATTAACTGCACAGGCATTAGAAACAGGTATTTCTTGGTTTCCGTATTTGCTGAGTTTAGCTGTTATACTCTTCGCATTTTCATCTATGATCTCTTGGTCTTACTATGGCTACCAAGCTTGGTCTTTCCTATTCGGGAGAACTAAAAAGATAGAGTATATCTATAAGATTTTATTTTGCTGTGCAACTGTAGTAGGTGCTGCTGCAAGTTTAGGAGCAGTGACATTATTTAGTGATGCTATGATCTTTGCTATGCTAGTTCCTAATATGATAGGACTTGCCATATTAGCACCAAAAGTTACACAAGAGCTTAAACGATTTATGAAGGCTATTAAAAAATAGAATCTCTTTGCGTTAGCGATTGAGGTAAGTTACCGTGTAACGCCGAAAGCGCGACCGCCAGTTAGTACTGGCGGAAACGCCCAAATTATCTTTGTTTTAACTTTATAGAAAGAAATATAAGTACTGCTATTCCAAGCAAAGCAGCCATTGTAAACCAAGTTGCTGTATAACCAAAGTTGCTTACAAGATTCATACCTGTATTGTGCCCAAAAATGTGACTTATTGAAAATGAAATGCTATAAAGTGCCATATATGCACCCATTTTTCCGCCTTTAGCTCTATCTAATGCAAACCTATTTGTAAACGGGAACGCAATCATTTCGCCTATGGTCATTAATAACATACCTATAATTAATACACCTATCCAAGAAAAAACATTGAGAATTAAGAAACTGAATGCTGTTAAAATTGTTCCCCAAATTATATAGGTTAATACAGATACAGCTTTGGTTTCTAAATATTTTATAAGTGGCATTTCAAGTAGGAATATCACAAGACCATTTAATGCTAATAGTAAACCAATTTCATCTTCACTTAGAGCATATATATTGGTGTAAAATAATGGCATTACAGAGAAATACTGTACAAATGCCAAACTAAATAAAATGATAGCTAGTATAAACCATAAGTAGGTAAAATCCTTATATGGTGATAATGGATGTTGTACAACTTCTTGATGCTCTTCTCTTGCAGTTTTAGGGTCTAGTAATTTTATAAGTAAAAACCCTGCAATTACACAGGTAACACCATCTACCCAGAAAAGTCCACTATAACTTAAACTAGTAATAATTAATCCGCCAAGTGCTGGACCCATAGAAAACCCAAGGTTTATTGCTAAACGTAAAAGTGTTACACTTCTGGTCTTGTTTTCTGGCTTGCTATAAGCATTAATTGCTGTAAAAGCCGCAGGTCTAAATGAGTCTACAAATATCATCACAATACCTACGCCTATAACTAGCGTCCAAAAAGTATGTAAATACTGTAGACCTATAAACCCTAAACCACCTAATATTAAACTTAGCACCATTGTTTTATAATGACCTATAGTGTCTGTTAACTGTCCGCCTACCCAAGCACCAATTACAGAGCCAATTCCAAATGCAGACATAATCCAGCCCACTTGTGGTAAAGTGTAGCCTTCACTTTTGGTAAGGTATAAACTTAAAAATGGGATTACCATGGCGCCAGCTCTGTTTATAAACATAATTATAGAGAGGTACCACATTTCTCTACTTAAGCCCTTGAAAGAGTCTGCATAAAATTTAAAGAATTTCATATGGTTGGTTTTTGTAAAGGTCTGTTTATTTAGAATGAATTTAAATAGTTAACTATCTATTTTAATGATAGTACAATATGTAAAATGTTTGCAACGAGTAAATTATAGTAAATGACAAAAAAAATGCCCGATGATTATACCATCGGACATTGTGAAATCGTTATATATAAGTAACAATCAGAATACAGTAGTCCGAGGTCTTAAAATGACCATAGTACATGTATAAATTGATTGTTGTCTTTTCATCTCGTAATTAATTGATGTAAAGCTACATAAAAAAAGGAATCACTTTTGTAATTTTGCAAAAAAAAAGAAAAAGATGCGTTTAACGCTTACCTATATCTGTTTAATATTAATTAGCTTTTCTGCTGTTGCGCAAGACAGTATTCTAATTAAAAAAGCCCTAAAATTTCAGGAAAAAATAAATCATGAATTTAAAGATAGCTTAGAATCTCCGTTACCTAAAGAAGATTTTAAAGCATTTAAAACATTAGATTTCTTTCCTATTGATACCAATTTGGTTGTAAAAGCAAAGTTTGTTAGAACACCTTCTGAGTCACCATTTATAATGGAAACCACAACTGAGCGTAAACCTGTATATATTAAATATGGTGAAGCTCATTTTATGTTGGAAGATGAAGAGTTTGTTTTAAATATTTACCAAAGCCAGCAATTAATTACAGACCCTAAGTATGCCAACTATCTATTCTTACCATTTACAGATAACAGTAATGGCGAAGACTCTTATGCTGGTGGAAGATATTTGGATTTAAAAATACCAAAGAATGATGTTATTGTTCTAGACTTTAACCAAGCCTACAATCCGTATTGTGCGTATAGCGGCAAGTATTCTTGCCCAATTCCTCCAGAAGACAATCATATTAGTTTAGCAATACACGCTGGTGTAAAGAACTATGCTAAAAAGGAAAAAGATACGATTACTAACTAAGGCTTTTTACCAACCAAAGTCCGAGGAAAACAGCTAAAACACCTAATACAAAACTTCCTATTGTATATAAAAGAAGTGTAGTATAATCTCCTGTTCTTAACAGCCCTTGGTTTTCATAGGCAAATGTAGAAAATGTGGTGAAGCCACCACAAAATCCAGTTGCCAACAGTAATGCTGTATTTTGGTTTAAACCAGTTGTCTTTAATGTATAACCTAAGATAAGCCCAATTAGTAAACTGCCAATAACATTTACTGCAAGTGTTCCCCAAATAAGGTTTAGCTGTTTGTAAACAACAAGTTTGGTAACGGCAAAGCGTGCAACGCTTCCTAAACCACCACCAAGAAATACAAGAAGGAGTTGTTTCATAGTGTAAGGTATAATTTTATAAAAGAAATCAAAAAATCTTTTTATTTGTTTTTTGGTTGCTGAGAAAGTAAAAAACCCAATTTGTAAAGTTGGGTTTAAGTTTACATTTTGCTAAAATTATAGATAAGCCATATAAAAAAGGAAATTATGACTAGGCTGAATACATAATCTTTAATTTTTAATGACTGGTTTATAAAATTTATATTTTTAAAATATGAGCTAACTTTAGAGAGGTCTTGATTGTTTAAACCTATCTGGTAATATTTGTCAAGATATTTAAAAAAGAATATTGAACTTATATTTAAAAATAAGAATGATTTGTATTTATAAACACCAACGTTATCCATTTTACTAAACAGTAATACGTCATTATTTAAAATAATTCTATCGTCTTTCAATTGAGTATTTAAACGTTTTGATTTTAACCATAAAATATTATGATGATCAATTGGTTTTTGTTCAGAAGCTATAATTATTTTTTTGTACATAATTTAAATTTTTAACTTATCGAAAGAAACTAATAGTACATTGAGTTATTCCTGCTAAGAATGCCGTAACAGCTAATTTATCCATAAATGGTAAAAGGACCACCAGATGCTGCAATTGCAATTGCACCAATTAAAACAACAATATAGCGTGCAACGCTTCCTAAACCACCACCAAGAAATACAAGTAGAGTTGTTTCATTACTTGTTACTAATTATAATTTTTTCGGTCTCTTTCTCAATACGCTTATCATAAAACTGCTTTAGCTCTTTATAATATTGTTGTGGTATTGTAGATTGGTTAAAGGTAGTAATAGAACGAATAACTATAACATTACCTTGTTGTGAAATTTGGTATATATAGCGGCCAAGTTTGTTTGGCATCTCTACAACCTCACTCTTTGGCAGGTAAGACACATTAAAACCTTCTGGAATATTTAGTTTAACAGATTTGGTAGTAGAAAATGGATAAAGAAAATCTACAGGAAAATCTCTTGTCTCACTTTTAAACGGGTTAGTAGCCAATTTTTTGAAAAGTAGAGGTTGTAAATAAATTTCACCAGCTATAACATCTACACCTTTGTTTATTTCATACGTATAGCCTTCAACTATAGGATCTTCTAAATTCTTATAATTTTCGACCTCGTAATTTGTAATATCTTCAATATTAATTTCTTTTACGAGTTCATCTATTCTTGCATCTGTATTATTAGGAGAGTGGTTTTTTCTGAAGTAAAGCGATTCAATTTTCGAATAACGTTCCTTTATTGTTCCAGATATAGAAAGATCATCATTTAACGTATACTCTAAATGCATTAAATCTTGCGTAACATCTTTAGGTTGTAATTGTATTTCTGTTGAGGTGCCATCTTGTTTTACCAACCTGCTTGTACCTGTATTAAAGGTTCGTCTAGGTAAAACATTTGGCGTGCCTAGTTTTTCTGTAGCATCTAAAAGGTACATCTTATCATTAATTTCTGCAGCAGCTATTACATAATTAAAACCATCTAGAGTTGGGAAAAGTGATACCTTTTGATCGTTTGTAGTAAGTAATACGGGATTTGCATTTATATGAAATTCTCGTAATAAGGAGATTAGCATTAAATTTATTTCTGAAACATTTCCAGTTTGTTTCATATATGATCTTGAAATTTTATCTGAAACATATTTTGTGCGTTTACCATTCCAAGACATTCTATCTTTAATAGTGTTATAAACTTCATAAAGAGTTTCCTCTATAGAAAGATTCATTGCTTTTATTCTATCAACATCACCATTTAGATATGAGGTGTTTTCAAGCTGTTTACCAAAGTTTTTTGATTTATAAATTGTATTTGAAACCTCTTCCCAACTAGATGCAATTTTACGCTCATCTTCATTTGGATATTTAATTGTAGCCAACTCAAAGCTAACAGCATACCTGTAGTTTTCTTTATTGCCGACAAAAGGCTCTTCTTTTAAAGCAGGAATGTCTTTCTTTTTAAAGGTAGCGTGTACATCATGAATATCCCAAGTATACCCATTAGATGCTGTGGATATTGTTCTTGCAGATCCTATTTTAACGCTTAATGTTCTTGCAACAGCTTCTTGTTTTGGTACGATATTAAAATAGCCTCTTCTAACAATATTAAATGTGAAGAATTGAGGTGTGCGTATTAATGCTTCATAGTTTCTTACAGGTATATCTTCTTGTATAATTAAATCATCAATTTTTAAAAAAGGTGAAACAATTGTATACTCCCATTCTATAATTGAACCCACTTGAGCATTTGGCATTGCCCAAGAAACCTCAGTCCAATTCTCATCTCTTTCGCTTTCAAAAAAAGCATTTTTCTTAATACTTTCTTTGTTTATTTTTCCGTCAACTAAATAGTGTGTGTAAGCTTTAAATTTTAAAATTTCTTCTTTCTTGGGTAAGTCTTTGTATAAATAAACTTTGTTTGTAGCATAGTCTAAGCCTTCTTTACTGGTAATTTTAATACGTTCCTTTATTTCAGTAATTAAAATCCATCCTTTGTCTCCATCATATTCAAAAAACGTTTCTCTGTATTTTTCTAAATAAATGGCGCCTTCTAAAATTTCTTCAGATGTTGTAAATTCTTCTTTGTCTACTTTACCAATTTTAAAACTTTGAGATTGGCATATTGTAATTGTAAAACAAAGTAATAGTGTTAGTGTAATTATTTTCATGCTTAACTTTTTACAAGGACTATTTTTTCTAACTGTTTGTTTATAACCATATCATAAAAGGCTTTAAGTTCTTTATAGTAATTAGATGCTATAATATGAGTTGATATGGAGAGTTGTGAAGACACTTGAATGTTGTTTCCAGATACATTTACTAAGTATTGAAAACTACCTTGGTTTTTTGGTATGGCTATGTTTAAGGTTTCTGGAATAGTTTCAACAGTGTAGCCGTCTGGTATTTTAATTGATGCTATTACTCTAGTTTTTAATGGGTAAACAAAATCGACAGGATATTGTCTTGTTTCTGGTACAAAAGGATTTTCATAAGTACCTAAGTGTAGCAATGGTGTTACATAAATTTTAGAATCTATAATATCTAACGCATTAGAGTAGGACACGTCGTAATTAAATGAAATAGGCTGATATAGCTTATCTAGATTTTGAACTTCTAAATTAGAGACTTGAATATTTTTAAATTGATTTTCGAACATCTCCAGTTGACTAACTTTAGCAACATTAGCATACTTCTTCTTAAATGCATAAGATTTATGCCCAGTAAGTTTATTTATAACCTTAGCATTTGTATTTAAATCTTTATCTATAGTTACACTAAGCATTGTATTTTGCTCTGCCTGCTTATTTGGCAATAGGTTAACCCATTTAGATCTTCCATCTTCTGTAATTAATCTTCCATTCCAGTTTAATAGTTCTTCCTCTAAAAGATTTATCTCTCCATATTTTTTTGAAGCATCTAGGAGAACTAAACCTCCATCAATTGTAACACTTGAAATCACATAATTAAAACCATTTCTTGTAGGGAATATAGGAATGCCGTGATTCTTTGTGCTTAATAAAACAGGATTGGTATTTAAACCAGCTTCTCTGAGCATAGCTGTAAGAATGAGGTTAATTTCTGTGATATTACCCACATTGTTTTTATAGGCACTCCTTACACCATCATCTGTTGCAATACCTACGTAACCATTCCAATTCATTTTTTGTTTTACAAATTCATAAATGGCTACAGTTTTTTCAATTTCAGATTGTTGAGAGGAAATTAGGCGACTTAAATCATTATTAAAATAATTGCTTTTTTTAAGCTCGTCTCCAAATTGTGGTTGGTCAAAAATACTTTTAGCAACATCATCCCAAGAATTGGAGTAATTCTTATAGGTAGAGCCAGGAAAATTGATATACGCTAACTCAAACTTAATAG
The DNA here is from genome assembly GCF_002716225.1 of Croceibacter sp. NCBI lineage: Bacteria > Pseudomonadati > Bacteroidota > Flavobacteriia > Flavobacteriales > Flavobacteriaceae > Croceibacter > Croceibacter sp. Next base: position 316,176 of record NZ_PAZX01000013.1, on the reverse strand, counting down.
CATTTGAGTAGTTATCTATATTGTTAGTATAAAGCTCTTCTTTAATAGCAGGTATTTGAGAGCCAGACATATTAATAATATTTTCGCTAAATGTAAGCTTTCTAGTTTTTGGAGATTTGTCGTGTATTACAACTCTATCTACAATTTTTCTCGATTGTGAGTTTTGTGGTTTGTATATAATCGTCCTACTTTTTACCTCATTTTCTATTGAAATTTGCGACAATCCTTTTTGATGCATATTAAACCCGTAATACTCTGGTGATCTAAATTTTGAGCTAACAGTATTAATAGGGATTTGTTCCTGAAACCTAAATTCATCTAAATTAGATACAAAAGGAGTTTTTAAAAGATATTTGTATTCTATAACACAACCTTCTTTTAAATTTGGCATTGTAAATTTAGTTAGTGTTCTGTATTTAGATTGCTCTTCTTTAAATACACCATCTTTAGACAATTTATCTTTACTTATATTACCATTTTCTAGATTGTAGGTGTAAGCTTTTAAGCTTCTTAGGTCATCTTTGTATTTACTGTCCTGCTCATATAGAGAAACAGATTTTGTAGCATATTTGTAGCCGTCTGGATTATAAATTTTTATACGTTCGTGAACTTCGGTATTAACTAAAAACCCTTCGTTAGTAGTGTATGTAAAATAGGTATTATAGCTTCTGTATAAAATTGCAGCATCTGCATCCTTATATATCGGGTGTTCTTTCTCAAGTAATTCTTCTTCTGAAACATCTCCAAAATCATAGTCTTGAGCAAGCAATGAAGTAAATAAGGAAAACGTTAGAAGTATGGTAAATGCGTAATTAAGTTTCATTTAGCGGTGTTATGGTGTCTGTATTTCAATTATTGTAAACCACTTATATGGTAAATGCTATTTTACATATGTAGTAATAGACTAAGATTTTACGAATACAATTTTTTCTTCTTGTTTTTCTATAGCTAAATTGTAGAAGGTTTTTAACTCGTTATAATATTTTGATGGAACAAGATTGGAGTTAATTACAAATTGATACGACACTTGTACGTTGTTACCCACTTGTTTGGCTTTATATAAAAACTCTCCCAATTCTTCAGGTAGTAATACTTTTGTGCTTTCTGGTAACGTGCTAACATTATAACCGTCTGGGATGGCAATATTTACTATATAATTTGTTTTCCTTGGGTATTGGTAGTCTATTGGGAATGTACGATTCTCTAACACAAACGGGTTTTGTAAATCTGCTAAGTGTAACATTGGTGTTAAATAACACTTGTCTTCAATAACATCTACCGGTTTTTCAACATTAAACTTATAAGAGTAGAGTATAGGCTCGTATGTTTTATTATGGTTTTTAAAAGAGTACTCACCAAATTTTACGTTTGGGTAGTCGCTCTCAAATGTAGCAACTAGCTCATCTTCACTTTTCCTGTTAAACCTCTTTTTAAAATTGTAAGCACTATGTCCTGTAATCTTACTGTTTAATGAGCCTTCTATCTGCATAGCCTCATCAAACTTTAAAGACATAATTGTATTGTTTTCTGAATGAGACGTTGGGTTAAGGTTAATCCATCTTGAACGACCATCTTCTGTTATTTGTCTACCATTCCAATTTAAGAGGTGTTCTTCTAAAAAGTTTACAGATCCATTTTTATTGGTAGCATCTAACAAATAAAGTTCTTGGTTTATAGTTGCACTTGAAATTACAAAGTTAAAGCCGTTTATAGTTGGAGATACAGGAATGCCATGATCTCTTGTGCTTACCAAAACTGGATTAGATGTGATACCAGCTTCTCTTAACATAGCAGTTAGCATTAAATTAATATCTGCACTATTTCCAGTATTAGTTCTGTACGCTTTAACAACTCCTTCATCTGTATAAATACCTACATAATCATTCCAGTTCATTTTCTTTTTTACGAACTCGTATATATTAAATACTATTTCTTCTTCTGTATTAGAGGTGTTTAAAATTCGCTCTAAATCACTCTTAAAGTATCCTTTTTTATCCAGCTCATTCCCAAATCTTGAAGACCTGTAAATGGTTTCCGTAATGTTATCCCAAGTGGTTGTAACTGTTTCAAGACCTTTACCTGGCAAGTTTCTAAAGGAAACTTCAAATTTTAAAGAATTCTTATAGTTGTTTACGTTATTGGTGTAGGCTTCATCCTTTAGTGGCGGCACATTACTTAGCTCTAAATCATAAATGTCTGTTTGTACATCTATAGTGTTTCTAGTATTAATGGTTGGTTTGCCATGGCGCTGGCTGCCAACATCTTTCATTTTATCTAATAGGGCCTCAGAGTGGTCATAAGTAATTTTATCTCGTCCTCTACCTTGTTCTACATTAAGAGGTAAAGTACCTCTTTGGTGTAAATTCCAACCAAAATATTCTGGTGATGTAAACTTTAGAACTGATTTCTTTATAGGTATAAATTCTTGTAAACTATATTCGTCTAAGTTATATATGTAAGGAGTTTGTAGCTCATACTTATACTCGATAATGCTACCGTCATTAATATTTGGCATTGCAAATTTTACAAGCGTGGTGTATTTTGAAGCCTCTTCTTCAAAAATGCCATTATTTTTTAGTTTTTCCTTTTTTACCTTACCACCTTCTAAATTATAGGTATAGGCTTTAAGACCATTATAGGTGTCCTTTGTCCTACCATCACTAGTATGAAGTTTAAAAGCAACATCTGCATATTTGTAGCCTTCTTTGTTATAAATCTTTATGCGTTCTTGTACTTCTGTAATTGCAAAAAAGCCATATTCTTCTGAATAGGAAAACCTTGTTTTGTATTCTCTATAAAGTATCGAAGCAGAAGCATCGGGATGGTCTGGATGTTCGGTTTCTAACAATTCTTCTTTTGAAACATCTCCAAAATCATAGTCTTGGGCAAGTGTAGGAAATGTAATAAGTGTAAGAGCAATTAAGAGTAAAGTTTGCTTCATAATGTAGAGATAAGGAGTTTTGTGTTGTCTTTATTAGTTATGGTCTTACAAAATGATCTGTAAGCTTCATATTGGTTAGGCTCAAATGTGCCTTCGGTAATTTTAAGGGATCTTTTACAGGATAAACGGTTGTCCTTTAAAGAGAAAGTTAAGCTGTATTCTCCAAATGGGGTATGTAGTAAAGTGTCTTCTGGTGTGTTTACCGTCATACCTTCTGGTATGGTATAAGAAATTAAAAACTCTACTGTTTTAGGACGCTGAATAATAAAAGGTGTTTTCCTGTTGCTGGTTCTTGGTGGGACTAATGCTCTCGAATTGCTAAATACTATTGGCTTAAGTATAAAGTTATTCCCAGCTTTTGAGAGGTATTGGTGTATTGTAAAATCTAAATCTTCTTGATAAGTAATATTATCTTGATCATCATTTAAACTTATATTAGTTACAGAAAGACCGTTTATGTGACGCCACTCTGTTAAGTAACTGTTCTTTAATTCTTCTTGAGACATAGTGTTAGCATAACTAGCCTCTTGATAAAAAACACCTTTGCTGTGTTCATTTAAGTGACCTTTTACTGAAGTGACATCTATGTCGCAATTAATTGTATAGCGTTTGGTGCTTTCTTCTGCATTGTATGCTTTTGTCTTGGTAATTATACCGCCATTTGGAGTAATCATTAAAGCATCTCTGTTATCTGTAAAATCTCCTAAATATCCAAATGGAGATGTTTGGCTAGTACACTCTAACCAAGTTATATCTTCATTTAAATCTACTCCTAATATTACGTGATTACCTTGTACAGCAACTAAATCTTTATCTATATCTGTTTGTTCATTTCCGCCATAAATTATGGTGTAGTATGAAGTTAGTCCAACAGCATCCATTAAACTTTTGGTGTAATTGGTAAGGGCTTTACAATCACCATAGCTTAGTTTATCTACATCGGACGCTAGCATAGGCTTCCAGCCACCAATTTCAATCTGAACGCTTATATAACGAACTTTATCCTGAACGAATTTATATACAATTCGCGCTTTTTCTTCATCTGTAGTAGCATTGGCTGTAAGAGCTCTAATTGCTTCAATAGTTTCAGAACTTAAATCGTTTGTTTTTTCAATGAGGTTGGTATTCATCCAGTTACCAAAATCTTGCCAACTGTTAGCAGAGCCTTTTTCGCCTTGTAAGCTAAATTGTGGTAAATACAACCTAAGCATAGGCGTAATTTCATTTAAATTTGGTGCTAAATACTCATGTTTTACAGCAGGTAGTAATTCTGCTTTCCAGGACATTTCTCCTTCCTTTTGTTCCGTAGTGATAGTATAGCCATCAAAATTAAACTCTTTAAATATAGGCTTGTTCTTAGGATTAAATTTTATGGTATAAGTAGATCTAACCGTACTGCTTAAGTAATCTTCAATAGGCATCCAACGTTCTATAAAAGCAGATGTTTTGGAGGTTGTCTCTTTTTCGAAAACAACAGTATATGGATAAGTTATTGGTGTGTAATCCAGGTACATTACACGATTGTCTGAATACAACGTCCCGTTACTTACTGCACTTACATCCCTAAAGTCACGTTTACTAAAGCTTTTAATTTTATTTCCTAATGCATCATATATGGTAGCATTAAGTTTTTTTACTTTACTGTTGTTGTCATAAAATGCAAAGGCATTAATATCTGAGTTTCCTTTACTGTTTAGAATAGTAATGGTCTTTGTATAGTATACGTCTTGTGAGCCAGAATCTGAGACATCTACAAATGTAGATTCAGATTTGGTGATACTATTGGCATTTTCAGTTAAAGAGTTGGGGAGATCTAAAATTGTAAACTTAGATTCTTGAGCGTAAGAAGCAGAAAGAATCAATAAAAAAATGAGTCTTAAAATCACGAAATGAAATTATAGCGACGAAAATAGGAAATTACATTTCTGAAAATGTTTACACTTTGTTAAAATAGTTAAGAATTTTATAATTATGCATTCTATTTTTCAACATCTTCTAAAATATAATCCTCAATTTCTTTGTCGTCATCACCATGTAATACACTTACATCTCCTGTAGTTTCTAGGATTACAGCTTTTACTTCATTTAGTCTTATCACATTTGCTTCTCTTAATTTGCCTCTAAGTTCGTTTTCTGTAATTTCTACTTTATTTAAATTATCATAAAGTATTTGTCCGTCTCTCATAATTAATACGGGACTATTATCTAAATGTTTTCGTGCCGTTTTGCTTCTAAATCTAAGTAACGATACTAGGTAGTTTGCAAGATATAAAAGCCCAATTAATAAAATACCTAGTAGTAATTTAGGGTTGCTCGTGGCAATGGTCATACCTATAAGATTACCTATGGCAACAGTATTTACAAAGTCAAACCCAGTCATTTTACTAAAGCTTTTAAGGCCAAATATTCTTGTAAATATGATAACAGCAATGTAAATAACTATAGTACCTATAATAATTTCTGGCACCATGCCTATATCTTTTGTAAAGTAGTCTAATTTCATAGTATAGAATTTTCTAATCTTAAAATTACGACAATAGATAATGCAAATACTTGTAAGACTTACAAATAACATAATTTTATACTTCAAGAAAATAAATGTTAAACCGGTTGATGCCTATAAAGGTTTTACGTACATTTTCAACTATAATTTATGCTATGAATCCTGATTTACTATTTAACGCTATACGCTCTCAAGACAAGGCAAATATTGCTATTGTATTAAAAGAATATCCAGAACTAATACAAGCTAAGGACCAACGTGGCTCTACACCATTGTTACTTGCTACTTATTATGGTTTTAAAGATATTACTGAAATTTTATTAGATCATAACGCAGACATAAATGCACAAGATGCTTCTGGAAATACAGCGCTTATGGGTGTGTGTTTTAAGGGGTATCCAGAAATTGCTGAGTTACTAATTAAACGTGGCGCCAACATAGATTTGCAAAACTCTAACAATGCGACTGCTTTAATTTATGCAACAACCTTTAATCAAGAAGCTATTGTAAAGCTTTTATTGGCGCATAATGCAGATAAGAGTTTAAAAGATGCTCGAGGTCATACTGCTAAAGATCACGCACAAATGCAAGAGTTAAATGATATTCTAGACTTATTGAGTGATGAGTCTTGATACATCTCTCATTAATAAACTACAATCGGTAAGAATTCGTAATAAGGGTTTTAAAAGAAAAGCCGTGTTACCAATAGATCAGGAATTAAACTATTGGGAATATCTTAAGCTTACTTTGGGTGAAAATGTATTTGTAGTAAAAACGGCGCTAGGTTTGGATATTATTTATTTATCTGAGGTTGAGCGTACTGCTTATATACATCAAGCTTTATATTTATTTAAACCTTTGCTTAATATAGATACTGGTATCACAGTAAAAAGCTTATCTAATGAAGACGTTTTAAAAGATTTTGGAAATATCGTAAAGACACTTTCAAAACATCCTCAATTATTTTTATCTAGTTGTAAGAAGCTTATTCAAAAATTTAACCATACGCAATTAAGAACACCACTTTCTCAATTATTATATAATTGTTTTGATGCAGAATTAAATGCACTAATTAAAGTAGGAAATATTCCCTATGCTTCTAAAATTGAAACTTTAAGAACACAACAGGAACATATAAGTTTAGAACCAAAGAGTCTCTCTAATTTAACTAAGCGCTATTTGTCTAACAGCAACCATAATAATTAAGTATTCTTATTTTATAGGAATATAAATTTCTGTTACCCAGTTTGCTGGATTTGGGTCTGCACTAGGATCTGTTCTATAAACTTCAAAGTCTTTTGAAGTCTCCATTTTCTCAAGGCTATTTTCTTCTAAATAAGCATTAGCCGCACCCCAAGCATCTTTTAAATTTTTATAATCTCCTTTAAGTGTCGTCTTAACAACTTTTTGAGATGGCATAAAACCGCATAATATAGGACTATCATTAGGAGTGATAACTTGGTTTGTGGTTGGTATTGCAGAAGAAAATATAGCGGTATTATTTGCTAAGTCCCATTGCTCGTAAATAGTCATTGGACTACCGGAAATAGGAATATTATTTTCTTGCATATAAGAAAATACTTGTGGCATCATCTCTGCCATTTTGGTGCCAATAGCACTTATCTTAGATGCAGAAGTATTGTACATATAATAACCGCCACTATGTTGTGTAATGCCATCAACATTTATAGAAAATTCAGACATTTTAGTTTCGATTACTGTATTAATGTTTTCTAAGCCTTTAGGAAACATTGGTTTTAGCATTTGTGTGTAAGAACCATCTTGTGTTGCCCAATATGCTTTATCCTGAAAACTTTGAGAACCCTTCATTCCCCAAGTTACTTTTGTACCTTCTTCAACCTCTTCAAATGTCCAATATACAGTACTTTCAGAAGGTCCTAAAGGTGTTTCCATTACCATGGTTTGTGTAATGCTTTTATTTGGTATAGCATCAATAGTTTCAATACGGCCATCTGGAGCAGTATCACCTGTCCAAGAATAGCTTGCGCCAACGCCTACTGTTTTTTCTGGGTAGCTTGTAACTATGTTTGGATCATCTGCTTTCCAAGGACCCCAGTTTTCCCAAGTTTTAAGATCATTTATTTCATTGTAAATTACAGATGCTGGTGCATTAATTACTTTAGAGTCTTCAACTTGAAAGTCTCCATCTATAGTGGCTACATATATAGAGGCACCAATTATTACAATTAGTAAAAGGAAAAATAAGTATTTTAAAAATTTCATAAAGTTAGGGGTATAGTTAATGGTATGTAAATATACATATTATAGCAACTGTTTTCGAAACATTTTTGGGGTATAAGTGATAAAATATGCTTTTAAGGTTATGAAGTTGAATGAATTACAGGAGTCATTCTTAAAAATATATGAGATAAGGAATTAAGATTTAGCGAAATACCATTAAATTGCACCTTAAATAATCAAATTATATAAAATGACATTTAAATATCTAACCGTATTAAGTTTAGGGTTACTTCTTTTATCATCTTGTGGCCAAGAAAAGAAAGAAGAGGTAAAACCAGAACCAAAAGAAACCAAAGCTGGAATTGTAGATGAATTTGCAGACATTAAAATCTTGCAATACGAAATTCCTGGATGGGAAAATTTAAGTCTAGAAAAGCAAAAGCTTGTTTACTACATGACGCAAGCTGGTCTTAGTGGTCGTGATATGATGTGGGCTCAAAACTACCGTCATAACCTTACTATTCGTAAAGCATTAGAAAATGTGTATACAACATACACTGGTGATAAAAACACAGAAGACTGGAAAAACTTCGAAACGTTTGTTAAGCGTATATGGTTCTCTAATGGTATACACCATCATTACAGTACTGTAAAGATGACTCCAGAGTTTTCTGCAGAGTATTTAAATCAACTTTTAGCAGATACAAATACAACGCTTGAAGGCGAAGCTTTTGAAGTATTGTTTAATGATAAAGATGCTAAAAAAGTAAACCTTTCTAAAGATGCAGATATTGTATTAGAGAGCGCTATAAACTTTTATGGACCAGATGTAACTACTGCAGATGTAGAGCAGTTTTATGGATCTAAAACAGTTGACGCTAATGAGCCAATTGAACTTGGTCTTAATACTAAACTTGTTAAGGAAAACGGTAAGCTGGTTGAAAAAACATACAAAAGTGGAGGTCTTTATGGCGAAGCTATTGATGAGGTTATCGGTTGGTTAGAAAAAGCTAAAGGAGTAGCAGAAAATGAAAATCAAGCAAAAGCTTTAGGATTATTAATAGACTATTATAAAACAGGAAGCTTAGATACTTGGGATGAGTATGCTATTGCTTGGGTAAACTCTACAGAAGGTGATATCGATTGGATAAATGGCTTTATTGAAGTTTACAACGATCCAAAAGGCTATAAAGGTTCTTATGAAAGTATTGTACAGATTAAAGATTTTGACATGTCTAAAAAGATGGCTGTTTTATCTAAAGATGCACAATGGTTTGAAGATAACTCTCCATTAATGGCTGAGCACAAAAAAGCAGAGGTAAAAGGAGTATCTTATAAAACTGTTATTGTTGCAGGAGAAGCTGGAGATGCTTCACCAAGTACGCCAATTGGTGTGAACTTACCTAACAACAACTGGATAAGACAAGCTCACGGAAGTAAGTCTGTATCCTTAGGTAACATAATTAATGCATATAATGGTGCTGGCGGTTCTGGTCGTTTAGAAGAATTTGCAAACGATTCTTTAGAGGTAGCATTAGAAAAAGAATATGGTAAGCAAGCAGATAAGTTACACACCGCATTACACGAAGTAGTAGGGCACGCTTCTGGACAGATAAATCCAGGTGTTGGTACACCAAAAGAAACTTTAAAGAGTTACAAATCTACAATTGAAGAAGGTCGTGCAGATTTATTCGGTTTATACTATTTAATGGATCCTAAACTTCAAGAACTAGGATTAACAGACAACTGGGAAAAAACAGGAAAAGCTGCTTATGATGGTTATATAAGAAATGGTATGATGACGCAGCTAATTCGATTAGAATTAGGTGATGATGTAGAAGAAGCACATATGCGTAACAGACAATGGGTAAGTGCTTGGGTGTTCGAGAAAGCTCAAGAATCTGGAGCAGTTGTTATGGAGCAACGTGATGGTAAAACTTACTTTGATATTAAAGACTACTCTAAAATGCGTGAGCTGTTTGGAGAATTACTTAAGGAAACACAGCGAATTACATCTGAAGGTGACTATGAAGCTGCTAAAGCTTTAGTTGAAGATTATGGTGTAAAAGTAAATCAAGACATTCATAAAGAAGTTTTAGAACGAAATAAGCAATTTAAAAGTGCACCTTATAGTGGTTTTGTAAATCCTGTTCTTGTTCCAGAAATGGATGAAGATGGAACCATTACTGCTATAAAAGTTACACAACCAGAATCTTTTGAGGCTCAAATGCTTGAGTATGCAAAAACATATGGATTCTTAAAATAAGAACTATGAAATATGTATTAGCCATAGTATTAAACTTAGGTGTGTTTTTTAGCTTGTATGCTCAAAATGACTCACCATTTTACGCAACCTTAAATAAGGAAGATGCAAGCACACTAAAGCTTCAATTCCCAGATGCTGTACAAATATTAGGATCAACAGAATATGAGTCTGCAGTTATGCTAACCGAGACTGCAGCTCATGAATTACATGATGCTATATTGGTACACGGACCAGGATATATTAGAAAGCCTTCTGCAGAGAAGGCTTTAAATGATATCGCTGCAACACCACTAATTCCAAATGCACAATCGTTTACAAGTACTAACTATACCATTACACATGATGCTATAGTTACACAAGCTTTAAATGAAGTAAGCACATCGAATTTAGAAGATCATATTATAGAGTTGCAAAATTATGGTACCAGATACCATAACAGACCAGAAGGAACACAAGCTGCTATGGATTTAAAAGCAAAATGGGAAGCATTGGCAGCAAGTTATAACCGTACAGATGTCTCTGTGAGATTATTTAACCATACAGGGACCACAATGCCGTCTGTTATAATGACCATTACAGGTGCTGTATCTCCAAATGAGTATGTAATAACTGGAGGCCATTTAGATACAACAGCAAGTGTAAATGCGTTGGCGCCAGGTGCAGATGATGATGCCTCAGGTATTGCTACAATTACTGAAGCAGCTCGTGTTTTATTCGAAATAGATTTTGTGCCTAACCGTACCATTGAAATTATGGCATATGCTGCAGAAGAGATAGGTTTAGTTGGTTCTGCAGAAATTGCACAATCTTATAGTAACGACAATAAAAATGTAATTGGTGTCACTCAATTTGATATGACAAATTTTAATGGCTCAGACAACGATGTTTATTTTATAACAGATAATACAGATACATCATTAAATTCATTTTTAATGCAGTTGTTAGACTACTATAATGCAGATGGCGTACACCAAGTTACTTACGGTACATCGTTATGTAATTATGGATGTTCAGACCACGCAAGTTGGTTTGCACAAGGCTACCCAGCATCTTTTCCCTTTGAAGCTGCTTTTGGAGAACATAACCAAGCTATTCATACCTTAGGAGATACGTTTACAGTTTCTGGTACTGCAGATCACGCTACAAAATTCACAAAACTTTGTACAGAGTTTTTAATTGAAACAGCAAAAACTTCAGTATTAGGCGTTACGGAGTTTAATCAGCCAAATGTAATAACAACTGTAAATGATAATATCTTAAGCTATAGGTTTGAGTCTTCAGATTATACTGTCGAATCACTTTCTATCTACGACATTAGCGGAAAAAAGCTAACGTTTGAGAATCTTGATGGGAATACAGGAAATTATGATTTAAACTCGCTAAGTACAGGATTATATATAGCAAGCTTTAAGATAAAAAACCAAGGTGTTTTTTCTCAGAAGATAAGTGTGGAGTAATTACAACAAGACATAAACTATGAAAAGCCACGTTTAACGTGGCTTTTTTTATTAGTAATAACTTTACTAATTAAGCTGTGTCTTCAAGATAAACAAGAACACGATAAAAGCTATAAAGCCTAGTAGTATAAAAATACTGCCCTTGTAATTTTTTTTGTGAAGCTTAGCATCTTTCCTGTAGGTGAAAATCATAGCAATTACAAATGCTATAAAGAAAAGTGCTGCAAAAATGTATTGTCCTGTACTAAACATAAGTTGTACTTTTAAAGCACAAAAATACTCTAAAAACTATGAAAAAACGCATTAACGCCGTAAGACAATTTCACACTGCATTTGGGTTAGGTATGAAGGAAGAGCCAACTGCCGACTTAGGTTTGGCAAAGAACACACTTCGTTTTAATTTAATGAAAGAAGAAAATGAGGAATATTTAGAAGCTGCTAATAATAATGATCTGGTTGAAGTGGCAGATGCCTTAGGAGATATGTTATACATTTTATGCGGCACTATTATAGAGCACGGTATGCAACATAAAATTGAAGAAGTGTTTGATGAAATACAGCGCAGCAATATGAGTAAACTTGGTGAAGATGGTAAACCAATTTATAGAGAAGATGGTAAAGTGTTAAAAGGTCCAAATTACTTTAAGCCAAGTATTAAAGAAATTCTTGAATCTAAATAAAGAGATATTACAACTAAAAAAGTCAGCTATAATGCTGACTTTTTTGATTTCTTATAAGTTCTTCCGTACCATAGTAATGTTCCGGTTACTGGTAAACTTGCAATAAGTAAACTTGAAAGAAAAGCTATAATCTTTCCAGCAATACCACCAATGGCACCTATATGTATGTCGTAATTCATCCTAAGTATCTTATCGGAAACCTCAGCATTGCTATATGTTCCATATACACTTGGTGTTTCAATTTCCTCTAAAGTATTTTGATCGAAAAACCTAAAGTCTGAATCGTAATACACACCTTCTGTATTAGAAGTTTCAATATAAATACTCTCAGTTTCAGAATGTGGATAATGCAGTTCAAAACTTTCAGCATTTGGATTTTCTTTCCTCAGTAATGGTATTAATTGATCTATTGGAGAAACATCCTCATTTTTTTCTAAAGTAGTTGAGGCATTTTCAGGAATTATAAACGCAATTGTTTTATCACCGCCAATTGCTTTGTAAAAACCATAACGCATCCAGTTATAAGACATTATAGATCCTGTAAATGCTAAGATTAATGCTAATGCGCACACATAAAATCCTAATATGGTATGCAAATCGAAATTCTTTCGTTTCCAACGTGTGGTGGCTTTCCATTTAAAGCTTACACGTTGTTTAAGGTTTTTACGCCGTTTAGGTAACCACAGTAAAAAGCCAGAGATAATGATAATAATAAATAGAAGGATAGATACACCAACAACTTGTTCTCCTAACTCTTTAGGAAGCCACAGCCTCATGTGGCCTTTTAATATGAAAGCAAAAAAACCAGTCATATGATCTTTAACTTCTAAGATTTCACCAGAATACGGATTTAAAAACACGCTTTGGTAAAATTCTGGTTCTGCATCATAAAATATAACTTCAATAGGATCATTAGGTTGCTTAAATAAAGTACCATGAACAGTTTGTTGTGGAAATACTGTCTTGGCAATATCTTTAGCTTCTGTAGGAGTTAGGTGTTCTTGAGCCCTAACCTCTATAACTGTGTCGTCATTTAATAAAGCTTCAATTTCTTCTTTAAATGCCCAGAAACAACCAGTAATTGCTACTATAAATACAACAATACCTGTTGTTAACCCTAAGATTTTATGTAGTGTAAGTATTTGCTTTTTATATTTCATATAATTAACCTTGAAAAGGGCACCTGTACAGATACCCTTTTATATAATTCAAATTATTACTTAAAACTTGTAAGACACATTTGCTAATACTGCTCTAGGTGTTTGTGGAGAAATTGTTGTCCAACCTTTATAATACTCTTTATTAAACGCATTGTTTAACTTTAGAGTAATCCTGTATTTATTAGCTTGATAAAAAACAGAAGCATTTGCAATGGTATAGCTTGGAAGGATAAACTCTCCAGTAGACTCGTAGTTAATTGCAAAACGCTCACTTGCACCATTAAACCCTAATCCAAGACCAAAACCTTCTAAAGAACCTTGCTGCACTTCATAGTTTGCCCAGAAATTGTAAAGTGTTTCTGGTCCAGCTTCTAATGGCCTTCTGTTTAGTATTTCTGGGTTGTCAGATTTTGTAGTGGTACTCTCATTATTACTAAATCCTGCTCTTATATTTAACCCATTTACAGGGTTTGCATTAACTTCTATTTCGAAACCTTTACTTTCTACCTCACCACCTTGTATTTTATTAAACGGCGAAGAAGGATCTGTAATTACACGATCTGTAACCTGAATGTTATAATAACTAATTGTAGCATCTAATCTGTTATTAAAAAGATTAGTTTTTAAACCAACCTCAAATTGATTGGCTTGCTCTGGATCAAATGTTTGTAAAGTTTGCGGGCCATCTTCTGGGTTACCAACTAATTGTGGAGCAACATTTGTAAATCCGTTTTGATAGTTAGTAAATACAGATAAACGATCTTTAATTGGCTGGTATAATAACCCAAATTTTGGTGAAAGTGTTGTTTGATTATAATCATCTTCTGCAGATGAAATATCACCTTCATTATCAAAATGATCTAAACGCAATCCAACCATTGCAGAAAAATTATTGGTAATATCTAACACGTCTGAAGCATATAGACTATAAATATGATATTTAGACTTATTGTTTCCAATGGCTTGAGACTCCAATGCAGCATCTACTCCAGATGAAGATAACGGGTAAGCGTCTTCTTCTACTTCTGGAGTAAAAGGATTATCACCATTACTGCCACCTTCTGGTGTAATATTGCCATAAAATGCATAACCAGTATTATTACTAGTTTGTGTTGCTGTAAAGTAATCTGCACCAATAACAACTCTATTTCTCAAGTTGGCAACTTTAAAATCACCAATAAAGTTTTGTTGAATGTCAGATGTTTCAGTATTGGCGTTTTGCTTACTTATATATCTTGTGAAGGTATCATCACCTAAGATACCAAAGTCAAATAAATACGAATAGTACCCTTTTGTAGATGTAGAACTTTTAGAAAGCAATGTTTGAGATTGCCATGTATCAGATAATTTATAATCCATTTCTAAACGATAATTCTGAGAAGGATTTTCAAGTGTTAAGTCATTACTTGTAAATGAAAGTTTATTGTTATATCCTAATTCATCTAAATTACTAGCCTCTGTAGGAGCACTTCTGTTAAGAAATAAGAACATAGGGTTTGTTTGTTCTGCTTGTGTAATTTCACCGTAAAATGAAAACGATAACTTATTGTTTACTTTATAAGATAATGATGGTGCAACAAAGAACGATTTCCTAAATCCAGCATCTTGAAAACTTTGCTGAGAGGCATAAGATGTATTTAATCTAAAATATAAATTTTCCTCTTTATCTAGAGCGGTGTTAAAATCTCCTGTGACCTGGTTAAAACCATAAGAACCTGCAGTATAAGAAAGCTCACCGCCAGTACCAGCATAAGGTTTTTTGGTAACTACATTTATTAAGCCACCATAAGACGAAACCGCATTACCAAATAAAGTTGCAGAAGGTCCTTTAATTACTTCAATACGCTCAATATTAGCCGAGTTTATTGTGCCATTAGTTAAACCTGGTAAACCATTAACCAATTGTGGTTGCACAGAAAATCCTCTTAAAGAATAATATCCTGCACCATCTCCACCACGTCCAGTTGAGGTCCAAAGTTTTTCAATACCTACAGCATTATTTAAAGCATCTTCAAAATTTGTAACTACTTGAGACTCTAAAAGCTCATTAGTCACTGTACTATAAACTTGTGTATTCTCAATATCTTTTAAAGGTAGTTTTGCTACATAGGCTGTTTTCTTTCTAGAAAATTTATTTTGGCGTTCGCCATTAATTACCACTTCATTTAAAATTTCATTTCCTTCATAAAGTACAATATTACCTAGCGTTAAAACACCGTCATTTTGTACTGAAACTTGTTTAGTTTGTGTTTTAAAACCAAGGTAAGAAATGGTTAATGTGTAATTGCCTGCTGAAAGATTTTCAATACTAAAGTCACCTTGTTCATTAGATTGAGTACCTGTATTTAATTGAGCAATTAAAACATTTACACCAGAAAGAGGTTTTTGGTCTGCATCTGTAATACGGCCTTTTATAGTGCTATTTTCTTGAGAAAAGCAATTAAGATAGACTGTAAATAAGAGAACGATTGTTAGTAGTCGTGTCATTTGTTTTTATTTAGACTTGATATAAATAGATTGTTTTCGGCAAATGTAATTGCCGAAACCTTAGTATCCAAATTATTTATATTAAATCTAAATAAGGTTTTGTAATTTTCTAAACGTAAAGGGTTTGGGGCTCGTGTTTTTTAGTAATTAAAACTACAATCCATCAAATATTCCAGAAATAAGCGCAGAAAATCCTTCTGAAATGCCATCAAATACAGTCTCTAAATCTAACCAAGATGCATCTAAATCCATATCTGGTATAGTAGACCATTGTTCTGCTGTTGCACCAGAAACACCCTTAAGCATTTCAGCTTTCATAGAAATGTAATCACAGACTTCTCCAACCTTTTCGTGATAAATATCAAAGTCATATTTTGTGGAGAAGATGCTCATTGCCCAGCACGAAAAATCTAACTGCGATGCCCATTTGCTATTATTATGAGCCTCCTTTATCTGTTTGGGTTTATAATGCTGTTGTTTACCGTGTTCCTTTACAAGCAGAGTGCCAATGTCTTTTAAGTAGTCTTGTTTTTGATCTGGAATTTTATGACATTGGTCTTTCATAAACTTAAGGATTATGGTTTTGTAGCTCTCAACATTTCACGTTTACCTGGAGGTCCTGGCAATCGCTCTACTTTAAAGCCAACAGCTTGCATTGCTCTACGTACACTGCCTTTTGCAGCATAAGTGGTTAAAACACCGTTTGGTTTTAATGCCGTGTACATAATCTTAAATATTTCTTCTGTCCAAAGATCTGGTTGCACGCGAGCACCAAAGGCATCAAAATAAATTAAGTTAAAGGCATTGTTAGCTTTTATGTCTTTAAAGAATTGTTGTCTCTTTGTAAGTGTGAAGTTTTCTGAAATAGTAATAGCCTCATCCCAAGAAGATGAATGCATTGTAGTAAAAATTGCACTGTGGTTTTCTGCATTAAGAGCCGAAACATAATTTAATTTATCAACCTCTTCTGGTAGCACAGGATAAGCTTCAATACCTTCATAATTAATTACAAGGTTTCTTTTTTGTGCTTCTAAAAATGTAATAAATGCATTTAGTCCTGTACCAAAGCCAATTTCTAAAATGTGTAATGGGCTACTAGCGTATTGTTGTTGGTCTAAAATATGAGCCAATCCCATATCTATAAATACGTGATTGGCTTCTTGTATTGCACCGTGTTTGGAGTGGTATTGCTCATCCCATTCTGGAAAATGGATCGAGGTACTACCGTCTCCAGTAATAATGATTTCGCGTTTCACTACTTAGTTTGAATCTCTTCATTTTCAGATTCTGGCACTAATACACCATCTGCTAAAAATGAATATGTTCTTTTAGGTTCTGTAATAGCTTCAACCTCTTCTTTTGTCTTACCAGCATCTTCTGCATAGTGGCGTTGCTCATCCACAGAAACTTCTTGTATAAAGGCTTTACCATGAACAACAACAGTGTCTTCTGCTATGTCTTTAGGCATAAAGAAACCGTAATCTTTAAATTTTACCATAGCAGTCTCACTGTTTGGCATATCTAACTTCATCCAGCAGCCTTTATTTTGGCATACTGCATTTACTTTGGCCTCAAATGCAACAACAATAGTATCGTTAGCTTCCATAGAGTTATAAAGAGCTGCCATGTCTTCTGTAGATTTTGGTGTTTTAGCATCAAAAGCTTCGCCTTTCAAACTGTAAGCATTTTCCTGCACCTCTTTTTCCTCAATCGTTTTCGGAGTATCTTTGCAGGATTGAAGGGTTACAAGTAAAATGAGCGAAAAAATAGTGTATTTTAAAGTGTTCATTGTCTTAAGTATATTATAATTTAAGTCAAAATTAAGAAAACCTTACGTATTGTAACCAACGCGATATTGTATTTTTGCAAAAAACATAAAATTCATGGAATCAATGACAGATGCTCCAATTAAAATTACGAAAACTACAGCTTCTAAATTAGAGCAGGTAGACTTTAGTAATTTAACATTCGGGAAAAATTTTACAGACCACATGTTTGTGTGCGACTATAAAAATGGCGAATGGCAGACACCAGAGATTGTTCCTTACGGCCCAATTACTATGGAGCCATCAGCTAAAGTATTTCACTACGGTCAAGCCGTTTTTGAAGGCATGAAAGCCTTTAAGGATGATAATGATGATGTGTTTTTGTTTAGACCAAAAGACAATTTAGATAGAATTAATAAGTCTGCCAAGCGTATGGCTATACCAGCATTTCCAGAATCTTACTTTATGGAAGGCTTACAAGCGCTCTTAAATTTAGATCGTAATTGGATTAAAGCTGGAGCAGGAAACTCTTTATACATAAGACCTTTTGTAATTGCAACAGAGTCTGGTGTATCTGCATCTCCATCATCGTCTTATAGGTTTATGATAATTTGTGCGCCAGCAAACGCATATTACAAGGGTGAAGTAAAAGTACTGTTTGCCGAAAAGTATAGCCGATCTGCAGATGGTGGTGTTGGTTATGCAAAAGCAGCAGGAAACTACGGTGCGCAATTTTTCCCAACAAGTTTAGCACAAGCAGAAGGTTTTCAGCAAATTATCTGGACAGATGCTAAAACTCATGAGTATTTAGAGGAAGCTGGCACAATGAATATTTTCTTTAGAGTAAATGACACGTTACTAACAGCACCTATAAGCGACCGTATTTTAGATGGTATTACACGTAAGAGTTTAATACAAATTGCTGAAGATAAAGGTATAGATGTGCAAGTAAGACCAGTATCTGTTAAGGAAATTGTGGAGGCTGCTAAAAACGGATCTTTAAAAGAAATATTTGGTGCAGGTACTGCTGCAACTATTAATCCTATTTCTGGATTTGGACATAAAGGCGAGACTTTTGAATTACCAAAATTAGAATCTTCTTACGCTTCTAACTTCAAAAAGGAGTTAATGGCTATACAATACAACACTAAGGATGATCCTTATGGTTGGAGACATAAAGTATTGTCTTAACATATTACCAAAAACTTAGTACCGAATTGTGATTTTAGATTAATCACAATTCGGTATCATTATTGAGTAATTCTATAGCAACTGGTAACGCCAAATTAAAGCATTTTCGTTACTTTTGAATCTAATGTTATGGGACTACTAAAAACACGTAAAAATAAGAAATTTGGATATGAGCCACGCTATTGGAACGACAATGGTGAAGGCAATCCTTATAAGTTAAAAGGAAAGTTTGATGAGCAACGCACAACGCTTTCGGCTTCTGGAGGCCTTGTAAATCGCTTTAAAACAGCTTGGAATGAGTATAAAACCGAGCAAGACAAGAGTTCTCATAAAACCATAATCATAATTGCAGCCATCTTAATCTTTATCTTTCTTTGGATTATAGATTTTGATTTGACCATATTCTCTGACACCTATTAAATGAGTGACATCATTCAACTCTTACCAGACCACGTTGCCAACCAAATTGCAGCTGGTGAAGTAGTACAACGACCAGCTTCTGTAGTTAAGGAGTTGCTTGAAAATGCATTAGATGCCGGATCGGAAAGTATACAGCTAATTGTTAAGGAAGCAGGAAAAATACTTATACAAGTTATAGATGATGGTAAGGGAATGAGCGTGACAGATGCACGATTATCTTTTGAACGCCATGCAACATCTAAAATAAAGTCAGCTGAAGACCTTTTCGCAATAAATACAAAAGGTTTTAGGGGTGAAGCATTAGCATCAATCGCGGCGGTCTCTCACGTAGAGATGAAAACCAAACAGACTCAAGATGAAGTAGGGACTTATATAAAAATTGAAGGTTCAGAAATAACAACTCAAGATGTTTGTGTAACACCAAAGGGCACAAGTATCTCTGTAAAAAACTTATTTTATAATATACCTGCACGCCGAAATTTCTTAAAATCTGATGCTGTAGAAATGCGTCATATTATAGATGAATTTCAACGTGTGGCACTTGCACATCCATCTGTTGCTTTTGATCTTCATCATAACGGCAGCAGTCTATTTAGTTTGCCAAGTAGTAATTATAGACAACGCATTGTAAATATTTTAGGAACTAAGACTAATGAACGTTTAGTACCTGTTGAAGAAGAAACAGATATCGTTAAGATCTCTGGATTTGTCGGAAAACCAGAATTTGCAAAACGTACACGTGGCGAGCAATTCTTCTTTGTAAATAACAGGTATATAAAGAGTTCTTATTTACATCATTCCATTGTAAGTGCCTTTGAAGGATTATTAAGAGATAAAAGCCATCCAAGCTATTTTTTATATCTAGATGTAGACCCTAAAACTATAGATATAAACATACATCCCACAAAAACAGAAATTAAGTTTGAAGATGAGCATACACTATACGCTATGCTAAAAAGTGTGGTAAAACATAGTTTAGGACAATTTAGTGTAGCACCAGTTTTAGATTTTGATAGGGATAGTGATTTAGATACACCTTACAGTTATAAAGAAAAACACGTTAGCATCCCAAAAATAGATGTAGATAGAAATTTTAACCCTTTTCAGGACTCACAACCTGCAACAGCTTCAAAACAATCTCGTAATTTTCAGCAAAAGCCAACACAATCTTGGGAAAGCTTATATGTAGGCGCAAATACAGAGGCAATTGAAGATAATTTTCAGACATCTGCTATAGAGTTTGAAAGTGACGAGGTAACGGGCAATTTATTTGAAAACGAAATAGAAGAGCATCAAGCTAATAGTTTTCAGATTCATAGAAAATATATAGTAAGCACAATAAAAAGTGGTTTGTTGGTTGTAGATCAACATAGAGCGCACACTCGCGTACTTTATGAAGAGCTTCTAAAAAATATAACAATGAGCTCTGCAGTTAGCCAACAGTTATTATTTCCAATCGAGCTCCAGTTTAATGCTAACGAGCTAAGCTTATTAAATGAATTAAAAGATTCTTTAGTACAAACAGGTTTTGTGTTTGAGGGAAGCCAAGAACATACATTAGTAGTTTCAGGAATACCCACAATAATAAATGAAAGTAACATACAGGATTTATTACAAAGGTTACTTAGTGATTTAGAGCAGGAAGTGCCAGGAAATCAGTTTTCGCAAAATGACACTTTGGCAAAAAGTATGGCAAAAAGTATGGCTGTAAAAGCAGGCACGGTTTTGAATGTAGAAGCACAACAACATTTGTTAAACCAATTGTTTGCTTGTAAAGAACCTAGCGTTACACCACAAAACAGAAAAGTGTTTGTAACACTTACCAGCAACGATCTGGATAATAAGTTTATCTAAAGTGTGTTATCATACAAGACGATAGGCAAAACTTTTAAATAAAAATACCTTGGGAAGAATAACCGAAACCGTTAAAGTTCTTATTATAATAAATGTCCTGTTTTTTGTAGGAACTTTATTTTTAGGAGATAGAGCTTATCAATTACTTTCTTTATACTTTATTAAGAACGAAAACTTTCAGCTGTGGCAGATTGTAAGCCATATGTTTATGCATGGTGGTGTTATGCATATTTTATTTAATATGTATGCACTTTGGGCATTTGGTAGTCCTATTGAAAATTATTTAGGGAAAAATAAATTTATCTTTTTTTACTTTTCAGCAGGTATAGGAGCAGCAATAATTCACACGTTGGTTAATTATTTTGCATATCAATCTGGCTTTAATTCTTTATTAGAAGCAGGTATGACACCAGAAGCCATACAGACTATGCTTAATACAGGACAGTATGATACTAGTATTTTAAATAATGTATCAAAAGATACACTCCAAACTATGTTTGAAGCCTTTAATACGCCAGCTGTAGGAGCTTCTGGAGCTATTTATGGAGTGTTGGTTGCATTTGCAATGTTATTTCCTAATGTATCATTATTCTTATTATTTGTGCCGGTACCAATAAAAGCTAAATATTTTATACCCGTTTTAATAGGAATAGATTTGTTTTCTGGATTTACAGGTTACTCATTATTTGGTGGTGGTATTGCTCACTTTGCCCACGTTGGTGGTGCCCTTTTTGGCTTTATCATGATGTGGTATTGGAAAAAGAATTCGTTTAACCAAAACCGTTGGGATTAATGCGTGCAATAACAGATTTAAAATTAAAATACAGTCGCCTTAATATTGCAGAAAAGCTCATAGCTATAAATGTAGTTGTGTTTATTTTTGTGTTTGTATTACGTACTGTTGGGTTTTTAATGCAAGCACCACAAACGCCATTATTAGACTGGTTTGCCTTTCCAAAAGATGTAGATGAGTTTATTTTTAAGCCTTGGACACTTATTACTTATGCATTTTTTCATTCTGGGTTATGGCATATTTTGGGTAATATGCTTATTCTATTTTACGCAAGTCAGTACTTCTTAAACTATTTTTCACCTAAACGTTTACTTAACTATTATTTTTTAGGTGCCATATGTGGTGCATTGGTATTTATGTTAAGTTACAATGTGTTTCCAGCTTTTCAAGGTCAAGGCCGTTCTACATTAATTGGAGCTAGTGCTGCAGTAATGGCTGTACTTGTTGGTATTGCAACACATATCCCACATATGCGTATTAGACTAATGTTTTTAGGTAGTATTAAATTCTGGTGGATAGCTGCCTTTTTAGTAGTGATTGATGTGATACAAATTCCATTAAATAATCCTGGTGGTCATTTGGCGCATTTAGGAGGTGCATTGCTTGGTTATATTTACACTAAGCAGTTAGCTAAAGGAAATGATATTGGCAGCGGATTTGAAAAACTAGCAGATTGGGTTTCAGGATTATTTAGCAAAACACCTAGAGAAAAGAAAAGCCCTTTAAAAACGGTTCATAAAACTAAACGCCCTAAAGCGACTACTGCTAAAAAGCCTAAGAAAGATGAGCAACAAAAGAAAGTAGACGCTATCTTAGATAAGATTAGCAAAAGCGGATATGACAGTTTAACAAAAGCAGAAAAGGACTTTCTATTTAACGCAGGAAAAGACAATATATGAAAGGCCTAAACGTCTTAGATAAATTTATATTCTTCCTAAATATTTGCTTTGCTTTAGCATTGCTTACTGCTTATTTTTTGCCCTATATTCCACCAAAAACGTTTCCTACATTGTCTGTTTTAAGTTTAGGAATAGGACCGTTACTTATTGTAAACTTTTTGTTTTTTCTGTATTGGTTATTTAAAGTAAGACGCCAATTATTTATGTCTTTATTAATCTTGTTAATTGGCTTTGCTAACTTAAGTTCCTTCTATAAGTTTTCTGAATCTAAAAAAGTAGGAGATGAAGAGCATTTTTCTGTTATGTCTTATAATGTGAAATCTTTTAATAGATATAATTGGATAGATGCTGAAAACCTTTCAGATAGTATTGCTCATTTTATAGCTCAAGAGCAGCCTGATATTTTAGCAGTTCAAGAATATTTTTCTGAAAGTTCTAAGATAGATCGTGCCTTTAAATATAAATACATAAAAACAAAAACGAACAACAGTAGGTTTGGGCAAGCTTTTTTTAGCGAATTTCCTATTATAAATTCGGGTTCTGTAGATTTTGAAAGCGCAGGAAACAATGCCATTTTTATAGATGTTGTCTATAAAAAAGACACTTTAAGATTCTACAATGCCCACTTAGAGTCTTTACGACTAAAGCCAAATGTTAAAGATCTTCAAGAAGAAGGTAGCGAACGTTTATTAGGAAGAGTAGGAGGCACATTTAAGGTGCAACAAGACCAAATGGAGCAATTAAAAGCTCATATAGAAACATCTCCATATAAGGTGATAATCTGTTCAGATTTAAATAATAGTGCTTTCTCTTATGTGTATAGAGCCATAAAAGGGAATACATATAAAGATGCTTTTAAATTGGCAGGTAATGGTTTTGGAAAAAGCTTTGATCTAGATTTTTTCCCGTTGCGTATTGATTTTATTCTTGCAGATAAAACGATTCCAATAAAAGGGTTTACAACCTACACCAAGAAATTCTCAGATCATTTTCCAATTAAAGCAGATTTTAGTTTGTAGCTATTTAAGCTTTAAAGACTCTAAATAGGTTAAGGCATTAGAGCCTTCATTAAATAATAAGTCTAAAATACTAAGGTTAGGAATAAAGCCTTTTTTGTCTTCAAAAACCTGAAAGTAAGGATCTAGCTCTACATTAAGTGCTCTTTTAGCATCAATAGTATATCTTAAGTCGGTTTGAGTAGGTTCTTTAAAAAACTCTTTGGTCTTCGTGAAATTTGGAGAAAATTGAAGGCACTCACAAATAACTTCAAAACATTGGTAATTAAAATCTAGAAGAAAGGTTTGTTCCTTTTCGAAGAGAGGAGCCAAATCATCTTCAAAAAATTCAAAAAAAGCAGAACTTCTGTAGGCGCTCTGTAAGCTTTTCCAATGGTGTTGTTGCCATTTAAAGCTATTTTCAATTTTTACATCTCTATATTTTTGATGGCTACCATTTCCTGTATGTAAAATAGGAATATTTAAAAGGAGCTTACCATTTGCACCATATACATACGTTCTGTTTCTATAGGTTTGCTTCTGATAATTATCGTCATTTTCAAAAACTACAGATTCTGCCTGTGCCATATATGCGTAATGCAAGGTAGGAGCAAAATATGCAGGATGTAAAAGAACAGTTTCCAAGTGTTATGCTTTTTTACGTTTTCTAAAGTAATTAAAACCAAACCATACTAATAAAGCTATTACAAAATATGGTAAATATGAAGTAGGTTCGCCGCTGCCGCCAACTGTAGTAAATAAGCGTTCCCAACGCACGCCACCTTTATTGGCATCCCAACTCATCCAAACAAAAACAGCTTTACCTACTATATGATTTTCTGGCACATAGCCATAAAACCTACTATCCTCACTATTTTGTCTGTTATCACCCATCATCCAATAGTAATCTTGCTTAAAGGTATACGTAGTTGCAGGTTTTCCATTAAGTAGAACTTGATTACCATTATAGGTTATTTTGTTTTCAATACCCATTTCAGCACCTTCATAAACTTCTATAATGCGTCTGTAAAATGGTGCAGAGTCGTAAGTTAAATCGACTGTTTTTCCTTTTTGTGGAATGTATATGGAACCGTATTGATCTTCATTCCAATCTAATCTGCCATTATTAGGGAATAAGTTTCCACCTTTGGCGCCTTTTTCATCAATAATTTTAGTTACTGAAGCTACATTAGGATGGTTTCTAAAACGTTCTGCAGTTTTGTCTGTCAATGTAATACGATACTGTCTTTCGTTCTGGTTATACCAAGAAATAGGATCTGTGATATCGTACACTTCATATAAAGCCTGTGGATTAAAACCTTGACCTTTACCTTGTACTATATAGTTATATTGTGGCTTTGCGCGGTCTGGTAATTGTAATGGCTCATTATTAATATATACTTTTCCATCAACAATTTTAAGACTGTCTCCAGGCAAGCCAACAGCACGTTTAACATAGTTAGATTTTTTATCTATAGGCTTTAGGTAATGTTTGCCATCTGTTGCAAAAAACTGTTTAACAGTATCAATAGGATAGTTAAAGACTACAATTTCATTGCGTTCTACATCTTGAAATCCAGGTAATCTTAAATAGGGTAGTTGTAATTTGTTTTTCCAAGAATCTTTATCGTTTCTGTCGTCATCATATAAAAATGATTTAGATCTCACCACAGGAATAGTATCGTGTACCATAGGGAAAGATACTGTTGTCATTGGTAGTCTTGCACCGTAATGAAACTTGCTAACAAAAAGATAATCTCCTACAAGTAATGTTTTTTCTAAAGATGAGGTAGGAATTACAAATGGTTGCATTACATACGTGTGTACAATTGTTGCAGCTACTACTGCAAATAAAATACTACTAATCCATTCTCCAGCACTTGTTCGTGGCTTTAAGTCTCTGTCTGTAATATATGTAACGTCTAAAGCATAATTTACATAGTAAATATAAAGTCCAAAAGTTAGGATGACTAAGAACGTATCTAAGGTTGAGTTTTTTCCAAAACTACGAATGGTTTCCACCCAAACTACGGGTATCATTATTAGGTTTACAATAGGAATGAAAAGTAAAATAGTCCACCACCAAGGTCTATTTATAATTTTCATTAATACCACAGCATTGTATACAGGTACAAAAGCTTCCCAAGCTTGTCTTCCTGCTTTAACGTAAAGTTTCCAGGTTCCTAAACCGTGTATTACCTGTATGATCAGGATAAATATAAACCATTGTAATAATGTCATAATCTAAGTTTCATTATTAGTAAGCTAAACTAAGCCAGCGTTACAAAAATCATTAAATAATAGAGTCTAATACATCATTCATTGTAAAAACTCCTGTTTTGTCTTTTAACCATTCTGCAGCTATAATAGCACCAAGAGCAAAACCTACTCTGGTATGAGCAGTATGGGTAATCTCTATTGTATCTATTTTAGAAGAATAGGAAATTGTATGTGTTCCAGGAACATCTGGAGTGCGTTCTGCAGTAATACCTATACTATTTGTGTGGTCTTTACTGTCTTGGTTATTTAGATGCCATTTTGTGTTATCTGTAGCATCTATAATGTGTTCTGCAAGCGTAATAGCTGTACCACTAGGCGCATCTAGTTTTTTGGTATGATGTATTTCTTTAAGTGCAACAGCATAATCCTGCTGATTTGCCATTAAATGTGCCAATGTTTTATTTAGCTTAAAAAATAAATTTACGCCAATACTAAAGTTTGACGCATAGATAAAACTGCCGTTACTATTATGACATATCTCAATTGCTTTGTCATAATTATCAAGCCAGCCAGTTGTGCCGGAAACTACAGGTATGTTTAGTTTAAAACACATTGTGATATTTGTGAAAGCAGCATTAGGAACGCTAAAATCTATAGCGACATCTGCTTCTTTTAAAGCTTCTTCATCTATAGCTGTAGAAGTTTTGTAACAAATTTCATGACCTCTTTTTATAGCGAGTTCCTCAATTGTTTTACCCATTCTTCCGTAGCCAAGTAATGCAATCTTCATGTTAAAATTTATAATTTAAAGACATAACATAATGTGTTTTACCAGAGAACTCATCAAACTGAAAATCTGGTTGTAGGGACAAATCATCACTAACGTTAAATTGCCTTAAGTGAGCAGAAACATTAGCGTCTACAATGTTTATAACATAAATAGCAGCAGTTACAAGTAACGAGATTTCTTTGTTACGTTGGTAAAACCGTTGTGCTTCGATTAAACCATCGTCATTTACTTGCCCAAAAAACTCATCATCTTCAAAGCCAGCCAAACGCCTTTTGTAGGCGTCTCTAAAACGATTGTACTCTTTGTCATTATTTATATAAAAATAAATAGGAATAGCAAGACCCGCATAGGCTACTGGAATTTTCCAATAATCCTTATTGTAAGCTTGTCCTAAACCTGGTAATACAGCAGAGTAAAATGCTGCTCGTGCTGGAGCTAAAGGATCATAATCTGGAACTTCCTTAACTTTTTTTGTTTTAAGCTTTATGTTATCATCTACATCTAGAGATAGGGTATCTTCTTGTGCAAATGAAACAGCTGTTACAAATAAGGAAAGGATGAAAAGTATGACAAGCGATTTATTCACCCGAAATTAATTTTTTTAAGCGTTTGAAATCTTCTTCTGAAGAGAACGGAATAACAATGTTTCCATTGCCTTTTTTCTGAACTTTTACATTAACCTTAGCACCAAAATACTCAGAGAAATTTTGCTGTGCCTTTTGAAATGGTTTTGAAAGTTCTTGTGGAGGATTAGCTGAAGCTTTCTTTTTTGTAGACGATTTTCCTTGTTGTAAATCTCTTACTAAAGCTTCTGTATCTCTTACAGATAAAGAGTCCTCAATAACCTTTTCATAAATGTCTAGTTGTTGTGAGGTATCATCTATGTTAATTAATGCACGACCGTGACCCATACTTACAAAGCCATCTCTCATACCAGTTTGTATGATAGGGTCTAACTTTAATAAGCGTAAATAGTTAGAAATCGTACTTCGTTTTTTACCTACACGATCACTAAGTTGTTCTTGGGTAAGATTAATCTCATCCATTAAACGTTGGTATGATAACGCAATTTCAATAGGATCTAAATCTTTTCTTTGAATGTTTTCTACCAAAGCCATCTCTAATGATTCTTGATCATTAGCAATGCGTATGTAGGCAGGAATTGTTTCTAAACCTACTAATTTTGAAGCTCTAAATCGACGTTCTCCAGAAACAAGTTGGTACTTGTTAAAGTCTAATTTTCTAACAGTAATAGGTTGTATAACTCCTAATTCTCTAATAGATGTAGCAAGTTCTCTTAGGGTTTCCTCATTAAAACTAGTACGAGGTTGAAAAGGGTTAACCTCAATAACATCAAGCTCTAGCTCAACAATATTGCCAACAACCTTATCTGCATTTTTATCTTCAGCAGTTTTAATATCATTCTCAGGATCTTTTAGCAATGCAGAAAGTCCTCTTCCTAAGGCTTGTTTTTTTGTTGCCTTCGCCATTATTAACTGTTTTTCTTAATTAATTCGTGAGCTAAACTCAAATAGTTTGAAGCTCCTTTACTTGCAGCATCGTAATTAATAATGCTTTCGCCATAACTTGGTGCTTCACTTAACCTAACGTTACGTTGTATAATGGTATCAAAAACCATTGCTTCAAAATGCTTCTTAACCTCATCTACTACTTGGTTAGATAAACGCAAGCGTTGGTCATACATGGTAAGCAGTAAGCCTTCAATATCTAAGTCTTTATTATGTATACGTTGTACACTTTTTATAGTGTTAAGCAGTTTTCCTAAACCTTCTAATGCAAAATATTCACATTGTATAGGGATAATTACAGAATCTGCAGCTGTAAGTGCATTTAAAGTAAGTAAGCCAAGTGATGGTGCACAATCTATAATTACATAATCATAGGATGCAGCAATATCTTTTATAACCTTTCTAAGCATGTATTCACGCTCATCTTGGTCTACAAGTTCAATTTCAATAGCTACCAAGTCTATATGTGCAGGCAGAATATCCAAATTAGGAGATTCAGTTTTTATGATAGCCTCTTCAGGCTTTGCCGTATGTTCAAGAATTTGATAAGTACCAATCTCAACAGACTCTACATCTATACCAAGACCAGAAGTGGCATTGGCTTGAGGATCTGCATCTATTAAAAGCACTTTTTTCTCTAAAACACCAAGTGACGCCGCTAGATTAACCGATGTTGTGGTCTTACCGACACCACCTTTTTGGTTGGCGATAGCTATGATTTTACCCATTATTTATTTTGTGTTTAAAGGGTAAAAATACATAATTTAAAAGGTTTAAAAAATGTATTTGTAGCAACTTGATTGAGATGTTGACATCTTTTTAAGACTTATTTTTCTTACTTCTTATCATTGCTTCAAGCATATCCCACATTTGTTGAGGAACTTCTTCTAGCTGGTTAAATTGTCCAGCACCTTTAATCCACTCACCACCATCAATTGTAATAACCTCACCATTTACATAAGATGAAAAGTCTGATACTAGGTAGGCTGCTAAGTTTGCAAGCTCTTGGTGATCTCCTACACGTTTTAGAGGATTAGTTTTTGCTAAGTCAAATTTTTCTTTTAATTCTCCTGGTAACAATCTGTCCCAAGCACCTTTTGTAGGGAATGGTCCTGGTGCAATTGCATTAAAGCGCATACCGTATTTTGCCCACTCTACAGCTAAAGAGCGTGTCATTGCTAAAACTCCAGCTTTTGCTGAGGCACTTGGTACAACATAAGCAGAACCAGTCCAGGCATACGTAGTAACAATGTTTAATACAGATTTGTCTTTTTCATTGTTATCTATCCAATGCTTACCAAATGCTAGTGTGCAGTTTTTAGTACCTTTTAAAACAATATCTATAATAGTATCAAATGCATTTGCAGATAAACGCTCTGTTGGAGAAATAAAATTACCGGCTGCATTGTTTAATAATACATCTATAGGTCCTAAGGCTTTAATTGCAGCATCACGCATAGCTTCAACTTCTTCAATATGCCTTACATCACATTGTAGCGGCACACATTTAGAACCAGTTTCTTCTGTAAGTTCTTTAGCTACAGTTTCTAATTTGTCAATATTTCTTGACGTAATTGCAACTTGTGCTCCTAGTTTTAAGAAATAAGTAGTCATTGCTTTACCTAAGCCGCTACCGCCACCAGTTACTACAATATTTTTTCCTTTAAGGGCATCATCGCGAAGCATTCCGTTAGTATAGTTCATTGTTTTTTGATTTTAGTCAAATATACAATGCTTGCATAGTATATTTGGTATGCTTTTAAATATTTTAAAGTTAATCTATTAAAATCTCTAATAATGTAATTGCAGCCTCACTTATTTTTGTTCCTGGACCAAATACAGCAACAGCGCCAGCATCAAATAAAAATTGATAATCTGCAGAAGGTATAACACCACCAACAATTACCATAATATCTTCTCTGCCATAGTTTTTGAGTTCCTCAATTACTTGCGGCACCAATGTTTTGTGACCTGCAGCAAGAGAGGATACACCTAAAATGTGAACATCATTTTCTACGGCTTGTTTAGCAGCCTCTTTAGGTGTTTGGAAAAGTGGACCTATATCTACATCAAAACCAACATCTGCATAACCTGTTGCTACCACTTTGGCACCACGATCGTGACCGTCTTGTCCCATTTTGGCAATCATGATACGAGGACGTCTTCCGTCTTGTTCTGCAAAGGTATTTGCCAATTCTTTGGCTTTGCTAAATGATTTGTCGTCTTTTATCTCTTTACTGTACACGCCACTAAAACTTTGAATTTGTGCTTTATGCCTGCCAAAACTTTCTTCTAAAGCATCGCTAATTTCTCCTAGTGTTGCACGGTCTCTGGCAGCCGCTACAGCTAAAGATAGTAAGTTTTTGTTGCCTTGCTTTGCAGCATTTCTTAAATCTTTAAGCGCTTTTGAAACTTTATCTGTATTACGTTCTGCCTTTATACGTTCTAAACGTTCAATTTGTTGAAGTCTTACGGTTTGGTTGTCTACCTCCAACGTTACTAAAGGATCTTCTTTCTCTAACCTGTATTTGTTAGTACCTACAATTATATCTTGGCCACTATCTATACGTGCTTGTTTTCTTGCGGCAGCTTCTTCAATACGAAGTTTAGGGATACCTTTTTCAATGGCTTTTGTCATGCCTCCAAGATTTTCAACTTCTTGTATAAGCTCCCAAGCTTTTTCTGTAATATCATTTGTGAGCGATTCAACATAAAAACTACCTGCCCAAGGATCTACAGTTTTGGTAATCTGTGTTTCTTCTTGTAAATATAATTGTGTGTTACGAGCAATACGTGCAGAAAAATCGGTAGGTAATGCAATGGCTTCATCAAGCGCATTTGTGTGTAAACTTTGCGTGCCTCCAAAAGCTGCAGCAGAAGCCTCGATGCAGGTTCTGGCTACATTATTAAATGGATCTTGCTCTGTTAAGCTCCAGCCACTAGTTTGGCAGTGCGTTCTTAATGCTAACGATTTAGGATTTTTAGGATTAAATTGTTTTACCAATTTAGCCCAAAGCATACGTGCGGCACGCATTTTTGCAATTTCCATAAAATGGTTCATCCCAATTGCCCAGAAAAAAGATAGGCGCGGCGCGAACGTATCTATATCCATTCCTGCAGCCAGTCCTTTTCGTATATATTCTAAACCATCTGCAAGGGTATATGCAAGCTCAATATCACAAGTAGCACCAGCTTCCTGCATATGGTAACCCGATATACTTATACTGTTAAATTTTGGCATATTCTCAGAAGTGTATTCAAAGATGTCTGAGATAATTTTCATTGAAGGTTGTGGCGGATAAATGTATGTATTACGCACCATAAACTCTTTTAAAATATCATTTTGTATGGTTCCTGAAAGCTGTTCTGCTTTAACACCTTGCTCTTCTGCAGCTACAATATAAAATGCCATAATAGGTAAAACGGCACCATTCATAGTCATTGAAACGGACATTTTATCTAGCGGAATTTGATCAAAAAGAACCTTCATGTCCTCAACAGAATCTATAGCCACACCAGCTTTACCTACATCTCCTACAACTCTATCATGATCACTGTCATAACCTCTATGTGTTGCCAAATCAAAAGCTACAGATAGTCCTTTTTGTCCTGCAGCCAAATTACGTCTGTAAAATGCATTACTTTCTTCTGCTGTTGAAAATCCTGCATATTGCCTTATTGTCCAAGGTCTACGAACGTACATAGTAGAGTAGGGACCACGTAAATTAGGTGCTATTCCTGCAACAAAATCTAAATGTTTAAGGTCTTCTAAATCTTCTTTGGTATAATGAGATTTTACTTCAATTTTTTCTGCAGTAGATTGCATTTTCACCTCATTTGAAGAGGTGTCTTGAGTGTCGTAATTTAATTTTAAATGCTGTAAATTCTTTCTACTCATGGTCTTCTGTTTCAGTAAAGTCATTAAAGAACATATGGCCATAGCCATATTCAAAAACGACATATAATTTTAAATAAGGATCTCTCGCTATTTTTAGAGAGTTTCTTCCAATAGCATCAGAGAACAAATCTGGTTTCATGCTGTTGGTAGTTAAAAGTGCTTTAAATGTTGTTTTAAGATCTTTGTCTATCATATTTGCAGCAATGCACTTTATGAAGTCTGATTTATAGTTTAGGTTAGAGTCTTCATTGTAAACATCCCAAATTTCTGGTTTAGATTCTTTTAGCATTTCAAAAACCTTTACAGTATGAGGAGATACAAACTCTTTAACATCTAGTTTGTTTTTTAAAGTTGGGTAAAACCACTGTCCATAAATTTGCTCACTCTGTGCATTTAAGTTGCCAATATGAACTTTAATATCGTGCTCAAAACTATAAAATGCCTCTTTTAGCAATGGTTCTGTCTCATTAGCACAAACCGTGAAGTTTGGCATGTCCTGAAATTTATATTCAAACTTTTCCTGACAACTAAAAGTTGTCACTAGACATATAAAAAAGATAAGTTTTAAAACTGGTTTCATATTGCTAATCTTTTATAGTGGTTAGGTCTTTATTAAACATTCTTCCAAAACCATATTGGAAAACTGCATAGTGATTTAAATATGGGTCTATTGCAAGTCTTGAATAGTTTCCGGTAAGTAATGGTTCAACCAATTCAGGTTTAAATGTATTGGTGTCTTTTAATGCTAGGAATGTAGTTTTTACATTATTATCATCTATATTATTAAAGACACACGTCATAAAAGGACTGTCTAAGTTTAGGGTCATTTCACCTTGATTTTTAATCCAAAATTCAGGGTGTTTCTCTTTTAGCATTTTAAAAAGTGTTACAGTACGTTCTGAAATAATTTGTTCTGGTGTAACTTTTTCTTTTATGGCATGGTTAATCCATTTAGCCATGGCTTTCATTAAATTTTTCTTCTTAGGGTCGTTATTGTAGTTATAAATATCTTCTTCATAACTGTAAAAGGCTTCTTTTATAAGCTTTGTATCTAAGCTATCACAAATAAACCTATCTGGATAATTATTAAAGCTATACTCATAGTCTTTCTGCTCTGTTTTACAACTCCATAAAACAGTAACTAAAATAAGCGGCAAAAGAATGTGATGGAATTTATTTAGCTTCATTTTTNAATCGTTCTTGTTCTAATTGTTCAGCCANACGTTTTTCAATTATTGGCTCTATTAACGTTTTTCTCGGATTTTGTTTTACAAAAGGGTACAATTGTAAATCATTTGCCATTGCATCTTGTTTGTTAGGATGCTTGTTGGTTCCTATAAGAGATAGCTTGCCATCNTTAAATAGCTGTTGTTCTTGTGAAGCAGAATCTTTTATCTTTTGCTGAATTTTACCATCAAATAATTGTTGTACAAAACCGCCACCCATTTCAATTTGCTTGAAAATTTCTAANNCTTTTTCAGCAAACTGTTGTGTAAGANTTTCAATATAATANCTACCGTCTGNAGCATTGTCTACCATATCAAAATAACTTTCGTGTTTTAAGACTAGTAGTTGGTTTCTAGAAATGCGATCTCCAAATTCATTGTTTTTATGAAACAACGTATCATATGGCATATTATAAATTGCATTTGCACCACCTAAGGCAGCACTCATACACTCTGTTGTTGTTCGTANCATATTTACATTGTAATCATAAATAGCCTTGTTGCGTTTTGTGGGNTGAGCAAGAATAAATAAATTATCATTTAAGTTATACTCCTTGGCAAGAGTGCTAAATAATAAACGCAGTGCTCTAAGNTTTGCAATCTCGAAAAAGTAATTAGAGCCTATNGAAACNTTTACCGTAAAATTTAAATCTTTGTGGTCTGTAAAGTGGTTTGCGTANTCATTTATATGGGCTAAAGTATATGCTAATTCTTGCGNAATATTAGCACCAGCNTTTTGATAAAGTGCAGCATCTATACTTAAAATATCTTTCCCAATACATTTATTTAAAACTGAATGATCTTCATCTTTATTAGTAAACCAGTTACCATCTTTTGCAAGATGACCAATAATATCTACTCCAATCTTTAAATTGTAAGACTGCTGAAGGTCTTTTAAGGTTTTTATAAATGCTTCAGAAAGAAAAGTACACTCAATATATATGAATTTATCACCTATGTTTAGTTTATCTAAAATAGCTTTTACGTTAACTGAGTCATTAGGGATAACAAACCATAACATTTCTGCACCACGCGTAAGTACATTGTTTGCTCTGGTGATGCTTTTTTCTACATTTTCTATGTAAATTTTTTCACAGACATCCCAAGAAGAAACCGCTTTTACAGACACTAACTTAGTGTCTTCTCTATGGTAAAAGGGTTTTACATCTATACCGTGATGNCTTTTGTAAATTAGGGTGTCATTGTAATCTGCGCCTTTAAGGTCTACTTGTATTTTCTGTTTCCAAGCTTTAGCGCTAACAGGATCAAAATCTTTAAATAGGTCTTTAGTCATAGTTTGTGTTTGTAAATAACAAAGGGATTTTAAAATTAAAGACTGTTTAATNTAATCTTAAAATTATTGNTATTGTATGCTATCTTCATATTCAATAATAAAAATCTCTTCATTTTCTCGCTTCATATAATACTCTTCTCTGGCAAATTTCTCAATTTCCACCGAGTCTTCTAAAGTTTTGATGGTAGTCTTGTCTTTGGCGATTTCCTCTTTGTAGTAATCCTTNTTTTTTTCAAGATCACTTATTTCGTTACTAAGTTCATTATGTATAAACCAAGAATTACTGTCGAAAAAAAACATCCAAATAGCAAAAACTATAAGTAACAAGATATACTTGTTACTTAAAAATCTGAACCACCATTTTTGCTTTAGATCTTTAAATCTCATAAGGCTAAAGATACAATTTTAGGTAAGACGTTCTCTTATGATACTCTGTACAATATCAACAGCTACGGTATTATATCTGTTGTTAGGAATAATCATATCTGCAAACTCCTTNGTNGGTTCTATAAATTGCTGGTGCATTGGTTTTAACGTNGTTTGGTAGCGGTTAAGCACCTCTTCTAAATCTCTGCCNCGTTCTGCAATATCACGTTTTAAACGCCTTATTAAACGTTCATCNCTATCTGCGTGCACGTAAATCTTAATGTCGAATAGGTCTCGTAACTCAGGATTTGTAAGAATTAANATACCTTCTACAATCATTACCTTGGTAGGATATGTGGTTGTAGTCTCTCCAGTGCGGTTATGNTCTACAAAAGAATATACGGGTTGCTCTATAGGTTTGTTGTTTCTAAGATCGTTTAAATGTTGCGTTAGTAAAGGAAAATCTATGGACTGAGGATGATCAAAATTTATCTTTGTACGCTGCTCAAGAGTAAGGTTAGATGTGTCTTTGTAGTAATGGTCTTGAGAAATAACTGCCACATCTTCTGTAGCTAACTGATCTATAATTTGATTGACCACCGTTGTTTTTCCACAGCCAGTACCGCCAGCAATTCCTATAATGAGCATCTCAATAAAAAGTTTGAAGTTTGAGCGGCAAAGTTAGAAGTTAATTCACGAAAATNGTAAACAGATGCTGAAAAAATAATTTAATACAATTTAAGCTTTAGGGGTTGTTGAAATTTGNTTTGAATGCTTATAAAATAATATAGATGCTAAAAAGCCTATAGNAGAAAATATNCCTAAAGCAATAAATACATAANTATGGCCTTGCTCACCATTCCAACCATCTAAAAAGTAACCTATCATAGGACCAGCAAAGATGTCTGGTGTGTAACCAATAAATGATATAAGACCAACAGNTGTTCCCGTAAGCGTTAAGGGTATTTTGCCTTCTTGCATTACTGCAAAATACAGTACTCTAACAGCATATACGCCGATAGCTGTAATAACAATACTTGTAAAGAAAAACAACGTAGTATTTTCTGGTAAGACGCCAGAAGCAAATATGCTAGCGCCAATAATAGAAAGTAAAAAACCAATAACTAAATAAAGTGAGGCTTTAGATCTGTCTGCTAAAACACCAATGAGAACACCAACAACAGGTCTTATAAATAATAAGAAAGTTCCTGTTTGTGCAGCTTCAATCTCAGAATATTTCATTACGTCTTTTGCATATAAAGAGAAAATATCTGTAATCTTATAACCTACATAAGCACAGAGTATAATTATCATTAAAAGCCATACAGCTTTAAGTTGTAATACGTCTTTTATGTTTTTAAGTGTAATGTGTTCCTTAATAGTTTCCTTTTCTATTGTTGCTTTAGTATCTAGCTTTAAAAAGAAATAAACTAATAGTCCTATTAGTATTACAATGCCAGATGTTATTAAGATAACAGCTTTAAATGCTTCACGTTGTNCAATAGTATTAAGGTCTACATCATTATCTGGCATAAGAAATGCAAAAATTAATACCCCTAAAAGTCCAAATAAGGCACCTACCAAACCACGACCACCATCTAAAAAACCAAATGCNTTACCTTGGCTGTCTGTGCCACCCCAAATNCGAGTTGCTTTAATCATACCTGCCCAAAACAAACAAATTGTAGTAAAACCCCAATATCCATAAAGNATTTTTAACGTTGTGTATGATGGATTGTTGGCATATACAAAACCACCTATGGCAGTTAATATGAGAGAGATTCCCATTAATTTTCTAGGTTGAAATTTATCTGCTAAAGGACCACCAAACAAATAAGACACTAACGCCACTAAGCCATATATTGAAAAACAATAACCAAGCTGTGTATTAGTTACTTGAAANACATCTAAAACGGTAGCCCTAAACACTCTCGCTAAGACAAAAGGTAAAATAAAAACNGCTTCTCCTGCTAAAATTAGGAGAATAATGTANTGTAGTGGTTTTTTAATGTTGTCTTTTTTCAAAGGTNTGTTACAGTTTGGTTTGTGAAAGATAAGAAATAAGGCTTTGGCAAANTGTATTAGGTTAGGGTCTGTAAATAAGNTNTTTTGTGTTAGGGATAGAGCACGTTACCGTGTAACGGCGAAAGCCCGACCCGATTTAGGGGAACACCCGAAA
The DNA here is from genome assembly GCF_002716225.1 of Croceibacter sp. Classification (NCBI taxonomy): domain Bacteria; kingdom Pseudomonadati; phylum Bacteroidota; class Flavobacteriia; order Flavobacteriales; family Flavobacteriaceae; genus Croceibacter; species Croceibacter sp. The sequence continues at coordinate 279,060 of NZ_PAZX01000013.1, read as the reverse complement.
CAGTAACTTGTAATTTNTATTCAAAAAAGCTNTTAANGACTCAAGCAACTGCCTAAGTTTTCATTTATAGTTTTTATTTCTGACACTCTGTCATAATCATTCTAGTGGCACATCTTTTGACTTTTAGTAGTCGAGAAAACAATTTTGAACACTAATAAAATATATTAAGATGAGTAAAATAATTGGAATTGACTTGGGTACTACCAACAGTTGCGTTGCCGTAATGGAAGGTAACGAGCCTACGGTNATNCCNAATGCNGANGGTAANNGNACNACTCCTTCTGTNATNGCNTTTGTAGANGGNGGNGAGATTAAAGTNGGNGANCCNGCAAAAAGACAAGCAGTAACTAACCCAACAAAAACGGTTTCTTCTATNAAGCGTTTTATGGGTAACAAATTCAGTGAATCTTCTAAAGAAGTTGAAAGTGCTGCATACGATGTAAAAAAAGGAGATAACGATACGCCAAGAGTAGATATAGACGGTCGTTTATATACACCACAGGAATTATCTGCTATGATTCTTCAGAAAATGAAGAAAACAGCAGAAGATTATCTTGGTACAGACGTTACTGGAGCTGTAATTACAGTACCGGCATACTTTAATGATAGCCAACGCCAAGCAACTAAAGAAGCTGGTGAGATTGCAGGTCTTAAAGTAGAGCGTATTATTAATGAGCCTACTGCTGCTGCATTGGCTTATGGTTTAGATAAGAAAGATACAGACCAAAAGATTGTTGTATTTGACTTTGGTGGTGGTACTCATGACGTTTCTATCCTAGAATTAGGTGACGGCGTTTTTGAAGTATTATCTACAGATGGTGACACACACCTTGGTGGTGATGATGTTGACCAAAAGATAATTAACTGGTTGGCAGATGAGTTCAAATCTGAAGAAGATATGAACCTTAAGAAAGATCCTATGGCGTTGCAACGTCTTAAGGAAGCTGCAGAGAAAGCAAAAATTGAGTTGTCTTCTTCTAACCAAACAGAAATTAATTTACCTTACATTACAGCTACTGCAAGCGGACCAAAACACTTGGTNCGTACATTAACACGTAGCAAATTTGAGCAATTAATTGATGATTTAGTNAAACGCACAATTACTCCTTGTGAAAAAGCACTTAAAGCTGCTGGATTAAGCAAGAGTGATATAGATGAGGTTATCCTTGTTGGTGGTTCTACACGTATTCCTGCAGTACAAGAAGCTGTAGAGAAATTCTTTGGTAAGAAGCCAAGTAAAGGTGTAAACCCAGATGAGGTTGTAGCTGTTGGTGCTGCAATACAAGGTGGTGTATTAACAGGAGACGTAAAAGACGTTCTTTTATTAGATGTTACACCATTATCTCTAGGTATTGAAACTATGGGTGGCGTTATGACTAAGTTGATTGAAGCAAACACGACTATTCCTACGAATAAGTCTCAGGTCTTCTCAACGGCGGCAGATAACCAGCCAAGTGTAGAAATTCACGTATTACAAGGTGAACGTCCAATGGCGGCAGATAACAAGACAATTGGTAGATTCCATTTGTCTGATATTCCACCAGCACAACGTGGTGTTCCTCAAATTGAAGTGACTTTCGATATTGATGCTAACGGTATCATTAAAGTAAGTGCAGAAGATAAAGCAACTGGTAAGAAGCAAGATATTAAGATTGAAGCGTCTTCTGGTTTAAGCGAAGAGGAAATCAAGAAAATGAAAGCTGAAGCTGAAGCNAATGCAGATGCAGATGCTAAGACTAAAGAAAAAGTTGATAAGATTAACGAGGCAGATGCTATGGTTTTCCAAACGGAAAAGCAACTTAAAGAATTTGGTGATAAATTATCTGATGATAAGAAAGCACCAATTGAAGAAGCATTAACTGAGTTAAAGGCTGCACACGCAACTGGCGATGTAGACCAAATTCAACCAGCTTTAGATAAGATAAACGAAGCTTGGAAAGTAGCTAGTGAAGAAATGTACAAAGCACAAGCAGAAGCTCAACAAGGCGCTCCAACTGGAGATGCTGGTCAAGCTGAAGGTGATGCTAGTTCTTCTGAAGGTAGCGANGTAGAAGATGTAGATTTTGAAGAAGTAAAATAAGCTTCAATCCTTAACCGGATTTCTATTATATATAAATCCGCAACTCGAAAGAGTTGCGGATTTTTTTTGTTTTAACCATAAAGATTGAAACGATTAGANTACCAGTTTACTTATATTTATACAACTAAATTAACGCGCATAATGACTACAACTCACCGTTTTTTAATCTTGGTAACTAGCCTATTAACTATAATATCTTGCAAACAACAANCGACTAGTGAAGATCAGGTTAAGAATTCTCCAACTCAAATTCAACTTAATACCACTAAAGGAAACATAGTTGTAAAGCTATACAACCAAACTCCAAAACACCGTGATAATTTTATAAAACTAGCTAATGACAGTACATTAAATGGCGTATTGTTTCATAGAGTAATTAAAGATTTTATGATACAGAGTGGTGATATTAAAAGTAAAGATGCAAAACCACAAGATACTTTGGGAGAAGGCGAGTTGCCATATAGAGTGTCTGCTGAGTTTCATCCAGACTTATTCCATAAAAAAGGAGTATTAGCTGCTGCGAGAGATGGAAATTTAGAGCGTGCATCAAGTAGTACACAATTTTATATTGTACANGGAAAAATTCAGAACGATAGTTTATTNCAATTAAATGAAGATAGAATTAACGGCTGGCTAAGAGAACATAAATTTAAAAATAGCTTTAAGCATAAGGATTTGGTTAATGCTTTACAGCAGGCAGAAATTGTTGGAGATCAAACTTTATATAAAAAACTTAATGATAGTATTATAAAGCTAGCAAATGAGTTTGAAGATTTTGAAAGGTATACCATACCAAAAGAACATAGGAAAGTTTATAAAACTATTGGAGGTACGCCACACTTAGACCAGAATTACACAGTTTTTGGAGAAGTTGTAAGTGGTTTAAATATTGTTGATTCAATTGCAAATGCTGAAACAAACAATTTAGATAGACCATTAACAGATATTCGTATTAAGAGCGTTAANATATTAGAGNAATAGTTAACCATAATTAAAATATGTGTTACGATATAAAAACAAGTAAAAAAGCACAANTAGAGCGTGTAAGGCGCGCTCAAGATTTATTGGCATTAGAGGAAATAGAAGATAGGCTACTACCTTTAACAGATTTGCCTTTGCATCATGCATCTGGATTTAATCATCCAGAAGTACTTATTTATACAGATCGTTCTCCAAATTTTCCAGAAGTTGCAACTTGGGGCTTAGTGCCACATTGGGTAAAAGATACCACTCAAAAAAAACAGNTATGGAATAAGACCTTAAACGCACGAGGTGAAACAATTTTCGAAAAACCGTCTTTTCGAGATTCTGCTAAACATAAACGCTGCCTCTTTTATGTTGATGGCTTTTATGAGCACCATCACTACAATGGACAGGTGTATCCCTTTTATATTCATAAGAAAGATAACACGGCAATGGCAATGGCAGGATTATGGAATACTTGGGAAGATCCAGAAACNGGCGGACATTTAAATACGTTTTCAATAGTAACTACTAAAGGAAATGCATTACTTTCTAAAATACATAACAATCCAAAATTAGAAGGCCCAAGAATGCCTCTAATTTTGCCAGAAGATATAGCAGATCAATGGATAACAAATGTTGATGATCATTTAGNCGAGCAAACAATNACATCTTTAATACAGCCCTATCCAGATGAAGANTTCTCTGCACATACNGTGCAAAAGCTTAGAGGNAAAGCNTATCTAGGAAATACGCCAANCACTAGCGAACCAGTTATATATAATGAATTAAATTTTTTAACAAGTAATACCAACCAGNTATGACCAATGTTTTTACAGAAAAAGGCACTTCAGAATTTATAAATAGAATACATAACCTTACACCAGAAACAAAACCGCAATGGGGAAAGATGAGTGTCGAAAAAATGTTGGCTCACTGCAATGTTACTTATGAGTTAATTTATGAAGATAAACATCCAAGGCCGAAAGGCTTAAAGAAACTTTTAATAAAACTATTAATTAAGAATTATGTAGTAGGAGATAAACCATTTAAAAAAAATGGAGGTACTGCACCAGCATTTTTAATTAGGGATGAGCGCAAATTTAAAACTGAAAAAGACAGGTTAATACAGCATCTGGAAAAAACACAACAACTGGGTGAATCTCATTTTAATGGGAAAGAGTCTCATTCTTTTGGGCCATTAACTATAAAAGAATGGAATACCATGTTTAGCAAACACTTAGATCATCACCTTACTCAATTTGGTGTGTAGGTAAAAAATAAGAGGAAAACTAGTTATAGTTTTCATAATCTAAATGCCTAAGCAAAGCCAAACCCTTAAATTTGTAAAAACTTAAATTATGAGATTACGTGCCAGTTCCCAAATTCTAGCACTTTTAATATTCAGCCTTTTATTGGGCATAAATTCACAAGCCCAAAAATCCAACGCTAATAGGTCTTTTAAAGACTATTATCCAATATCTGAACGCCCTTATTTAACAGGCGGATTTGGAAATAATGATTACGAACGTATATTATTAGAGGCAAAACCCGTTGTATATTATAGCGTATATAACGATATCCGAGAAGCTTTAAATAGAGATACTATTGTAAGAGGAGATGCTATTTATTTAAGTATACAGCCTCAGTTTAGGATTTATGATGAAAACTCTAAACCTGTAAAGACACCATCTTATAAAGCGTTTTTAGGATTTCAATCTATAATTAAGACAAACAACAATAATTTCTTAACTGCTGCATTGGAGTCTGGTCACTTTTCAAATGGGCAGTCCGGATCTGCGTTTAGTGAGGAGTTAGAAGACAACACTCCAGAAAGTACAGCACTCTATGAAGATATAACAGATGATACAGATTTGGCTGCAATTTTAAATAGATCTTCAGGAAACTTCTCTACCAACTTAACACGTTTGTCTTTAAACTATAGGATTAACAAATTTAATGATGAGAATTTACCAGAAACCATACATTCATTAACCTTAACCTATCAATTATACCATAGGCGTTTCTTAGGAGCATTTCAATTTGGAGGTTATAATCCAGAAGATATAGACATTTATGGAAGGCATCAAATAGAAGCTAGTTATGAGTTTACTTCACATTTAAAAGGATTTAGATATACTTTAGGACAAGAAGTATTCTTGCATCCAGATGTACACCCAAGTGCAGAAGTGTTTAGAAGTGAAACCACAGCAATTGTATATCCTTGGGATAAAGACTTAGGGATATTTGCCAAATTTGCATTTGGTTATGATGACTATAATTACAGGTTTGTAGATAGCTTCCCAAGATTTTCAATAGGGTTAACATGGGATTGGTTTACACCGTTTGTAGTTAAGCCAAATAGAGTTACGAATCCATAATATTATGGGGTTTTACATTTAGTAATTCGTATTTTTGCACTTCATTAAAAATNACAATTATGAATAATGGTTTATACGCTAAGCTTGAGACAAGTAAAGGCGATATTCTTATACAATTAGAGTTTCAGAAAACTCCAGGAACAGTTGCCAACTTTGTAGCACTTGCAGAAGGAAAACAAGAAAATAGCGCTAAAGATTTAGGGACACCTTATTATGACGGTCTTAAATTTCACCGTGTTATTGCAGACTTTATGATACAAGGTGGAGATCCACAAGGAACTGGAGCTGGCGGTCCTGGTTACAATTTTGATGATGAGTTTCACCCAGAGCTAAAACACAATAAGCCAGGTACTTTAAGTATGGCTAATGCAGGTCCTGGAACAAATGGAAGTCAGTTTTTTATAACACATGGTGAAACAGCTTGGTTAGATAANAAGCATACTGTATTTGGTTATGTTGTTGAAGGGCAAGATGTAGTTAACAAAATAAAGCAAGGTGACCTTATAAATCANGTTGAAATNATTAGAGAAGGTNAAGATGCTGAAGCTTTTGATGCTGTTGAAACCTTTAAGAATTTTAATGAAAGCAAAGCACAACGTATAGCAGATGCTAAAAAACGTGAAGAAGAAGCTTTAGCAAAAGCAACCGAAGGTTTTACAAAAACTAACAGCGGTTTATATTATAATATCACTAAAAAAGGTGATGGTAAAGCTGCAGAAAAAGGAAAAACAGTTTCTGTACATTACAAAGGGATGTTAATGGATGGTACAGTGTTCGATTCTTCATTTAAAAGAAATGAACCAATTGATTTTCCATTAGGTGTAGGCCAAGTAATTGCAGGTTGGGATGAAGGTATACAATTACTAAACGTAGGCGATCAAGCTACTTTAATAATTCCTTCAGATCTTGCTTATGGTGAACGTGGCGCTGGTGGTGTAATTCCTGGTGGAGCAACTCTTAAGTTTGATGTAGAGTTAGTAAATGTGAAGTAAAAGTGATCTAAAAATCACTTTGAGATATCAAAAAGGGTAAAATTTGAGTATTCAAATTTTACCCTTTATTTNTTTAAAGNCTATAATTAAGACTTCCATTTAATNTTNCAACCAATACTTGGTTTTTGATCCTTNCGTTGCGGATTGTTGTTTAATATATTATCTAAAGATTCTCTAAGGTCTCTACCATTTACAGGAATTCCATTTCCTGGTCTAGAGTTATCTAATTGGCCTCTGTAAACTAGCTTTAATTCTGCATCAAATACAAAAAAATCTGGCGTACAAGCTGCTNTGTAAGCTTTNGCNACNTCTTGGGTAGNATCAAAAAGGTAAGGGAACGGATAGTTTTCTTCTCTAGCAGTTTTCCACATAAGATCTGGATGATCTTGAGGATATTTTTCAATATCATTACTGTTTATAGCTACAAATCCAAAGCCCGTTACACGATAATCATTTGCNGTTCTTACAAGTTCATCATTTACATGTTTTACAAAAGGGCAATGNTTACATATAAACATAACTACAGTACCTTTTGTACCTTTAATATCTTCTAAAGAATAGCTGTTTTTTGTTACAGCATCTACCAAATTAAAAGTTGGNGCTTTGGTACCTAATGGTAACATGTTGGAAGGAGTTAAAGACATNCGTGTAATAATTAGAGTTATTAAACTATAGGTCATCAAAATAAGACAATGGTTACATAAAATCTCCTTAAAGTATCCTTAAAATCTTGGTAAGCCTTAGTAAGCTTAGTATCTTTAATGAAAACAAAACCAATGAAAGAAGGATATACATCATTATCAATAGCAATAAAAGACTTGCAAGAAGAAGGTTACAACGTAGATTTTAATCTTGTTGAAGAAGGCGTAGAGGCTAAGTCTAAAAAGAAAACTTGGCCAGCAGGCAAATTAGATGTTGTAAAATTTTACAGATTTGAAGGTGCCACAAATCCATCAGACAATAGCATTTTGTATGTTATTGAAACNGAAGATGGAGAAAANGGANTNTTAGTAGATAACTACGATGCCAGCGCTACTCAGGTTTCTAAAGANATGTTGGAAAAGCTGAAAATTCATCATAATGAATAATTTAACTTGGAGTGAGTTTGAGCGCGTAGATATGCGTGTNGGAACCATTCTTGAAGTTAAAGATTTTCCTGAAGCTAGAAATCCTGCTTATAAATTAAGNATAGATTTTGGTGAGATGNTTGGAGTTAAAAAAACTTCTGCCCAGATTACTACCCAATATTCTAAAGAAGATTTAATAGGAAGGCAAATAATAGCTGTAGTAAATTTTCCTAAAAAGCAAATTGCAACATTTATGAGTGAGTGCTTAGTTTTAGGTGCAGTAAATGGAAAGGATGTCACATTNTTACATCCCGATTTAAAGGTCGAAAACGGCTTAAAGATAGGCTAACGCTCTTTATTAAATTATAGATATAAAAAAAAAGCTCTGTAGAAATATACAGAGCTTTTTTGCATTATAGTTATAGATTAATCTTTCAAATCTTCTAAAGATTTTACTTTGTGTAAAGTAGCTTTAACTTCATCTACTTGTTTAGTGAGTGTATGCTGTATTTTAGGAGGAAACTGTTGGTTGGTTAATGCATCTTCATATTCACTAACACTTGCTTTTTCTCCTCTAATACATTCTTCTAAAACAGCTTCATCGTCATTACCAGTAACAGCAGTTTTAATATCTATCCAAGTTCTGTGTAAAGAACCTGTTACACTACCTTTTTCTTTAGGTGTTTCGTTTAAATCTCTAATTTCCTTATCTAGTTCTGTTGCAAAACGGTTTCTAAGAACAGCTTGTTGCTTAAGGAAATTTTTAAGTTGAGAGCTATCTGCATCTGTCATGGCTTTTTTATAACCAGCTTCTGCATCATAGTTCTTTTCCAGAAGTTGCTGTAAATGGTTTACAATATCTTCGTGGCTATTTTCTTTTGCTTCTTCAAGTGTGGTTTTCATAGTATTATTTTTTTTTGTTTACCTAAANATACTAAGGATTCAACAAAAAAATATAATTTAAAGACCAGCTTGTGAGAGGTTTAACACTTGTGTTAAACTAATTATAAAGTGATTTTTTTCTGTGGTATTAATTGCAACGATTATCCTTCAGCGGTCATTGAAAGCTCAAGCCAGCGTTCTTCTTTTTCTGTAATGGCATCATTAATCTCACCAAGACGTTTCGATTTTTTTTCAATGTCTTCTGGAGATAAATCATTTAAGAATTCTTGTTGAAGTTTCGCCTTTTCCTTTTCTAATTTCTCAATATCTTTTTCTAATCGCTTAAACTCTTTTTGTTCACTATAGGATAATCCTCCTGAGCTTTGGTTTTCTTTCCAAGAAGATTTTTGTTCAGTAGGCTTAGGTTCATTTTTNTTTGGTTCTGGTGCCTTAGAGGCATCATAAGCNCGGTAATCTGAGTAATTACCAGGAAAATCTGTTATGGTTCCTTCNCCTTCAAACACCAATAGGTGATCTACTATTTTATCCATAAAGTAACGGTCGTGAGATACCACCAAAAGGCATCCAGGAAAATCTAACAAGAANTTTTCTAGNACATTTAGAGTAAGTATATCAAGATCATTGGTAGGTTCATCTAANATTAAAAAGTTGGGGTTTTGTATGAGTANAGTACATAGGTATAAACGTTTTTGCTCACCACCACTTAATTTTTCAACAAAATCATATTGCTTTTTCCTGTCAAATAAAAAGCGTTCTAAAAGTTGAGCTGCAGAAATAGTACGNCCTTTCTTAAGAGGTATATGGTCTCCAAATTCTTTGATTACATCTATTACTTTTTGGCCTTCTTTTATTGTAATTCCTTTTTGTGTGTAATATCCAAATTTTACGGTTTCACCAATTACAATCTTTCCGGTATCTGGTTTTAAGTTACCGGTAAGCATATTTAGGAATGTACTTTTACCAGTACCATTTTTTCCAATAATGCCAGCACGCTCACCAGGTTGAAAATTATAATCAAAATTTGCAAAAAGATTCTTGTTCTCAAAAGCTTTAGATACATTGTGNANCTCCACAATNTTATTACCCAAACGTTCCATATTAAGNTCAAGCTGNACTTCGTGATCATTACGACGTTTATGTGCTCTTGCCTTAATATCTGAAAAATCGTCTATTCTAGATTTAGATTTTGTTGTTCTTGCTTTTGGCTGTCTACGCATCCACTCCAACTCCTTTTTGTAAAGTTGTTTCGCTTTCTCTGTATTTGTTTGCTCAACACTATGGCGTTGTTCTTTTTTTTCGAGATAATAGCTGTAGTTACCTTTGTAGCTATACAGTTGACCGTTGTCTAGCTCAATAATTTCGTTNCACACACGATCTAAGAAATAGCGATCGTGAGTAACCATAAAGAGTGTAAGATTTTCAACTCTAAAATACTCTTCTAGCCATTCAATCATTTCTAAATCTAAATGGTTGGTTGGTTCATCTAAAACAAGAAGTTCTGGTTTGTTAAGAAGTATAGTTGCAAGAGCAAGACGTTTTTTTTGACCACCAGAAAGATTACTTACCTTCTTGTTTAAATCTTCTAATTTTAATTTAAAAAGAATTTGCTTGTATTGCGTTTCGAAATCCCAAGCATTTTGAGCATCCATTTGTTCAAAAGCCTTTTGGTAAGCATCTGCATCATCTGGGTTTTTGAGAGCTTGTTCATAGCGTTCAATAATTTTTAAAGTGTCATTGTCTGAAGCAAAAATNGTTTCCTCTATGCTAANCTCTGGATTAAGATTTGGTTCCTGAGCAAGAAATTCAACTTTAAGGCCGTTTCTGTAAATTACATTTCCTTGGTCTGGTTGGTCTGCGCCAGATAGTATATTAAGCAAAGAAGTTTTACCAGTTCCGTTTTTAGCAACAAAGCCAATTTTTTGACCNTCACTTATTCCAAAGGAAATGTCTGTGAACAAAATGCGTTCTCCATATGATTTGGAGATGTTTTCAAATGAAGCGTAATTCAATGTATTTTCTTTTTTGCAAAATACGTAGAAATATTCCGATTGCGCACCATTAGAGTTTTACTTTAATAGCAANATTCTTATTCTTTTTATTANTAATTAATCTGAAATTTCTAAAGTGATTAGAAAACNNGNATTCTTCAATTGAAAAAAATAATGTGAATATTTTACGTATAAACTTTACTTTTGAAAACTAGAAACCTATAATGCTGAATTAAATTTACACTAATTGTAAATTGGGATAAAGCAAAGATTTATTTTAATTGTTTGAAACAAATTTATGAGCGCGAAGAAAAAGATTTTAGCTGTTTTAGTAAATTATGGAGATGAACAAATTTCCTATTTAGAGCGCGTTGTTAATGAGTTAAACAGTTTTGAGAATTACGATACAACAATAGTTGTAAATTCTAACATANCATTAGAGTTACCAAATGTTGAAACAGTAAATGTTATNACTTTAGATAATTACCAATACTTACCATTAACCTGTAGAAAGGTAATTTGGGACAACAAAGACAACTANGATATNTTTATATATGGTGAGAATGACCATTTATTTAAAGAGCATCATGTTGATAAACATATTGAGTACAGTAAGTTATTGCCTAATGATAGAATTACAGGATTAATACAATACGAAGAAGACCCACAAGGCAATAAATATTATCCAGGATATCATGCCGATTTTGAATGGGATTATAATTCTGTTGAGCGTCATGGCAATAAGGTATTTGCACATTTTTCTAATGTACACCAAGCTACATTTATAATTACTAAAGATGAATTACTACGAGTAGGAGAAGTCTTTAATTTTAATGANTTGGTAAAGGTTAAGCGACCTAATGCTTTGGTGAGATTANTAAATAAAATNAAGAAAGCACTNAATATGCCTTATTTTAAAGTTAAGGAGTATAGTGTNAAATGCAAGGTGAATACAGATGTTTATGAGTATGCTAATATGAAAAAACTTATCTGTATATCAGAGTTTGAAGATAATNTAATTCATCANNTNCCAAACTTATATATTGAAGGGAATTTAGGAAGGACNAAACAACGCTCTGAAGATGATAAAATGAAAGCTGCAGTAAAAAAGCTTTTAAAAACAGCTTAACTAAACGGTAAATAANNANATNTCAATACGAAANATAGAGTTATATGTTAACGTATTAAAGAGAATTNTAAATTTAAAGTTCTACTAGTTGTAAACTCATATTTGTAAATCTNAGCNTACAATTTACCATCAATTTANACAANTAAAAGAAAAACACCTATTGCTGTTATCTGGTTTTTACTTTACAGCTTAAAACCTATATTTGTCTAATAATATCTTTCCCCATGAGAATTGTACATATCATAATTATCATGCTAGTTGTAGTAAGTGTCTCATCGTGTGTAAGCACAGAGCGATTAACTTATTTACAGGAGAATACATCTCAGCTTGATAGTGTTGTAAATGTGCAACGTATACAGCAACCTTACCGTTTACAGGTTAATGATTTATTGAGTATAAAGATTAAAACTTTAGATCAAGATTTATCTGCAATGTTTAATCCNTCGCCTAAAGAGACCTCTTCAAGCCAAAATCAAGGAGAAGAAGGATTGTATTATGAAGGTTTCTTTGTTGATGCCAGAGGAAATATAAGAGTTCCAGAACTAGGTGAAGTTTATGTATTAGGATTAACTCAAAAAGAAGTTAGACTGAAGATTGAAGAATTGCTTTATAAAAATTATTTTAAGGAAGAAACATCAAAGCTTTTTGTAACAGTACAACTAGCAGGAATACGTTATACAACATTAGGAGAAATAGGTACAGGAAGCCAAGTGCTTTATAAGACTCAGGTTACCATTATGGAAGCTATTGCAAATGCTGGAGACATAGCCGTAACTGGAGACAGGACAGACGTAAAAATTGTAAGAACCTACCCAGATGGCGTGCGTGTTCACCATATAGATTTAACATCGTTNGATGCAGTAAACTCTCCTTATTATTTTATACAGCCTAATGATTTAATAGTTGTAGACCCATTACCTCAAAAAGCATTAGGTACGGGAACAACAGGAATACAATCTTTTACAACTGCAATTTCTGTGCTTACCCTATTAGTTACAACAGTTTTATTATTTGTTAGATTATAAGGATGAGAGACGACGAAGAATTTGATATTAGCGATTTAAGTTCGACTTTCGACTTTAAAGGATTNCTGTTTAAAGTATTAAGTTATTGGAAATTGTTTTTAATCTCTATTGCTATAGGGTTAGGAATTGCTTATTACATAAATGTAAGAAAATTAGANGTTTACAGTTCAAGTAACCTAGTNTCAATTAAAGACAATCAAAACCCATTTTTTACAAGNAATACTAGTCTTACATTTAATTGGGGTGGCACTACAGATAAAGTAAATACAGTTCTTATAGCGTTAAGAACTAGAAAGCACAATACAGAAGTTGTAGAGAAACTTCAATANTATATTAACTACGAAAAAGATGGTGAGTACCAAAGGATAGATACGTATGGGAAAACTCCATTTAAAGTAAAAATAGACACTACTGCTTTTCAAATGCTGCATACAGATATGCAGATTAAAGTAAAAAACGACTCTATATTTAATCTGTCTACTAACTTTCCAGAAANTAAAAAGCTTTTATTACACCACTATGGTAGTTTAAAAGACAGTACGCTAACTGTAAGTAAGTCATCTTTTGAACGTGATTTTAAATTTGGGGTACCTATTAGGTTGCCTTTTTTTGAAGGCGTTGTGCATAAAGATGAATTAAATACGCAGACTACTACACCCTATTTTATACGATTTTCTAAAGCAGAATCTGTAGTTTCAAAATACACTAACATAAGAGTTTTGCCTGAGTCTACCGGATCATCTGTTTTAAANTTAACACTAACGGGACATAATAAGAAAAGGCTTTCAGACTATTTAAATGCTACAGTAAATATTCTTAGTGTAAACTTATTAGAGCAAAAGAACCAATTTGCCACAAACACTATAGCTTTTATTGAAGAGCGTTTAAAAGAACAAGGCGAACAATTAGAAACTGTAGAAGGCGAGTTGAATGCATTTAGAACTAAAAATGCAATTGTAAATATAGATACAGAAAATGATGAGCTCTCTGTAAAAACATCGACATTAGATACCAGGTTAACAGATTTAAATAGACAAATAGATTATCTAAATACTCTTGANACCTATTTACAAACTAGGACAGATTACAGTAGTGTTCCAGCACCATCTGTAGCAGGAATAGCAGAAGGTAGTATTGTTGCATTGGTATCTAACATATTGAATTTAGCAGAGCAACGCAGTAGGTATCAATATGCATACAAAGAAAATAACCCAATTTTTGATGATATAGATAGGCAGATAAATGCAGCCAAAAACGTCCTGTTTGAAAATATAAAATCATCAAGAAGTTTATTAGAGTCTGAAAAAAGTAGAGTAGAAGCAGAGCTTTCTAGATATGAATCCCAGATTAGGCGTTTGCCAAGAGAGCAACAAGACTTACTAAAAATTCAGCGTCGTTTTGATATTAACGAGCAGTCTTATAATATGTTTTTAAGTAANCTTAATGAGGCACGATTAGTAAAAGCNGCAAATGTTAGTGATGTTTTATTAGTAGATAAAGCAAAGCCAGTTTCNGCTTCTAGAGTTGGCCCTAATACGAGGCTAAACTATGTTATGGGNTTNNTNTTTGGAACTCATANTNCCTNTNNTGNTNGTNTTTNTAANNGTNTTNTTNGATAATTCNATTCACACTACAGANGANCTTCANAAACTATCTCCAATACCTATNTTAGGNNTAATTGGGAAAAGTAAATTAGAGTCAAANCTTGTAGTTCTAGACACACCTAGATCTGCNATTTCTGAAGGGTTTAGGGCGCTAAGAAGCAGCTTGCAATTTATATATAGAAAACAAGGGATTGATGGGAGTAAAACCGTTTTATTAACATCCTCTATTAGTGGTGAAGGAAAAACCTACTGTTCTATGAATATTGCCTCTGTTTTTGCATTAAGTGAGCGCAAAACAGTGCTTGTAGGTTTAGATTTAAGGAAGCCAAAAATCTTTGAAGACTTTGATATTAAAAATAATAAAGGTGTAGTTAATTATTTAATTAATGATGCAACTATTGGTGAAATAGTTCAGTCTACAAAAATTGAGCATTTAGATATTATTACATCTGGACCTATTCCTCCAAATCCATCAGAACTATTAATGAAAGATTCAATGGATAGNTTTATATCAGAACTTAAGGAGTCTTACGATTATGTTATCTTGGATAGTCCACCGATAGGTTTGGTTGCAGACTCTTTAACACTTGAGCGCTATGCAGACGCTTCAATCTATATTGTAAGACAAGGCGTGACAAAAAAGGGAATGCTAAATACTATTAATGAAAAATATAGAACAGGTGAAATCACTAATATGAGCTTTGTATTAAACTGCTTTGAGCAAAAAGCCAAATATGGTTACGGCTACGGTTATGGTTATGGTTATGGTGGTTACGGGCAAGGTTATCATGATCAGGATGTGAAAGTATCTTGGTATAAACGTTTATTTAAAAAAAATAAAAGCTAAGNTTTGGCGATAAAACANGACGAATGGTTATATGAGATTTCTCCCAAAAGAGGTTTGTTTGAACTAAACTTCAAGGAGATTTGGCAGTATCGTGATTTACTAATGCTGTGGGTNAAGCGTGAAATTACAACGGTTTANAAACAAACAATNNTAGGNCCACTTTGGTTTTTAATTCAGCCTTTATTTACATCTGTAATATTTACACTTATATTTAATAACATCGCTAATATTGAAACAGGAGCAGTACCTTCATTTTTATTTAATCTAGCAGGAATTACAGCTTGGAATTANTTTAAAGAGTGTCTTACAGGAACTTCAGACACATTTAAAAAAAATGCAGCAATTTTTGGTAAGGTTTATTTTCCAAGAGTAATTATGCCAATGGCAACAACCATTTCCAATCTATTAAAGTTTGCGATACAAATTGGNATTCTTATTATATTTTATGTGTTTTATGTTCTTAAAGGCAGTGATATAANTCCAAATTTAAATTTATTATTATTCCCTATTTATGTAATAATGATGGCTCTTTTAGGGTTAGGGTTAGGAATGTCAATTTCCGCAGCAACAACCAANTATAGAGACTTAACAGTTTTGGTGGGTTTTGGCGTGAGTTTATTAATGTATATATCTGCAGTGCCTTATCCTTTATCTGAAATAAAGATTAAACAACCACAATATTCATGGATTGTAGAGTATAATCCACTCACACAAATTATAGAAGGTTTTNGGTATATGATTTTAGATACAGGAACATTTACTTGGTTTGGNTTTACATATACATTAATCATTTCAATACTTATATTTCTTATAGGATTACTTATTTTTAATAGAACAGAAAAGACATTTATAGATACCGTTTAATTTATGGCAATTCATTTATATTTTTGGCAAGAAAAACGGGACAATGGTTTAGAAAATTATGGTGACCTTATGTCTAAATATCTTGTAGAAAGGATATCTAATAGAAAAGTAAAAACTNTAACTCATCCTTCCAAAGGCTTATATAAACATTTACTGAAACACTACCTTGTAATTGGTAGCATATTATCTTCTGCACAAAAAAAAATCTGTGGTTTGGGGTAGTGGCATCATAAAGAAAGATGATACTATTAGAGAGGCTAAATTTCTTTCAGTTAGAGGTCCCAGAACTAGAGCTGCGATTTTAGAAAAAGGGTTTCAATGTCCAGAGAACTACGGTGATCCAGCGTTATTAATGCCTAAGTATTATAATCCAAAAATTGAGAAAAAATATAAACTGGGTATCATCCCACATTATGTCGATTTTAAAAGTATAAATGATAGATTTAAAGATAATCCAGATATAAAAGTTATTAATTTATTGACAAACAATGTAGAGAAAACGACAGATGAAATTTTAGAATGTGAACGTACTGTGTCATCTTCTTTACATGGCGTAATAGTTTCTCATGCCTATGCAATACCATCATTATGGATTAAATTTTCAGAGAAACTATCTGGTGATAATATCAAGTTTTATGATTATTTTGATTCTGTAGGTATTCATTTTAAAAACATCATAGAAGAGAATCCAAAGCAATTAACNTTAAAGAAAATAGAAGACTTACTATTCGATTTTGAANCAGTGTTACTTCCAGAAAAAACAANAATNGANGCTTTACNATACTCATTACAGAAAACCTGTCCATTTAAATAAATTATGAGTCAACAGACTATTTTAAAAGTTGAAAATATTTCTAAACAATACCGTTTGGGTAATGTTGGCACAGGTACATTAAGTCATGACCTTAATCGTTGGTGGCATCAAATAAGAGGCAAAGAAAACCCTTATGCCAAAGTTGGTGCAGTAAATGATCGCAGCGCTACTGCAACTCAAGATTATGTTTGGGCTATAAAAAATATTAATTTTGAAGTCAAAAAAGGTGAGGTACTTGGTATCATAGGTAAAAATGGTGCTGGTAAATCAACGTTATTAAAAATATTATCACGAGTAACATCTCCAACAACAGGATCTATTAAAACTAAAGGTCGTATTGCGTCTTTGTTAGAAGTAGGAACTGGTTTTCATCCTGAACTTACGGGAAAAGAAAACATTTATTTGAACGGAGCCATTCTTGGCATGAATAAAGCAGAAATTAACAGCAAAATCGATGAGATTATTGAATTTTCTGGTTGTCAAATGTATATAGATACACCTGTAAAGCGTTATAGTAGTGGTATGCGTGTACGTTTAGCATTTGCTGTTGCAGCCTTTTTAGAACCAGATATTTTAGTAATCGATGAAGTTTTAGCTGTTGGTGATGCAGAGTTTCAAAAGAAAGCCATTGGCAAGATGCAAGATATCTCTAAAGGTGATGGTCGTACTGTCATTTTTGTTAGTCATAATATGGCTGCTATTGAGGAACTTTGTACAAGATGTATTCTTTTGAAAGATGGTTATGTCATTGAAGAAGGTAATACCAGTAAGATTGTAAAGCATTATCTCAATCTCACACAAGAATTAAGCACAACCAAAATAAATTTTAAAAGTAATTCACTTTTTAAATCTATAAATTTATTAAACAACAACACAACCATTAGTTCTGGAGATGCCTTAAATATAAAAGTTGTTTTTGACGAGAATAAACTTAAAAATGTAACCTTAGGATATACACTTAAAAATGAACATGAGCGTGTTATAGGAGCTTCTAATATGTACCAGCATAGGCTTAGTTTTGAAGTGGATACTATTAATTTTGTGATAATAAAAATTACTAATATAAATTTAAATCCAGGCTATTACAGTATGTCTTTTTATATAGGAGACGAGATAAGAGATTTAGAATCTGTTCAAGATGCAATAGGCTTTAATATATCGTGGGATAATCACAAAAATTTAAAAGCACCAATGGGACATTGGGGAAATCTACATATTGATACCGAATGGATTTACAAGTAATGAACTGTATTCTTTGTAATTCTAATCAAATTAAAAAGCTTCAGACTTTAAGAAGTGCTGATTGTGCTTCATTATATAAAAACAGCTTTGATATTGATGTTACAGAATATTTCGCTTCTGAAACATTTATTCAATTTCACTGTAATAATTGTGAGCTTAAGTTTTTCGAACCACACTTAGCTGGAAATGAGCATTTTTATATTGAACTTCAAAACAAATATTCGGGATATTATAATCCTAAAAGAGAAGAATTTGAAATTGCAAAAAAATACATAACTCCTGAAACTAACGTTTTAGAAATAGGTGCTGGAGATGCAAGTTTTGCTAAAATCATTAGGGACAAAGTTGGATCATATGTGGGATTAGAATATAATGAGTTAGCCATTGACAAAGCAAATCAAGATGGAATTAGATTAATAAAACAATCTATAATAGATCACTCTAAAGATCACCTCAAATACTATGATACGGTTTGTAATTTTCATGTTGCTGAACACGTACCACAACTCTATGAATTTATGGAGGCTTCTATTTCAACATTAAAGGTTGGAGGAAATTTAATAATTGCGGTACCTTGTAATGATGATGTACTCAATGATTCAATAAACCATCATTTAAATATGCCACCTCATCATATTTCGAGGTTTTATTTAAAAACCATGAAAAACATACCGCAAAATTTTAATTTAAAACTTATAGATGTAAAGCTTACAAGTACGCCAAACACAAAACCACAAAGAGTAATTAGAGCAACAGAACGATTTAAGAAAATGATCTGCAAAACAATTTATAGAAATACTGTACTTGTAAGTAAAAATCAAAATTCCTTATTAGATAAAATGGCTTACATAATCCTATATAAGCTTAGGTTTATTAGGCTCCTATTGTCAATGAAATATTTTAAAGGATTAAATATGGTTGTTATTTATGAGCGTCTTAAATAAACCTATAAAAGTTCTTGTTTACGTCGAATCTTTTCCGGCGATATCTGAAACATTTGTAAGAGACCATATAGTTGGTTTAATTGATGAAGGCTGCGATGTTAGAATATTAACAGCAAAATATTTAAATAACCCAATAGCTCTAAAAGATTACTCTCAATACAATCTTGATAAAATTACAGATGTTAAAGCCAATATATTTCATTCCAGTAAAGTTAAAAGGACAGTTAGCTTTTGTCTGTCAATTTATAAGCTATTTTTTTCTTCACATAGAAAAGCTTTAAGAGTAACTTTAAATCAAAAAATTTTCAATAGAGCTGCTAAAAATTTGTCTGCTTTTTTTATTGCTGATTATCTTTACAAAGAGAATTTTGATATTGTTCATTGTCATTTTGGGCCAGCAGGAAATGAAATGAGTTTATATCGAAAAGTTTTAAAATCTTTTAAACTTTATGTCACTTTTCATGGGTATGATATCAGACTAGGAATAAAGAATCCCCAATATTATAAAGACTATCTTGAAAATATAGATAGAGTCATATCTATTTCAAATTATAATAAAAAGAATCTTTTAAATTTTGGATTTCAAGAATCACAAATCCTAGATATTCCTAACGGTATAAACACTAGTTTTTTTAAATGTAAAGAGCCATATTCTTTAAGTAACGAAACTCTGAATTTTTTATCGGTTGGTCGTCTTGTTAAAATAAAAGGATTTGATGTAGCAATTAAGGCAATTTCAAGGCTTAAAAGAGAAAATTCAAAAATAAAATTCACATATAATATCATAGGATCTGGAGCTGAGAAAGAGAATTTAAACGACCTTTTAATTGCAGAAAGGCTAGATGAGCATGTCTTTTTACTTGGAGCAAAATCAAGAAAGGTTATCAAAAACTATATGTGTGATTCGCAAATTTTTATTTTGAGTAGTTTAGAAGAAGCTTTGCCAACTGTATTATTAGAAGCACAGGCTTGTGGACTCCCTATTTTATCAACTAATGTTGGATCAGTGAAAAGAATGTTGATTAAAGAGGCTATTGTTGTGAAGAGCAATGATGTTGATTCTTTATATGAGGGTATCAAAAAAATAGTTGATAAGAAAGAACAATGGTCTATACTTAGCTCTAAAGGCATTCGTAATATTGAAGAAAACTTTAACTTGAAAAAGAATATTCTACTTTTAATAGAAGCTTATAAAAAACCTTTATGAAAGCTTTAGTTTCCATAATTATACCTGTTTATAATAGGATATCTCTTATAGAGGAAACTTTAAGGAGTATTCAAAACCAATCATATACAAATTGGGAGTGTATATTGGTAGATGATCATTCTACAGATGGTACATATAGTTTTCTGCAGGGCTTTGTTAAATTAGACTCGAGATTTAAATTATTTTCAAGACCAAATTTTCTTTTAAAGGGTGCAAATGCTTGTAGAAATTATGGGTTTAATAAAAGTAAAGGGCTCTATGTAAAGTGGTATGATAGTGATGATATTATGCTAGAAAAGCATTTAGAAACGGCTGTAAATACTCTAGAATCCTCTTCATACAATTTTGTTGTTGTAGACAGTGTTAACTTTAATCATAATACAGGTGAAATATTAGGGAGACATTATAATTGGTTAAGAGATGATCTTAAAATTTCTGCACTTAATTTTGCTAACTATTCTAATGCCTGGACGACTTTAGATTTTGTTGCAATTAGAGATACTTTAAACATAACTTTTGATGAGAGACTTAAAAGTGGTCAAGAGTATAATTTTTTTGTAAGGTTTCTAATAGATTATGTGAAAGGGCAAGGTCACTTTATAGATGAAATTTTGAGTCATAGAAGAATCCATAGAGATAGTATTGGAAACAGATATTCTAACCTCAATGCAAAACCCAAACTAAAAGAACGATTAGATGTAGAATACTTAACCTTAAAAGCCATTGAAGAATCTAAAAATAAGAGTATTATCAGTTTCTTTTTGAAAACGTCAATAGATTTAAGTTATACTTTGGCTAAAGAGCACTCAAGTTTAAGATATATTGGAGGTATTACACGACATGTTTTATTGAATCTTGGGTTTATTAATGCTGTGTCTTATTTTCTATCTATTATTTTAGGATTGACATTAAAAAAAGGGCATAAGTTTAATAAACTTGTGAAAAAGGACTTATGAAGCAGAATGAAAACTTAGTTTCTATTATTCTTCCTGTATATAATGGATCAGAATATTTAAGTCAAGCTCTAGATAGCTGTCTAAATCAAACCTACAAAAATTTTGAACTTATCATCGTAAACGATTGTTCGGTAGATAACAGCTTAGAAATAATCGAAAAATATGCACAAAATGATGTTAGGATCATTGTTTGCTCAAATCCAGTTAATTTAGGGTTACCCACAAGTTTAAATATTGGTCATAAATTGGCTAACGGCAGTATGATGACTTGGACTTCTGACGATAATATTTTGCAAGTTAATTTTTTAGATAAACTTGTTAATGTTTTAAAAGCTCAACAAGTCCCAATAGTATATAGCTCCTACCAAATCATTAATGATAAATCATCTGTAATATCTTTAGCAACAAATCTTAATATGAATAGGTTGCTGTTTTCTAATACTATAGGCTGTTCATTTTTATATAAGCGTAATGTATATTATGATTTAAAGGGATATCAGGAAGACTTGTTTCTTGTTGAAGATTATGCTTTTTGGCTCTTTGCGTCTTTATCTTATCCAATGTATTTTGTAGATGAAAATCTTTATGATTATAGACTCCATAAGTCAAGTCTGACTAGTGATATTGAAAATAAAAATTTTGATAGGTTTTATGAAGTGAAAAAAAAATTATTAGAAAGGTTTGGGCATAAACTCAATTGGCAAGACATTACTTTAAATCTAATTTTTAAAATACATTGCCAAGAACCAATCAAACTAATGGATTATTTAAGCTCTCTTCCTACAATAAAAAAAGACATCTTAACGTATCGTGATAAATCTTTTGTAAACAATCCTAATGTTTATCAAGAGTGTTTGAATACATTGCGAGTACATTTGTTTCAAAATACGGCGAACCATAACTTTAAAACATTGAAAAATGTCTTATGGTATAGTCCAATTATATTGCTTTCCAAAAAACGTTCTGTAAGAAAAACCTTAAGACTTATAAAGAAGAGTATTTTTGTGTACTAAGTTTTATTAATAAAAAAAAAGAAAAATGTCTCAGGTTCTAGTATCCATAATCATTCCTGTATATAATAATAGTTGTACAGTAATTGAGACTTTAAATTCTATTAAACATCAAAGTTTCAGAAATTGGGAATGTATAGTTGTAGACGATGGTTCGAAAGATGATTCCTATATTATTATAGAGAAATTTATAAAAAGCGATAATCGTTTTAAACTTTTTAAGCGATCACAAAAGAGACCCAAAGGAGCAAATGCTTGTAGGAATATAGGTAAGGAGAATAGCCTTGGAAAGTTTATCCTTTTTATGGATGCAGATGACCTTCTAGAGCATTCTTGTCTAGAAGGTAGACTTAGCTATTTTAATGATGAATCTATAGATGCTGTTATTTTTGATACAGGTACTTTTAGAGAAGAACAAGATGAAATTAATATTTTTAATCGTTACCTAGAGTATTCTAATTGTCGTTCTTATTTAGACATGTTTTTGTCTTATGAAATTCCTTGGCATACAATGGGACCACTTTGGAAAGCAAAAAGTATTAAACAAATTGCATTTGATGAAAAATTACAACGTTTACAAGATCTAGATTTTCATATTAGAATATTGCAAACACCTAAATTAGACATTAAAAGGATTCATGTAATTGACAATTTATATAGGCTTACTAATAAAACACCTACCTTAAAAACTGTTAGAGTTGTTTATAAGAGTTCAATGTATTTTTTCAAAAAAATGTTTGTAAATGGAATTCAATACTCATCTGGTGATAAGCTTAAACGGTTTATGGTATTTCTTTTAATTAAGTTTTATTACAATAACTATACTCAGATGAATAAAGAAATTAAAGCTTTTGAAAAGTTAATGTTTAGTAATTTGAGTTTTAGTATTAGAGAAAAAACACTTTTGAGTTTAAAAAAGGCCAGTCATAAATTTAAGTTTCAGTCAATCAAAAATATTGGCATGAATGTTTTAAATAAATTAGTAAATAAAGAATTTTCCATTTAGGATAAATTAATTTTATAATAAATGAAGGTAAGTAACTGTATATTGCAAGATGCGAAATGATAAATTGGAAAACTTAATTACTATAGTCGTTCCTTGTTATAATCAAGGTCATTTTTTAGATGAAGCACTCCAATCTGTCGAAAAACAGAGTTATAAAAATTTAGAGTGTATCATTGTTAATGATGGTAGTGAAGATGATACCGAAATTGTTGCTAATATTTGGGTTCAAAAAGACAACCGTTTTAAATATATATCAAAAGAAAATGGTGGCTTATCTAGTGCTCGCAATTTAGGAATTTCTAAATCTCAAGGTAATTTTATCCTACCGTTAGACTCAGATGATATTCTTCATGAAAGTCTTTTAGAGTTACTTTTACCTGTGTTATTACATAATTCTAAAATTGGTATAGTTTCATGTTATGCTAAATATTTCAGAAAAAACATTCATGACGTTTTTTATAAATTAGAACCGGTTGGTAATACCTATAATGATATTATGTTCGAAAATAGAATGATGGCTACGTCATTGTATCGTAAACAATGTTGGGAGGAAGCTGGAGGTTATGATGAGAATATGACAAATGGTTTTGAAGATTGGGAGTTTTGGGTAAACGTAACAAAACGTGGATGGACTTTTGAGTTTGTTAAAAAACATTTATTCTTCTATAGAAAATCTAAAGATTCTATGCTTACCAACACTCTAAAGCATCATGTAGAAGATAACATGGAGTATATTTATAAAAAACACAAAACTATTTACATTAAGCACTTTGATGAAACTATATTCTATTTTATGTTTTTGATAAGACGATATAAATCAAGTGAGATAAAATTGAAAAACTCTTTAGAATATAAACTAGGCAAAGTTTTGTTGAAACCTTGGAATATATTGACTAAGTTGGTTGGTGAAAAATTTATATAAATATTTTCTGTGAAAATTTCAGTTGTAATACGTAACAAAAATCAAGTAGAAGCATTGTCCTTTTTGCTCAATAATTTAAACACCCGTTATGCAACTCAAATAGATGAGGTCATAGTTATAGATAACTTATCTAAAGATGGTAGTCAGGATATTGCAAAGCAATATGGAGCAAGAGTTGTTACGATTCAAAATTTCAGTTATGGCAGAAGTGCAAACCTTGCTGCATCTTCGGCTAACAGTGAAATAGTGGTGCTTTTTAGCGCGCATTCATATCCTGTTAGCCACGATTTCTTCAATTTAATTAAAAAGACATTTGAAAATGATTCAAATTTAGCAGGAGTAAGATGTCTTCATAATGCAAGTGATTATAGAAATTATATTAAAGAAATTCATCCAAAAAAGAATCCCAATACATCTGGTCTAATATTTTCTGGTTCAGCATTCAAAAGAAGTGTGTGGCAAAAATTACCGTTCAAAGAAAATGTTGCTACTTTCGAGGACAAAGAATGGTCAAGAAGGGTTTTATCTTTAGGATATCATATAGCTTTAGTGCCAGCTATATTTTGCTATGAAATTAAAAGAACCAAGTCTCAAAATTATTTTAGATTTAAAAATGATCTTGTAGGGAATTATCAACTTTGGGGGACAGCACCTTCTTGGAAAGGTACTTTTTGGGGTTTGTTAAAAGGTTTTCTTTGTTTAGGTTATAATGTGCTCATAGATATTTATTATTTACTGAAACGATTTTTTAGGCGCTTAGGATTTTTAATAAACAAACCGTCAGAATTAAAACCATAAGTGGTTAACTTTCGCATAAAAGAAACGTTAGTTTAAAGACTATTAAAATTTAAGATATTGCTTCATATTATATACCCATATCGTGATAGAGAATTAAGTAGAATAGAGAGGTCTTTAAATTCCCTTAACAATCAAACAAGCAAAAATTTTAATGTGTATTTTGTTGATTACGGTTCAGAACCTTCGCATGCTGAAAAAGTAAAACAATTAATTAAAAAATATGATTTTGCAACTTACACCTATTATTATACTCAGTACCAACCTTGGAATAAAAGCCGTGCGCTTAACAGTATTATAAAATCCTTAGATGATAATTATTGCTTTGTTGCAGATGTAGATATGATATTTAGGAATGATTTTGTGGGAATAGCTAATCAACTTCCAAAACCAAATACGGCAACTTATTTTAAAGTTGGTTTTTTAGATCAAGTTGAAACTCAAAAAGACAAAGAGTTTAAACATTACAGCATCAAATTTGAAAGCACGTCTGAAGCTACTGGTCTTACAATGTTTCCAGTCGAAAACTTAAAAAAAATACGTGGTTTCGATGAGTTTTACCACTTTTGGGGAAGTGAAGATACAGATGTGCATGTGCGATTAAAACATAGTGGCTGTGATGTCCAATTTTATGATAAGGATATATTAATGTTACACCAATGGCATGAATCTTACCGAATAAAAGAACAGGATAAACTTACAAAAGAGCTTCAATTGTCGCATATAGTTAGACTAAATTATCGCCACCTAAACCATGCAATTGATTCAAAGAAGACTATAGTAAATAAAAGTACTTGGGGAAATGTAATGACTAAATCTCAGTTTCAAGAGTTGGAAACTTGTGATACAGGAATGACATCAATATTAAATACCTTAGACCGCATTCAGCATTTTTTATATGTAGAATTACCTAATTTGGATACTGGTGTTCATAATTTTTTGTTTTACACATCTGACAAAGAAAAAAAACTAAAATATAGAATAAAAACTTATCTAGGATTACAAAGTGAGCTTTTTCTAACAATGAAAAAAATAAATGATATAATCCTATTGCATATGATAACTTTGTATAGAGACATACCTTATAATTATAAAGTTGATGCTCAATTAGGAGAAATATCTTTGACGCTTAAGATTGAATAAATATGAACAAAGTCTTTAAATACTTACGTTTCAAATTAGGTCTAACTAAAAAACTTAATATTCAGGATTTTAAATATTTACATAAATTAAAATCTGAAGAAAGTTCGGATTTTGAACGCTGGTCCTCTAATGAATCCTTGAATATTCATTGGAATGAAAGGACAAAAATATTAGGAGATAAAGTTCCTTATTATTCACGAGTTATCGAATTTGGCGCAGGTCATAATTTTCTTCAAGACTATTTGGATGATTCTATAGCATATACACCTTCAGATATTGTAAAGCGCTATAGAAACACCGTTGTCTATGATTTGAATAAAAAACCACTAGAACTAAAAATAGATGCTTTTAACGTAGCTATTTTTAGTGGCGTGTTAGAATATGTTTACGATGTTAATAATGTTTTTAAACAGTTGTCTAATAGTATTGAATATGTGTATTTATCCTATTGTTGTTCAGACCGCAGCAACCGCACAAGAGAAGCAAATGGTTGGTTAAGCGATTACTCGTATGCACAAATAGTTGCAATTTTTAATATTAATGGATATACAATTGAAGCAGAAGAGTCATGGGAAGATCACACATTATTTAGTCTTAAGAAAATATAATTGATATTGAAAACAATTGGCTTCATACCATTACGAAAAGGATCGAAAGGAATACCTGGTAAAAACAAAAAAGATTTGGCAGGAAAACCCTTGTATCAATGGGTTTTAGATGAAGCTATACATTCTAATTTAGATGAGGTTTTTGTTTTCACAGATGATGAGGAAATATTTAACAAAGTGTCTCAAAATTATGCATCACCAAAAGTAAAGGCGTTACCACGATCACAAAAAAGTGCATCAGACACTGCATCAACTGAATTTGCTATGATAGAGTTTGCTAAACAAATAGAGTATGATTTTGATATTATTTGTTTATTACAAGCAACTTCACCACTAACAACTACTAAAGATATTAATGCTGCATTAGTAAAAATGGAAAATGTAGAAATAGATAGTTTGGTTTCTGTAGTAAGAACAAACCGCTTTATTTGGAATGAAGATGGTACACCTCAAAATTATGATATTTATAACAGACCTAGACGCCAAGACTTTAATGGGCTGTTAATTGAAAATGGTGCTATATACTGTACAACGCAAAGTACCTTAAAGAGTTTTAGTAATAGATTGGGTGGCAATATAGAATTATTAGAAATGAAAGAAGAATCTTTAATGGAGATAGACAGTATTACAGATTGGAAAATTATTGAACAGTTATTATTAATTAAAAACAGTAACGTAAAACTATAACTTAAAATTTCAAAACTTTACATTTGTAACCTAACCAAATATGTAATGACTAACTACAAAGCTCCATTTGTAATTGCCGAAATAGGCTGTAATCATAAAGGTAATTTAGAAACAGCTAAAGAGCTAATTAAGGTTGCTAAAATATTTTGTAATGCTGATGCTGTTAAATTTCAAAAGCGTCACAATATAGAGTTGCTTACGAAAGAACAATATAACGCACCGCACCCAAACCCTATTAATTCTTATGGCGACACTTATGGTGCACATCGTGAATTTTTAGAATTTTCTTTAGAACAACATAAAGAGTTAAAAGACTATTGCGAATCTTTGGAGATAGTTTATTCTTGTTCTGTATGGGATACTACATCTGCAAAGGAGATTGCAAGTTTAAATCCTCAGTTTACAAAAATACCTTCGGCTTGTAATAATCACTACGAGATGTTGGCCTGGCTTTGCGATAACTATAAAGGAGAAATTCATATTTCAACAGGTATGACAACGGCCAATGAAATTGAAGAGATTGTTAGTTTTTTTGAAGAGCATAAACGCCAACAAGATTTAGTACTTTACAATTGTACTTCAGGATATCCTGTACCATTTGAGGATGTATGTCTTTTAGATATCGTAACCTTAAAAGAAAAATATGGCAAACGTATTAAACATATTGGGTTTTCTGGACATCATTTAGGAATAGCAGTTGATGTTGCTGCGTATACCTTAGGAGCTCATATTATAGAGCGTCATTATACATTAGACAGAACTTGGAAAGGCACAGACCACGCTGCATCTTTAGAACCTATGGGTTTAAGAAAATTATCTCGTGATCTTAAAGCGGTTCACGAAGCATTAACGCACAAATCACAAGATATTCTTCCTATTGAGAAGGTACAACGCGATAAGCTGAAGTATAGAAAGGACTAAACCTCAACATATGAGTAAGAAAATATTTGTCTTATTTCCAGATGGTGTTGGACTTCGAAATTTTGCGTTCACAAATTTCAAGGAAATTGGTGAAGATTTAGGTTTTGAAGTATTGTATTGGAATAATTCGATATTTCCATTAAAAGATAAACTCGATTATGATGAAGTGGTTATTGAAAACCGAAGCATACACCCTAAAACAGGAACACTTAATAGGGCTAGAAAACGAGTTGAGCTTGCATTGTCTAAAAAACGATTTAACGACAATGTGTATCCTACCTATCGATTTCCGCTTAGTTTTAAAACTTTAAAAGCAACACTAAAGAGCCTTTTTGTAAAATATCATGAAGTGACTCGTGCAACTCCTAAAGGATGGCAAAGCCTTATGGATGCAATGTACACTGCAGAACGTTCTACACAACGATATAAAGATTGTAAAGCACAGTTAGAAGAGCATCAGCCAGATCTTGTATTTTGTACAACACAACGCTCTACACAAGCTATTGCTCCGATGCTGGCAGCGCAAGATTTAGGTATTCCTACTGTGTGTTGGGTGTATAGTTGGGATAATGTTCCTAAGGGTATGAGTACTATTGAAGCAGATCATTATATTGTTTGGTCGCAATTAATGAAAGATGAACTTTTAAAGTATTATCCGAAAACCAATCCAAATCAAATTACGATTACTGGGACACCACAATTTGAACCTCATTACGATACCAAGTTAATACAAACTCGAGATCAATTTTTTAGTGACCACAATTTAGATATCGATAAGCGTTATATCTGTTTTTCGGGAGATGATGAAACAACATCGCCATTAGATCAATTTTACATAGAAGACGTTGCTAAAGCTGTAAGACAACTTAATACAGAAGGCTATAATCTGGGTATTATATTTAGAAAAGTTCCAGTTGATTTTTCTGGACGTTATGATGAAGTTTTGAAAAGTTATGCAAATGAAATAATTGCTATAGATCCACTTTGGGAACCAATGGGTAACCAATGGAATACGGTAATGCCAACAAAAGAAGATTTTAAGTTGTTAGTTAATACCTGTCATCATAGTGATTTAGTTGTTAATATATGCTCGAGTATGGTATTCGATTTTGCAATACATGATAAACCTTGCATTTATCCAAATTACGAACAACCACAACTAAAAAAAGGAGTGCGTGATATAGGTCAAAACTATAACTATGTACACTTTAGAACGATGCCTAAAGATGCAGTCGTTTGGGCTTTAAATAAAGCTGAAATTTATAAAGGAATTAAATCAGTTTTAGATGGTGCAGTTAATCCAGCTCCAATAGCTAAAGAATGGTTTAAAGTTATAAATCGACATCCTTGTAATTTGGCAAGTGAGCGTATTTGGGAAGCATTAAAAACATTTATGATTGAAAACTAAAATTTTAATCATATTAGCTGTTGTGGCATTAGTTTCTAGTCTTAGGTCATTACCTGTTTCATTAAATGGTGATGAGGTCACGTATTTCAAAATTGCAAATGAGATAGCTAATCATAATAGATTTTATCATAATGATTTACCAAGTATGGTAAGTCCTGTAATACCAACAATAATTTTAATTACTAGTTTTTTTAATCCAGATGAATCATTAATATGGTTATCAAAACTTTTAAGTTTTATCATAGCTATTTTAGGGGTGTTGTTTTTATTGAAATGTTTAAAGTTTTTTAATATATCTAACACTTTACTGTATTGCATTGTTGCTCTTACTATTTGTAATCCAGTATTTGTATCGTGGTCTTCAAGTTTATATCCAGAATCGATAGCTTTTTTCGGCTTTTGGATGTTCTTATATTATATCATAAAACTAGAACACGTAAAAGATTTATGCTATGCGTTGATAGCTGCAATACTTCTTGTGTTTACAAGGTATGTTTACGTTGTTTTACTCATCCCTATACTATTTACTATTTGGATAAAACGTAAATTATTAATTAGTAGTGTTCAAAATACTAAGTATTACTTGTATATTATCATAGTTGTTTTAATGTCAATACCTATGTTATACTGGATGCATTATATAATTGGTTTTTTAGGAGAGCAGTCAACAAGTATTAGTTATGTATCACGGTATGATCAAGGAGGAATTTGGGGGCAGATTAAAGTTGGTTTAGGTTTAGAAAAAGGAGTTGAGGTTTCTCGTATAAATGGCATTCCTGCATTTATTAATGTATTTTTCCCTATTAACGGATATAGAAATTGGTGGCTTAGTATACTACTATTAGCAGGTGTTATTTGGGGTTGGAGTGTAATGAAGTCTAGTAAGGCAAAACATATATTAATAATAACAACTAGTGTAATACTTATAAGTTATGTTTTTGCAGGAACAGGGTTTTCTAGATATTGGATGAATTTAATTCCCGTATTTTTAATAGGATTTATCACACTAGCTAAACGCTTTAAACTTTCGAGTAATCTAATAAGTATACTTTCAATACTATTATGCACATTATATGTCATTAATGAATTACGACTAGATATATTAATTATACAAAGAGATTGGTAAAGGCATTAAGTTATGAAACACCTTGTTATTTATTTTCCTGCACTCAATGAAGAAGCCACAATAGCTCAAGTCATTGAAGATACCAAACTCAAGTTTGAAGGTGTTTCAAAACTTACACATCTTGTAGTAGATGATGGCAGTCGAGACCGTACAGCTGCAATTGCAAAAAAGAGCGGAGCAACAGTTATATCACACAAAGAAAATAGGGGTGTTGGAGCAGCGTTTCAAACCGCTATTAAATTCACACTACAAATAAAAGCAGATGTTTTAGTAAGTTATGATGCAGATAATCAATTTAATGCTAGAGATATAAAAAATATAATTTTACCAATCATTAATGATACTGCAGATCTTGTTTTAGGCTGTCGTTTTGCAAATGGAAAACCAGAACATATGAGTGTCTTAAAATATAGAGGTAATAAGGTGGTGAATACAATAATCTCTACAATAAGCAAAACTAAAATTGAAGATGCATCTTGTGGCTTTAGATCATATTCTCAAGAGGCACTTCTAAATCTAAACTTACACGGTAATTTTACATATACACATGAAACCATATTAGATTTAATTGATAAAGGTTTATCTGTAATTCAAATACCAATTGGTGTTACATATTTTAAGGAAAGAAAGTCTAGAGTGGCATCAAGTATCTATAAATATGCTATAAGAACGTCTAGAATTATCTTTAAGAGCTTTAAAGATTATGCACCATTTTATTTTTTTGGTAGATTAGCGCTCTTTGTTTTAGTAATAGGTTTTCTGTTTGGTGGCTTTGTGATATGGCATTGGTTTTCAACCGGATTTATATCGCCCTACAAGAGTATTGGTATTGTAGGTTTGGTATTAGTGGGTATGGCTTTATTGTTATTTATACTTGCTTTAATAGCAGATATGCTGGGAAGATTGAGAAGAAATCAAGAACGTATTTTGTACCAACTTAAAAAACAAACTTCTGAAAACTTTATTAAATAAAAATAATCAGAAAAAACTTTTTAGGTACATAAGTGTTAGCTTTTTAAGCTATTCTTTTGTATTTATGGGGTTGTATATTTTAATAGATGTATATGTAGTGAGAGAGTGGCTAGCATTTATGATTATCTATGGCATTGCTTATTTATTTCTATATTTTATACAGAGAAAGTTTATTTTTCAGTCAAAGCATTCAATAAGAATATTTGTAAAGTTTATAGCATCATTAATATGCTTTTATATAATCGCAAATGTTCTTTTCAATTTATTAATCTATTTTGAGATTGTTTATGGGTTAGCAACGATTTTTACTATTATTACCTTATTTCCAATTCGTTTTTTTGTTTCTAATAAAATTGTTTTCAAGTAAATACTCATGCAAGAAAAAGTTGATCATAGTAATTTAATAGCACAACCAGAACAGGAGGATTTTAAAGGTAAGTATGAAAATAATAGCTTTATAGCTAAATATTTGATAGATGGGTATTTTGAAGCTGTTAGGGATCTAATTTCTAAAATAAATATATCTACAGCTCATGAAATAGGAGCTGGTGAAGGATTTTCTACGATGCGTTTAAAACATATGGTTAGTCACCTTACAGCATCAGAATATGTAGATGCACTATTAACTAATACTAAAGCCAATAATCCAGATATAGAGATTGCACAAGAAAGTGTTTATGATGTTAAATTAGATGACGAATCTGTAGATCTTGTCTTTTTGTTAGAAGTGTTAGAACACCTAGATCATCCAGAAGTTGCTCTTTCAGAAATTAAAAGAGTTACTAATAAGTATTTAATTTTAGGAGTACCAAGAGAGCCACTTTGGCGCCTTCTAAATATGAGTAGACTTAAATACTTAAGTGATTTTGGAAATACACCAGGACATTTAAATCATTGGTCTAAAACAACTCTTGTAAAGTTTATTGAGAACAATTTTGGAAAAGTAATTGCTATAAAAACGCCTTTACCTTGGATTATTGTTTTAGCAGAAAAACAAAAAGAGGAAATTTTATAATGAACATAATAAGACATTATAAAACAGTTAATTAAATTTTATGCACATAGCTTTCCTTACTCCAGAATTCCCGCATGAGGCAACTAGTAAAGTAGGTGGTTTAGGTACTAGCATCTATAATTTAGTTAGTGCATTGGTACTGGAAAATGTACGAGTTACAGTATTTTGCTACTCGCAGCTTAAAGACGCAATTTATGATGAATCTGGTTTTCAACTGCAACTTATAAAAAAACGAGACTACCCGATAGGTGGTTGGTATTTATATAGAAAATATATTAATAGCTATGTAAGCAAGCAAATTAATCAAAATCAAATCGATATCATTGAAGCACCAGATTGGACAGGTATTACTGCTTTTATGAGCTTCAAGATACCTTTAGTTATTCGCTTTCATGGATCAGACACCTATTTTTGCCATCTTGAAAAACGTAAACAAAAATGGAAAAACCATTATTTAGAGACTAAAGCATTTTCAACAGCGCAAGCCTTTATTGCACCAACTGACTTTGCGGGAAAGTTGAGCAAACAACTTTTTAAAATAAAAAATAAGCGTATTCAAACCATACATTACGGCTTAGATATAAAACGTTTTGAGAATACACAACCACTAAATTATAATCAGGGTGAAATCTTATATTTAGGTACTATAATCCGTAAAAAAGGAGTTTTTGAATTACCTCAAATTTTTAGTCTTGTAAAACAAAAATTCCCTAATGCAAAATTAAAACTTATAGGTTCAGATAGTCAGGATGCAAAAACACAGAAATCTACTTGGCAGATTTTAAAAGAACAATTTCATCCTGATGATAATTCTCAAGTATCTTATTTAGGAAAAATACCCTATGAAGAGGTAGAACAGCATATTAATTCTGCCAATGTTTGTGTTTTTCCTACCTATGCAGAAACTTTAGGTATGGTAACTATAGAATCTATGGCTTTAAAAAAAGCAGTTGTTAATAGTAATATTGGTTGGGCGCAAGAATTAATGGAAGATGGTAAAAGTGGCTATTTAGTACATCCTCAATCTCATAAAGAATATTCAGAGAAAATAGTGTCACTACTTAATGATCAAGAAAAAACGCTTCAATTTGGAAAGCAAGCAAGATTATTTGTAGAAACTCATTTTAATATCATAACTCAAGCTCAAAAAAACATTGATTTTTACAAGGCTCTCATATGATTATATTATTACATAAAGACAACTGTGTTGATGCCATTTTTTATGATAACAAAAGGATAAATAAATATCATGAATTAAAAGCTACTGAAGCACTATTTAAAATTGCAAAAGATTTTTCAGACCAAATTTTAGTATGGGCAGACTCTCGACTTATTGGTAATATTCCAAAAACCGAGATCAATTCGTTAATGTTACATGAGCGTTGCATGATTAGCTTTGGAAATTTATTTTCTATACCAAAATCTATTGGTTACATACATAATTCACCTTTTATAAAGGTAAATAATAAGGTAAAATACCCAACTTGGCAAATGAGCTCAAATTTAGGAAGCATTTTTGGGCATCAGCTATTGTTGTTTGAAGATGTTGCGAACAATAGCCAAGGTCTTGACTATTTACTTAGCTCAATTGCTAAATTAGGACAGCCACTTGGTCTTTGTTGTTATCGTTTGCCATTAAAGACTTCAATAAACACATCCTATTCACTAGACACTAAAGCACTTTTTAGTTTTGTACGAGAGCATTATAGCTTAAAATGGTTAATTCTATTGCTTTGTAGTATATTAAGATTTGAAAAGAGGTTTCCTGTTTTAAGTTTTTCTAAAGCCTTATTATTTCAACGTCAAATCAAGCCAAGATTTAAATTAACTAGTCTAAAAAGTGAAATACTCAATCTTGACAAGATTAATATTGACGTCATTATACCCACAATAGGACGAAAAACGTACCTTTTAGATGTTCTAAAAGACTTTGCGAAGCAAACAATACTTCCGAAGAAGATTATTATTGTCGAGCAGAATCCAGAGGAAAATTCTACTACAGATTTGGATTTTATAACAACTGAAACTTGGCCATTTAAAATTGTACATAAATTTATTAACCAGACAGGTGCTTGTAATGCAAGAAATATAGCTTTAAAAGAGGTTTCTTCAAATTGGGTATTTTTAGCAGATGATGATAACAGGTTCAAAGAAACATTAATTGAAGATTGTTTTAAAACACTTACCACGTATAATGCAAAAGCGCTAACGACCAACTATCCTCAAAAAGGAGAAACCACAACTAGTGATGAGGTTATACAATGGTCAACGTTTGGATCTGGTAATAGCATCATACATGTCTCATGTTTAACGTTTGCTAAGTTTAATGAAGCGTATGAACATGGTTATGGTGAGGATGCCGATTTTGGCATGCAACTTCGCAACAATGGGATTGATGTTTTATATGATCCAAACATCAAGATTTTACATCTAAAAGCACCAATAGGTGGTTTTAGAAAACCAGTCAAATTCAAATGGGATAACGATGATTTAAAACCAAAACCTTCGCCAACGGTTATGTTATTTCATTTAAAACACAGAACACTGCAGCAAATTAAAGGCTATAAGTTGTTACTTTTCTTAAAATACTATAGAAAGCAAAGCATCAAAAATCCAATTCGCTATATTAGAGTCATGAAAAAACGATGGAACGCTAGCGTTAAATGGGCAAACCATCTTGAACGTAATTCAAATTGAACTTCGCTTTAATCATCTGTACCTATCATCGACCGCAGCCACTTTTAAATTTATTAAAATCGGTTAGAGAGCAAAGTTTGTATCCTAATGATATTATAATTGTAGACGGATCGGCTGATAAAAATACAGAGGAGATATTGAATGCAAATTCATTTAAAAATCTAAGATATTTTAAGGTTTCTGAAACTGAACGTGGCTTAACAAAACAACGAAATATTGGTATTTCAAAACTTCAAGATTCTGAAACCATTGCTTGCTTTTTAGATGATGATATCATTCTGAAACCAGATTATTTTCAGAAATTAATTGAAACTTATAATGAACATCCTCAAGCATTAGGTGTTGGTGGTTATATTGTGAATGATGTTGAATGGAAACCAATACCAAAAAATTACATCACGCCAATTAACGAGTTTAGCTCCGACGGTTTTGCAAGACCAGATGGCTCTCGGTTTATATTAAGAAAACGATTAGGATTAGATGCCGATAGACCACCTGCGCATCTCCCAGAATTTTCACACGGTAGAAGTGTTAGTTTTTTACCGCCAAGTCATAAAACCTATCCAGTAGAGCAAATTATGGGAGGTGTGTCATCCTTTAAAACAGAGATTCTTAAAAAATATCCGTTTTCTGAATATTTTGAAGGCTATGGTTTATACGAAGATGCAGATTATACCTTGCGCCTATCAAGTATAGGAAAACTATATGTCAATACAGCTGCCCAATGTGAACACCATCACAATGCTTCAGGTCGACCAAACCAGTTTAAGTATGGAAAAATGGTCGTAAAAAATGGATGGTATGTATGGCGAGTACGTTGGCCAAAACCAAGTTTAAACGCTAAATTGAAATGGCACGCCATTGTTTGGTTATTAACAATAATTAGATTAACCAATGTTTTTACGACAAATGAAAGTAAAAAAGCGCTTACAGAAAGCTTAGGTCGTATAGTTGCTTGGTGGCAATTATTGTTTGTGAAACCTAGACATAATGATTATTAATTTAAAGCGATAACAACTAAGCCTCCAAAAAAAAATATTTTATCTTGAAATTCTGCATTATCACACATACAAAACATTATCTCTCAAACAATGAGGTGTTTGCTTATGCGCCTTATGTTCGGGAAATGAATTTATGGTTAAAACATGTTGATGAGGTTGAAATAGTAGCACCTAAAACCCAAAATAATTCTTCAATATTTAAAGCCTATAGGCATGATGATATTAAGTTAAAAGAAGTCGATTCATTTTCGCTTTTAGGTATTTTGGCATGTTTTAAAACGCTTTTTATTTTACCTAAAGTTCTTTATAAGATTTATAAAGCAATGAAACACGCAGATCATATTCATTTGCGTTGTCCAGGTAATATAGGATTGTTAGGGTGTTTTGTACAAATTTTGTTTCCAGATACACCTAAAACTGTAAAGTATGCGGGAAATTGGAATCCTGATGCTAAACAGCCTTGGAGCTATAAACTGCAAAAACGTATACTGTCAAATACAGCGTTAACAAAAAATTGTAGTGTATTGGTATATGGCGAATGGCCAAAACAAACTAAAAATATAAAGACATTTTTTACAGCCACATACTTTGAGATTGAAAAAAAACCTATTAAAGAACGAGGCTATTCTAGTACTCTAAACTTTATGTTTGTAGGAACACTTTCTAATGGAAAACAACCCTTAAGAGCAATTCAACTTGTTGAGGATCTTTTAAAAAGTGGAAGAGAAGCGAGTTTAGAAATTTATGGTGAAGGCGACCAAAGAGATTCTCTTGTAAAGTATATTAAGCTAAAACATCTTTCTGATTACATAATATTAAAAGGTAATCAATCAGCAGAAGTTATAAAGAATGCTTATAATACATCACATTTTTTAATACTACCAAGTAAATCTGAAGGTTGGCCAAAAGTTGTGGCAGAAGCCATGTTTTGGGGTTGTATACCTATTACGACACCAGTATCTTGTGTGCCTTGGATGTTAGATTATGGTAAACGTGGTTTCATAATTGATTCTTACTTTAAGCTAGAATCAATTGTTGAAAATACCAAGCATTTAAAAAATATGTCCCATTTAGCATCTGCTTGGTCTAGAACGTATACTTTAGATAAACTTGAATTAGAAATAAAAAAATTACTCTTTTAACGTAATTGTTTTATCTGTATTTACAATAAAGTGAGACTCATCAATTGGTTGTTGTACTATAGAAACAGCTTCTTGAATTGATTTGAAGTAAGGTGAAAACTCAATCTCATTTCTTAAACTAATGGCTTTAGCTTCGTTTACATACAAATTCCAAAAACCACTTTTGTTATTTTTGTAAAGTTCAGTATCAAGAGAATACTTCGGGTTATAATGGTAAGTGCCAGTAATTGATGTATAAAATTCTTCTGAATTTAAAGGTTCATAACTCATCGTGATAGATGAACACTCTTCACCTAAAATATATTTTTTAGGCTCTAAGTCTTTTTCGAAAATCAATAATTTTTCTTTAACTACAGATATGTCTTCCTTAGTAATGGTATCATTATTTTGATATTCTGTATAAGAAAAGCCTTATTAAGGTTTACTATCACCTTCATCCATCCCGAAGAGCCTTTTGCATTATATATTAATGCATACTTATCTGGTTTAATGTAGGCAGTACAGGAATCACCAAGCTCTTTGGCTAGCATCGCTGTATCTATATTATCGTGTAATGAGATAAAAGTATTCTTGTAATCTATTTGTCCTTCAAAAAAATCTTGAGCAAAAGTTACTTGAAAAACAAGACAAATTATAAGAGTTATAATTCCTATTCTCATATTAAGAAACAACATCTTTTATACGCTGTAAAGCTTCTTTAATTTGGTCTTGGCTTGCAGCATAAGAAATTCTAATACAGTCTGGATTACCAAAAGCATCACCAGTAACAGTAGCAACTAAAGCCTCTTCTAATAAAAACATAGAGAAATCTGTAGCATTTTCAATCTTATGACCTTTTAACGTCTTACCAAAGAAAGAAGATACATTAGGAAATACATAAAAAGCACCTTGTGGCTCTGTTGTTTCAAAGCCTTCTATGTTATTTAATAAACCTAAAATAAGTTGACGACGCTCTTTAAACTCATCAATCATAAATTGAATATTACTCACAGGAGCTTCTAATGCCGTAATTACTGCACGTTGCGCTATACAGTTAGCGCCACTAGTAATTTGACCTTGCATCTTATTACATGCACGAGCAATATATTCTGGAGCTCCAATATAACCTATTCTCCAACCTGTCATAGCAAAAGCTTTTGAGACACCATTTACTACTACGGTACGGTCATACATATCCTCAAATTGTGCCATAGAAAAATGTTCTCCAACAAAATTTATGTGCTCGTAAATTTCATCGCTCACCACAATAATATTAGGGTAGTCTACTAATACATCTGCTAAGGCTCTTAACTCTTGCTTGCTATAAAGCATACCACTTGGATTACAAGGAGAACTAAACCAAATCATTTTAGTTTTAGGAGTAATAGCAGCACGTAATTGCTCTGCTGTCATTTTAAAATCTGTTTCAATAGAAGTTGCTACTTCAACAGGAACACCTTCACCAAGTTTTACAATTTCGGCATAGCTTACCCAATAAGGACAAGGTAAAATAACTTCATCTCCTTTGTCTAGCAATACCATAGCAACATTAGCTAAAGATTGTTTTGCTCCAGTAGATACCACAATTTGATTGCGATTATAAGTAAGAGTATTGTCTCTTTTAAACTTTGTAATTACTGCATCTTTAAGTTCAACATAACCATCAACAGGTGTGTAACCATTATAATTATCATCTATGGCTTGTTTTGCAGCATCTTTTACAAAATCTGGTGTATTAAAGTCTGGCTCTCCCAAACTTAATCCTATAATATCTTTACCTTCTGCTCGTAACTCTCTAGCCTTGGCTGCCATAGCCAATGTTTGAGAGGTTTGCATGCTGTTAATACGTTCTGAAAGTTGAGTAGTTGTTGTTTGTAACATTATGCCGCTATTGTTGGTTTAGCGCCCATTTGCTTTAAGTGCAGGAAATGAGCTTTTATTGCGCTTCTAGTTGTTTCGTATTCGTGATAAGGAAGATTAAATTCCTTTGCAGTATTTCTTACTATTTCTGAAATCTTAGTATAATGTATATGACTAATATTTGGAAATATATGGTGTTCTACCTGATGGTTTAAACCACCTGTAAACCAGTTTACTATTTTATTTTTTGTTGAAAAGTTAGTGGTGGTCATTAATTGATGAATTGCCCACGTATTTTTCATATTACCGTCTTCATCTGGTAATGGCATTTCTGTATGATCTACAATATGTGCTAATTGAAAAACAACACTTAAAATAAGACCTGCTGTATAATGCATTACAAAAAAGCCTATAAGAACCTGCCACCAAGCAAGGTTGCTAAACAGTATTGGGATTACAATCCACAATGTCACATAGATTAGCTTTGTAATAGC
Organism: Croceibacter sp.; assembly: GCF_002716225.1. NCBI lineage: Bacteria > Pseudomonadati > Bacteroidota > Flavobacteriia > Flavobacteriales > Flavobacteriaceae > Croceibacter > Croceibacter sp. The sequence goes on along the minus strand of NZ_PAZX01000013.1, from coordinate 239,268 downwards.
TATGGTACTCCATTGTTTTAATGGACTAGGCAGCTTTCCATATGATAATTTTTGAGCTAAGTAACGTCTAGATTGTTTGAAGTCTGTAGTAATAGCCCAATTAAATGTTAACAGTCCATAAAGAAAGATTGAGTAATAATGCTGAAATTTATGAAACTTACGCCATTTTGCGTGTTCAGAAAATCTTATAACACGTCCGGCATCTAAGTCTTCATCGTGTCCATGTACATTAGTATAGGTATGGTGTAAAACATTATGTTGTACCTGCCAATTGTAAACATTACCAGCTAAAAAGTAAATGGTGCCACCCATAACTTTATTTACCCAAGATTTCTTGGAGTAAGAACCGTGATTACCATCGTGCATAACATTCATTCCTATTCCAGCCATACCAACACCCATGACAATACTTAAAAGAATCTTCCAAAGAAAGCCAATATTAAGTGTTAGGATTAAAAAATATGGTGCTAAAAATAGCGTGAACATGACAATGGTCTTAAGGTGTAATTGCCAGTTACCGGTACGTTTAATATCATTTTCCCTAAAGTAATTATTAACGCGCTTGTTAAGGGTTCTAAAAAATTTTTTAGAATCTACTCTTGAGAAACGTAGAGGTTGTTGTTGCATAATTTTGTATGATTTACAAAAGTAAGAAATAAAGACTTAGTCGAGTTTAGCTTGCTTAATTATTAACGTAAACTTCAACTAATCATTTTGTAGTAATTAAAATAAAAAAAAATAATTATGTATGTAATCTTAGGGGATTAGTACACTTAGTCTAAGAATATATGTCTTAATTACAGTGTGTTAAGTGAGGTGTTGCGATAAATCATTAGTTTAAAACTATTTTATGCTGTTTTAAAACCTTATTACTATGATTAATATTACACATTTTACTTATTCAAATTGTGGATAATCATCTAATTTAAAATCGTGTTTAAGAAAAAGAGATTCTGTAACTAAAGTACCATCAGTATAATCTGTTATATGTAAATTTCCATATCTACAGATAAAAAAAGCAAAGCGTTGTTGTTTATCAAACCACACGGTAAACTCAGGAAAATTTAGATCTTCTGTAGCAAGCGTATAGATTATATGTATAAACTCATTTAAATCTGTAAGAGAAACTTCAAGAGCTTCAGTATGGGTTTTTGTAGGAATATGTGTTGCCAAATTCTTATAAGCTTCAGCAATATCGGCGTAGGTAGAATTTTTACTAGAGAAAAAATCTAATTTTATAAACGGTATAAGTATTAATGCTTCGCAATCAATTTCAGTAAATACAGCTTTTAACTTATCTGAAATTTCTAAAGGATGTAACGCTTTTTGATCACTTGATACTCTCACGCAAAAATTATGTGTGTTGTAATCTTTTACAGTTAATGATATAGCATCAAATTTTGAAGTGTAACTTTCTTCCTCATCTTCATCATAAAATGACTGTTGAATACCGTGTATATGAGACGCTAATATTTTATACTGCTTGAATACATCTTGTCTGTCTAGTAACTTCATTTAAAATTGTAAATGTGTAGTTATATATTATTACACCTAAAGATACTGTTTTTAGGTAGAAAGAACTTTTAGGTGTTAAAGGTAATCATCTCTAAAAATTCATAACCTTCAAGCAATGATTTCATTACTTTTGCATAAAATTTTAGACCATTGAAAGAGATCATTCAACATTTTCCAGATTTAACAGAGTTACAGTTAGAGCAATTCTCTAAAATAGGTGACCTATATAAGGATTGGAATCAGAAAATAAACGTCGTGTCCCGTAAAGATATAGATGAGATTTATTCTCGTCACGTCTTACATTCTTTAGGTATAGCAAAAGTGATGTCTTTTAAAGATGGCGCAAAGGTTATGGATGTAGGAACTGGTGGTGGTTTTCCTGGAGTTCCTCTTGCTATACTTTTTCCAGAAGTACAATTTCATTTGGTTGATAGTATAGGTAAAAAAATAAAAGTTGTAGATGAGGTTGTTGAAGGTCTTGGGTTAACTAATGTAAAAACAAGTCACAGCAGAGTAGAGGAAATAAATGATACCTATGATTTTATTGTAAGTCGTGCTGTTGCTCATATGGAAACCTTTACACATTGGATAAAAGGTAAGGTTGCCAAGAAAAGTAACCACGAACTTAAAAATGGTATTCTTTATCTTAAAGGAGGCGATTTATCTGAAGAGCTTCAAAATTTTCCTAAGGCTACTATTTACGAGTTAACAGACTTTTTTAAAGACGAGTTTTTTGACACTAAAAAAGTAGTGCACTTACCAATTAAGTATAAGCCTTAAGCTGGTTGTTTAGAGGTGAGTTCTCTAAATAAATCTTCTAAATTCTTATTTTTCTGATTAAGCTGAAGAGTTTTTAAACCATTATCATGTGCAAAATCAAAAACGGAAGGTCTCATGTCTTCTGTGGTATCAAACTCTAACTCGTAAACAAAGCCTATGGTGTTTTTAGCACTTGTAAGATTTGGCATACGCTCTATGGCAACAGTTTCTACGCGATAATCAAACTCTACCTCAATAATTTGTTTTTGGTTTTTACGTAAATCAGATAAAGATTCGTCTGCTACAATTTCACCGTTGTTAATTATTATAACACGATCACAAATAGCCTCAACCTCTTGCATGATATGCGTTGATAAAAACACAGTTTTATCAACCCCAGAAGTTTTAATAAGTTGTCTTATATCTACAAGTTGGTTAGGGTCTAAACCGGTTGTTGGTTCATCCAATATAAGTACATCAGGATTGTGTAATAATGCACTGGCCAAACCCACACGTTGCCTGTATCCTTTAGAGAGTGCACCTATTTTTTTGTTAGCTTCCGGTAATAGGCCAGTCTCGGTAATAACAGATTCAATAGTATTTGTGTCAACAGTATTCACTTTTGCACAAAAGCTAAGGTATTCTCTCACATACATATCTAGATATAGTGGGTTGTGTTCTGGTAAATACCCAATACGTTTCTGTACTTCTAATTTATGTTCGCTAACTTCAAAATCGCATACTTTTGCAGAGCCTTCAGTAGCTGGAAGATAGCCGGTCAAGATTTTCATTAATGTCGATTTTCCTGCACCATTTGGTCCTAAAAATCCAACTATTTCACCTTTGTCAACAGAAAAAGAAACAGAGTTTAAAGCTTTTTGAGTTCCATAAAGCTTTGTGAGATTAGAAATCTGTATAGACATATATAAGGATTAAAGTAAAGTTTAGTCTTGTGTGAATAACAAAAATATTCAACTCAAACGTTGTAACGAAAATTATTACAGATTAATTGCTGTAATTATTTGTTTCGTAAAATAATAATGATACTTTAGCATTCATAATGAGCAACAAGACATTACATACAGCATTTTATTTCTGGTATTTTTTCTTTCTGAAATGATATCGGGATAAATCTATGTATATATATAATACAATTCCCGATTCATATGAGTCGGGAATTTTTTTTGCTTAAAACTGAAAACTGAAAATTTTAAATGATGACAAATACAATTGCTATACAAGGCATAAAAGGCTCTTTTCACCATCAGGTTGCCCAACATTATTTTGGAGATACATACCAATATGATGAGTGTTTGTCTTTTGATACATTAGTGTCATCTATATTAAATGGAAAGTCAGATTATGCTGTAATGGCAATAGGAAACTCAATAGCAGGAACCATTTCACCAAACTATAGTTTAATAGATGCTCATAACTTAAATATTATAGGAGAAAGCTATATAAACATAAGTATGAATGTAATGGCACTTAATGGACAAACTCTAAGCGATATTAATGAAGTGGCATCTCATCCTATAGCATTGTTACAATGCAAGGCCTTTTTTAAAGACTATCCGCATATTAAATTAGTAGAAGATAATGATACGGCAGAGGTTGCTAAAAGAATTTCTGAAGGTCAATTAAAAGGTATCGCCGCAGTAGCAAGTCCTATTGCTGCCAACTTGTATGATTTAGACATTTTAGCAAAAGATATTCATACCGTTAAAACCAATCAGACTCGATTTTTAATTTTAGAAGCTAATAAAGCCAAACGTAAGGACACTATTAATAAAGCGTCTTTAAAGTTGGTAGTTGGTCATCAAAAAGGAAGTTTAGCAACAGCTTTAAACGTGTTGAGTGATTGCCAATTAAATCTCACAAAAATACAGAGTATACCCATAATAGATCAACCTTGGAGTTACGCCATGTTTGTTGATGTAACTTTTGAAAATGTAGAAAACTACGATAAGGCTATAGAGGTATTAGGGGTAATGATTGAAGATGTGAAAATCTTAGGCGAATACAAGAATAAATTAGAAGCATAATTAAAGAAATTATGAAGCCAGCAAACAGGTTACAACATATAAAAGAATATTACTTTGCTACAAAGTTACGTGAGGTAAGAGCTATGGTAGCTGCAGGAAAACCTGTAATAAATATGGGTATAGGCAGTCCAGATGGCGCACCACCACAAGCAGCTTTTAAAGAATTGCAGCGTACACTTTTTGAGCCCAATGCACACCAATACCAATCTTATAAAGGCTTGCCACAGTTGCGAGAAGCAATGGCACAATATTATGCAACATATTTTAATGTAAATCTGCAGCCAGATTCAGAAATACAACCTTTAATGGGAAGTAAGGAAGGTATCACACATATCTCTTTGGCATTTTTAAATCCTGGAGATCAAGTTTTAGTTCCTAATCCTGGATACCCAACGTATACATCTGTATCTAAATTAGTAGGAGCAGATCCTATATTTTACACCTTAGAAGAAGCAAATAATTACTTGCCAGATTTTGAAGCTTTAGAAAAGACAGATTTAACCAAGGTAAAATTAATGTGGCTTAATTATCCACACATGCCTACTGGCGCTTTGGCAACTAAAACGGTATTTAAAAAACTTATTGCTTTTGCTAAGACGCATGATATTTTAGTGGTGAATGATAATCCATACAGTCATATTTTAAATAATGAACCCTTAAGTATATTATCTATTCAAGGAGCAAAAGAAGTTGCATTAGAGTTAAATTCTTTAAGTAAGAGTTTTAATATGGCAGGATGGCGAGTAGGAATGTTGTCTGGATCTAGTGAGTATATAAATCATGTTATGAAAGTGAAAACACAAATGGATAGCGGTATGTTTCTGCCATTGCAAATGGGAGTTGTACAAGCATTACGTACTAATCATTCTTGGTTTACATCCTTAAATAACGTGTATGCAGAACGTAAACAGCTACTATTAAAATTAGTTGATCTATTAAATTGTGAGGTTGTAGCCTCAAAAGCAGGAATGTTTGTCTGGGCAAAATTGCCAAAAGGTGAAACTTCTGAAGCTTTTATTGATCATTTACTTCAAAAACATCATATTTTTGTGGCACCAGGAACCATATTTGGTTCTCAAGGAGAAGGTTTTATAAGATTTTCTCTATGTGTCACCAAAGAACACATAAAAGAATCTATTAACCGAATAAAACATCAAGTAGTCATTTAAGTAAATACCAATCCTATTTACAATAATTGACACTGAAATAAACCTTATGGAAAATAAAAAAGAATTACGCAATTGGTTAGACGCCTTTGGATTAGATCATCCTTTGGTTATTGCAGGACCTTGTAGTGCAGAAACAGAGGATCAAGTCTTAAATATAGCACACCAATTAAAAGATAGTGATGCAACTGTACTACGTGCAGGTATATGGAAACCTCGTACTCGACCAGGAAATTTTGAGGGCGTAGGCGCACTAGGATTAAAGTGGTTGCAACGTGCTAAAGAAGAAACAGGAATGCTAACTACTACAGAGGTTGCAAATGCAAACCATGTAGATTTAGCTCTAAAACACGATATAGATATATTGTGGATAGGTGCTCGTACAACGGTATCTCCTTTTATTGTACAAGAAATTGCAGATGCGTTAAAAGGAACAGATAAAACGGTATTAATTAAGAATCCTGTAAATCCAGATTTAGCATTATGGCTAGGTGCCGTAGAGCGTTTTTATACAGCAGACGTAAAAAATCTAGGTGTGATACACAGAGGTTTTTCTACATATGAGAAAACACGCTACCGTAATAATCCTGAATGGCAAATACCAATTGATTTGCAACAGCGTTTTCCAGATTTACCATTAATATTAGATCCATCTCATATTGCAGGTCGTCGTGATATAATTTTCGATCTTTGCCAAACAGCATTAGATTTAAATTATGATGGGTTTATGGTTGAAACTCACCATACACCAGATGAAGCTTGGAGTGATGCTGCACAGCAAATTACACCAGATGCTTTAAAACAAATGACGGTTGATTTACGCATACGTAAAGAAGAAGGTCAAGAAGCAGAATTTAGAAATAAGATTAATACCTTAAGGTCTAAAATAGATATTATAGATCATCAAATTATCGAGCATTTAGGAAAACGAATGCGCGTTGCAGATGAGATAGGACACCTAAAGAAAGAAAACAACGTTGCGATTTTACAAACTAAGCGTTGGAATGAAATCTTAGGGAAAATGATTTTAATGGGAGAAGAACAACATTTAAGTGAAGAGTTTATCTTAAAAGTATTTAAAGGCATACATCAAGAATCTATAAACCACCAAAAAAAGGTGATTAATAATTAATTTGAAAGGAACAGTATACAAATCGACAGGAAGTTGGTACACCGTTAAGGCAGAAAACGGTACGTTTTACGAATGCCGTATTAAAGGTAAATTCCGAATTCAAGGTATTAAAAGTACCAATCCAGTTTCTGTGGGTGATCACGTAAAGTTTGATATTGAAACTAAAGGCGATGATACTATTGGTGTTATAAAAGATATTGAGGAGCGCGAGAATTATATAGTAAGAAAATCTGTAAATCTCTCTAAGCAAACGCACATCATAGCATCTAACGTAGACATCGCCTTTCTTTTAGTTACCCTTAATAATCCGCCTACATTTACCACATTCATAGATCGGTTTTTGGTAACAGCCGAAGCTTATCATATAAATGCTATTCTCCTTTTTAATAAGATAGATACTTACTCCGAAGAAGAATATGGCGAGGTTAAGTACCTTATGCACCTTTATGAAACTATTGGTTATAGGTGTATAGAGATTTCTGCTAAAACAGGTTTAAATATAGATGAGGTTAAAGAAGTGATGACAGCAAAAACTAGTATGTTTTCTGGTCATAGTGGCGTTGGTAAAAGTACTTTGGTAAATGCTATTGAAGAAAACCTTAACCTTAAAACCACCAAGATTAGTGAGAGCCATTCACAAGGTCAACATACTACCACATTTGCAGAAATGTTCGATTTATCTTTCGATGCCCGTATAATAGATACACCAGGAATTAAAGGTTTTGGTGTGGTAGATATAGACAAAGAAGAACTTGCAAATTACTTTCCAGAGTTTTTCGAGCTTAAATCAGAATGTAAATTCAACAACTGTTTACACATTAATGAGCCAAAATGTGCTGTAAAAGATGCCTTAGAAGATGGCAAGATAGCGTGGAGTAGGTACAAAAGCTATTTACAGATTCTTGAAGGTGAAGAAGAACACTACCGTAAAGATATTTACGAGAAATAATTTTTTACTATGAGAGCAGTTATACAACGTGTAACAAAGGCATCAGTAACAATAAATGGTTCTATAAATGCTGAAATTAATCAAGGATTATTAATTCTGTTAGGTGTTGGTGTAAATGACACTTCAGAAGATATTACTTGGCTAAGTAATAAAATAGCAAACCTTCGTATTTTTAGTGATGAAGATGGTAATATGAACTTGTCTTTAAAAGCTATAAATGGTAATGCTATTGTAGTATCTCAGTTCACCTTATTTGCTTCAACCAAAAAAGGAAACAGACCAAGTTTCTTAAATTCAGCTAAGCCAGAACAAGCCATTCCATTGTATGAAGCCTTTGTAAAACAATTGGAAACAGATTTAGGTAAACCTATTGGTACAGGTATTTTTGGAGCCGATATGAAAGTAGAGTTGCTAAATGATGGTCCTGTTACTATTACTATAGACACAAAGCATAAAGAGTAGTTCCTAAATCTTTTATTATTCCGTAATTTTAGACAATCACAAAAGTTACACTACCTAAGTTTTGTGTTTCAGAACTGTATCTAAACTTTCAAACAAATACTATTGAACTCTAATAACACACAATCCTCAATATTAATTATTGGAGCAGGACTATGCGGAAGCCTTTTGGCATTACGTATGGCACAACGTGGCTACCAAGTACAACTTATAGAAAAACGACCAGATTTACGTGAAGTGCACCAAGATGCGGGACGTAGTATTAACCTAGCTTTTAGTGATAGAGGTATGAAAGGTATAAAACGTGTTGGCCTGGAAGAAGAGGTGAAAAAACTTTGCATACCAATGCACGGAAGGATGATTCATAATTTGGGCGCAGAACCATTTATGTCTAACTACAGTGGTCGAGACAATGAATATATAAATTCTATTTCCAGAACAGATTTAAATGCAATGCTTTTAGACGCCTGTGACAAGATGGATAATATTGAGATTAAATATAATCTAGCTTGTAAAAACGTAAATTTAGAAGAAGCAAAAGCTACGTTTGAAGATTACACAACTAAAGAAGAAACCACATTCTCTGCAGATGTTATTTTGGGTGCAGATGGTGCAGGCTCTTCTGTGAGAAAAAGAATGTTTTTAAATAAAAACTTTCTCTTTAGCTTTTCTCAAGACTATTTAACGCACGGCTATAAAGAATTGTCTATACCACCAGCAGAAAATAATGGCTACAGAACATTTAAGAATGCACTCCATATATGGCCAAGAGGCGAAGACATGCTTATTGCATTACCAAATCTAGACGGTAGTTTTACGGTGACGTTATTTTTGCCATATTCAGATTCAGATTATTGTTTTGATACATTGACAACTCCAGAAATGGTAACCGAATATTTTGAGAAAGAATTCCCAGATGTTTTGGAGCTCATACCAAATTTAGCTGAAGAATTTTTCGAAAACCCAACTGGTCCTTTAGGTACTATTAAATGTTCACCTTGGCATTGCTATGGTAAGAACTTAATTTTAGGAGATGCAGCACATGCTATAGTTCCGTTTTATGGTCAAGGTATGAATGCTTCTTTTGAAGATGTTGCGGTTTTTGATGATATTTTAGATGCTCATGAAGGAGAATCTTGGGAAGCTATTTTTAAAGCCTATGAAGCTGCTAGAAAACCAGATACAGATGCAATTGCCAATCTTGCAGTTGATAATTTTCACGAAATGAAAGAGCATACAGCTAGTGACTTATTTCAGCAAAAACGAAAATTAGAAATGGCTTTTGAAGCAGAATTTCCTGAAGACTATCACTCTAAATACAGTTTGGTTACTTTTAAAGAAGATATAGGATATAAGGAAGCAAAGATGAGAGGAAGAGCACAAGATAAAGCAATACTCAATTTGTTAGATGATGGTAAATTACCAGATACATTACCCTTAAAAGAAAAACTTAATATCGTAAATAAAGAAACCCAAGACATCTTGCACGATGATGAGGTGATTGGAAATTTATAAAAACATAAATCAATATCATATTGAGTCATTTTAAATGATCGGGAAATTACTATAGTGAATACAACATCAAAGGATTCCTATACAATTTATATGTTCTCGAATTCACATTAAACCACTCGAATTGATATCTGTGAAAAGACAAAATATTATGGCAAACAAATCAACTTTAGTAGATGGTAAGGCAAAACCAAGAGGTGCATATCCTCACGTAAAACGTGTAGGTGATTTTATATTTATTTCCGGCACGAGTAGTCGTTTACCCGATAATACCTTTGCTGGTGTGCATCAAAAAGATGGTATGGGCACAATGCATTTAGATATAAGAGAACAAACTAAAGCAGTTTTAGAAAACATTAAAGACTATTTAGCTATTGAAGGCGCAACAATGGAAGACGTTGTAGATGTTACCACATTTTTAGTAAATATGAATGATTTTGGTGGTTACAATGAAGTGTATGCAGAGTATTTTAACTCAGAAACTGGACCAACAAGAACTACAGTTGCTGTACACCAATTACCACATCCTCATTTAGTGGTAGAGATTAAAGCAATGGCATATAAGCCGAAAGCATAGTAAATACAGTAAAGTAATATGTTTGGGTTAAATCTTATAATTACTTTAAGAGATACTCCTTTAACTCGGTATACGTAATTAATAATGTAGATTTTTTCTCTTTATCCATAATCGCTTTAATACTCTGCGGAATATTTACAGCATCAACTATTGACTTCGGTATCACATCTAAAAACTTACAAGGATGCGCGGTTTCTAGAAATACACCATAGGTATCAGGATTCGATTCTTGATATTTTTTCAACGCCAAATATCCAATTGCGCCGTGAGGATCTGCTATATAATTATGTGTTTTATATAGCTGAATCATAGCATCTTCAGTTTCAGTATCACTATAACGATACGCTGAAAGGTGTTGTTTTAAGGTCGCATCATCATTATCGTGAATTTTTTGGATGCGGATAAAATTACTTGGGTCACCAACATCCATTGCATTACTAATTGTTGCTACAGATGGTTTTGCGGTATAGATTCCAGTTTTTAAATATTCTGGAACTATGTCATTCTCGTTAGTTCCTGCAACAAAATGGGATATCGGTAAACCCAGTTTTTGCGCCATCATTCCAGCACAGATATTTCCGTAATTACCACTTGGTACTGAAAATACAAGCTTCTTATCCAGAGACTTTAATTGTTTATAAGCCAAAAAGAAATAGAACATTTGTGGTAACCAACGCGCCACATTTATTGAGTTTGCTGAGGTTAAGTTGCGTTTCCCCTTAAAGTCTTTATCTAAAAATGCTTTCTTCACCATTGCTTGGCAATCGTCAAACGTGCCATTAACTTCAATAGCTTCAATATTTCCTCCCAAGGTTGTAAGTTGCTGTTCTTGTATATGGCTCACTTTTCCGCTAGGGTAGAGTATAACAACATTTACACCTTCAACATTATAAAAGCCATTAGCAACTGCGCCGCCTGTATCTCCAGAAGTGGCAACAAGTACGGTTACTTTTTCTGTATTTTTTTGAGAGGTGTTAAAATACCCTAAGCAACGTGCCATAAAGCGAGCACCCACATCTTTAAATGCTAAAGTAGGACCGTGATACAACTCTAGTGATCCTACATTTTCTTCAACAGAAACAATAGGAAATTTAAAATCTAATGTTTCAGAAATTATAGTTTTTAAATCGTTTTCTGGAATTTCATCTCCTACAAATTGTTTGATAACCTGATAACCGATTTCGGTAGGTGATAAATTTTCAATGGCATCATAAAATGATTTTGGTAATGCTGAAATATGTTCAGGAAAATACAAGCCCTTATCTTCTGCCAAGCCTTTACGTACTGCAGTTTCAAAGTTTACATGTTTTGCTTTTCCGTTTAAACTATAATAGGTCATAAACTGTGTAATTGTTATTCCGTTTTTATGCGGAAACTTCTTTAGTATTCCGTGCTTTAACACGAAAATTTTAATGAATCAGATTTAAATCAAATTCAGAAAGACAAGCATTAATCTATCAAATGCACGCCTTTCAAATTAATTTTTGATACGTATGTCTTGTATTCAATATCTGTAGTTTTATAAACATTTGTCATCGCTTCAGCAACAGCTTTAGCAGTTGTAAGGTCTTTACTCAGTGCAAAAATAGAAGGTCCAGACCCAGAAATTCCAACACCTAAAGCACCAGAATTTAACGCATGTTCTTTTACAGTATCAAAATTAGGAATAAGCGTTTTACGGTAAGGTTCTGCAACAACATCAACTAAAGATTTGCCAATAAGATCATAGTCGTTTTCATATAAGCCACTTATAAGTCCGCCTACATTTGCCCATTGTGTAATTGCATTAGTTATAGGAATGTCTTTAGGTAAAATATCTCTAGCATCTTGTGTTTTTATTTCAATTTGAGGATGTATTACACTCACCATTAAGTCATTTGGAACAGGAAGCTGTCTTACATCTAGAGGTTCATAAGATCTTATAAGTACAAAACCGCCTAACAAACACGCTGAAACATTATCTGCTATTGGAGATCCGCAAGCCACCTGTTCACCATACATAGCATACTTTAGGCATTGCTGTTCTGTAAAATAATTGTTTAGAAAATAGTTGATAGCAAACGCTGCGCCAGCAGAACTGCTAGCACTACTGCCTAAACCACTGCCAGACTTATAACCTTTGTGAATTTCTATATCTACGCCAAAATTTGCCTTAGCATCTTCTAACATAATTTTAGCCACAGCACTTGCGCAGTTTTTATCGGTCTCCTTTGGTAAAGAATCTACATTAATCTTAGTGATTCGAATAGCTTTAGTTTCAGTTTTGGTAAACGTCATGACATCACCAACTGCTTCTAAAGCAAAGCCTAAGGCGTCGAAACCACAAGACACATTGGCGACCGTTGCTGGACAGAAAATTTTTATCTGGTTTTTCATTTTCAATTAACTTGACTTCTTAATACTGATTTTTGTGCTCTAGAAATCAATTAAAGTCACACACATAAAGTGTAATTAAATTTTAATTCTTCCCTATTAATTTCCCTAAGATCTCGCTAAACTTATTACATCTCCAAATAGGCCAGATGCCGTCACTTCTGCACCAGCACCAGCACCTTTTATGAGTAATGGTTGATCTACGTAACGCTCTGTATTAAAAATGACAATGTTGTCCTTGCCTTCTAAGTTATACAGAGGATGCCCTTTTGGGATGTGTTGCAAGCCAACTTTAGCGCTGCCATTATTAAATTCTGCTACATATTTTAGCTTACAATCTTTTGCAGTTGCTTCAGCTAAAAGATTATTAAAATGATTGTTGTGTGTTTTTAAAGTTTCATAAAAAGCGTCTACACTTTCTGCATCCATTGAGGCTTGTGGTAAAAACATGTTATTCTCAATATCTTCAATATCCATTTGTAAACCACTTTCTCGCAAGAGAATTAAGATTTTTCTAGCTACATCTACACCGCTTAAATCTATTCTAGGATCTGGTTCTGTGTAACCTTCTGCTTGTGCTTGTTTCACAACATCGTGAAAGCTTATGGCATCATTAAAATTATTGAAGATAAAATTTAAGCTTCCGCTTAATACCGCTTTTATTGAGGTTACTTTATCACCAGAATTCACCAAATTATTTAAGGTGTTAATTACGGGTAATCCTGCGCCTACATTTGTTTCAAATAAAAATGGAGCATTGTATTTTTTAGATAAACGTTTTAGCTCTTTGTAATTGCTGTAATTTGATGAACATGCAATCTTGTTACAGGCTACAATGGCAATACTACGCTTAAGATATTCTGCATAGCTTTCTGCTACGCTTTGGTTGGCTGTAATGTCTAGGAAGATGCTATTTCTTAGATTTAAGGCATCAATATTTTCTATCCAAGTCTGTAAGGTTTGAGGCCTTCCAGATTTTAAGGCTTTTTTCCAATGTGATAAATCGACTCCCAATTCATTAAAATACATTTGTTTTGAGTTTGCCAAGCCTATTACCTTTATGTCAATCAATAACGTATCCATAAGGTGTTGTTGTTGTTTGGCAATTTGCTCTATGAGGCGATGTCCAACATTTCCAACGCCCATTATAAATAAGTTTAGCGTTTTTACTTGCTCTTCAAAAAACCTGTTATGTAAAATGTTTAAAGCTTTACTCACATCTTTTTTGGCAATTACAGCAGATATATTACGTTCTGATGCACCTTGGGCAATGGCTCTTATATTTACATTGTTTTCTCCCAAAGCACTAAACATTCTGCCACTTATACCTTGGTGAGATTTCATTTGATCACCAATGAGTGCTACTATAGCTAAACTCTCCTCAACTTGTACAGGATTAATTTTATGTTTGTCAATATCATACTCAAATTCTAAATGAAGAGCTTCAACAGCCTTAGTCACATCACTATCTAAAATACCTACACATATAGAGTGTTCTGAAGAGGCTTGTGTAATAAGAGCAACATTAATTCCATTTAAAGACAAGGCTTCAAACAAGCGTCTGGAATAACCAGGTACGCCAACCATACCATTGCCCTCTAGTGTTAGTAAGGCTATTTGCTCTAAATGGCTAATACCTTTAATTGGATTGTCTTCACTAACAGTTGGTACGATACGTGTGCCTTTATCTTCTGGAAAAAATGTATTCTTAATTAATATAGGAATGTTTTTGTCTAACACAGGTTGTATAGTTGGAGGATACAACACTTTAGCGCCAAAATGAGACAACTCCATAGCCTCTTGATATGAAATTTGAGCTATAGGAAAGGCTTGCTTAACCAATTTAGGGTGTGCTGTATACATACCGCTAACATCTGTCCAAATTTCTAATTGAGAAGCATTGAGAGCAGAAGCTAATATAGCAGCTGTATAATCTGAACCACCACGACCTAACGTAGTTGTTTCACCAATTTCATTTCTTGATATAAAACCAGGTAATACTGTTACAGAAGCTTTAGATGACTTAAAATACGATGTGATGTTTTGGTTGGTCAACTCTTCTTTTACATTGGCTTTGGTAAAATAAGAGTCTGTAGCGATAAGCTCTCTAGAGTCTTTAAGTTGCGCATCTTTAACATGTAGTTTTAAAGCTTCAGAAATAATATAGGAAGATAACAACTCACCAAAAGACAACACTTTATCTCTTGTTTTAAACGAAAACTCATTAATTAGATAAATGCCTTGAAGAATATCCTTTAAGCGCTCTAAGATAGCACTCACCTCACTAATAATGTCTTCCTTAATATGTTCTGGGAAAAGAGCTTCTACAGTTTCAAGGTGCCTTGCTTTTATAGCATCAAATGTAGTTAGGTAAGCCTCATCTTTAGCATTAGCAAGCTCACCAGCTTCTAATAGTACATCTGTAATACCGCCTAAAGCAGATACAACAGCAAGAAGTTGGGTGTCTTTTGCCTCAGATTTTAAGATATTAATAACTTTGGTAATATTCTCTGCATTGGCAACAGATGTGCCTCCAAACTTAAGTACGTTCACAATAATAAAATTTTAAGCTATAATACATAATTTATGAGCCTTTTGCATTTAAAACAAGAAGTTTATATGTCATTTTTTCTAAAACTTAGAAATCATTAATTATGTGATTGTAAAACATTGTATTTTTGAGAAATTTCTAATAAACTAACCGATTGTGCAGAATATTTTAAATTACATAAATGGAGAATTCCTAGAGCCTCAATCTCAAGAATGGTTGGATAATTATGAGCCATCTTCTGGTAAGGTCTATTCTAAGATTCCGAATAGTGATGAGCGTGATATTGCCTTGGCGGTGAAAGCTGCAGAAAACGCCTTTCCCAATTGGTCTAAAACAACTATTGAAGAACGTAGCTCAATTTTACAACGTATTTCTGAAAGCATCTTAGAGAATTTAGAAATTTTAGTTATTGCAGAAGCTAAAGATAATGGCAAACCAGAATCTTTGGCAAGAGCTGTAGACATACCTAGAGCAGCAAGTAATTTTAAATTTTTTAGTCAGGCAATTACACAGTTTTCTACCAATGCGCACGAAAGTGTTGGTTTAAATGCTGTAAATTATACCTTAAGAAAACCACTTGGTGTAGTAGGTTGTATCTCGCCTTGGAACCTACCATTATATTTATTTACGTGGAAAATAGCACCAGCATTAGTATCTGGTAATTGTGTGGTGGCAAAACCTAGTGAGGTTACACCAATGACAGCTTATTTGTTATCTAACATATGTCATAATGCAGGATTACCAAAGGGCGTACTTAACATAGTACATGGTTTAGGTACTACAACAGGACAAGCCGTTATAGAGCATCCAAACATAAAGGCTATTAGTTTTACTGGCGGTACTGCAACTGGAGAACATATTGCACGTACAGCAGCGCCAATGTTTAAGAAATTGTCTTTAGAGTTAGGTGGTAAAAACCCAAACCTCATATTTGCAGATTGTGATTATGATAAGATGCTGGAGACAACGGTTAGATCTAGCTTTGCCAATCAAGGTCAGATTTGTTTATGTGGAAGTCGCATTTTTGTTGAAGTTTCTATTTACGATAAATTTAAAACAGATTTTGTAAATAAAGTTTCTCAACTTAATGTTGGTCATCCTTCAAGTAAGGATACAAACGTAGGCGCTTTGGTGTCTAAACCACATTTAGAAAAAGTATTCTCATATATAGATAAAGCTGAAACCTATGGTGGTAAAATACTTACTGGAGGAAACAAAGTGACCGTTAAAGGTTACGAAGACGGTTATTATTTAGAGCCTACTATTATTGAGGTTTCAAGCAATGATTGTAAACTAAACCAAGAAGAAATTTTTGGACCAGTTGTCACACTAATGCCTTTTAAAACAGAAGAAGAAGCGTTACAATTGGCAAATGGTGTGCGTTACGGATTAGCAGCTACCATTTGGACTAATAATTTAAACAGAACAATGCGTTTATCTTCTGAAATTGAAGCTGGAATAGTTTGGGTAAACACTTGGATGATGCGTGATTTAAGAACGCCTTTTGGTGGTATGAAAGATAGCGGCGTTGGTCGTGAAGGTGGCTTTGAAGCCTTACGCTTCTTTACAGAACCAAAGAACGTGTGTATAAGCTATGAGTAAATTGATATTCAATTCAGGAAGTTTCGCGTAATGTTTAAGACGAAGCTCTTGGCTGATTGTAAAGATGAATGACATTTTAAAATAAATAGAACTAGTTTGTAGGTCTCGGCTACACTTGACAAGACAACTAGAACAAAAAATAAACTTACAGAAACTTTCAATTAGATTTTATTTTCTGATTGTTGGTTAAAGAAAACACTCAAATTATGAACCTATCCTTAACAAACAAACATGCATTAATCTGCGGAAGTACTGCAGGAATTGGAAAAGCTACTGCTATTGAACTGGCAAAACTTGGTGCAACCATTACCTTAGTAGCAAGGAATGAAGATAAACTAAAAGCTGTTTTGGCAGAGCTACCTAAGGAGCAACAACAAAACCATAATTACCTTGTTGCAGATTTTACAAATCCCGAAACCTTAAGAAAAACAGTAGAAAAAGCAACATCTAAAACTACCTATCATATCTTGCTTAATAATACTGGCGGACCAAAAGGTGGCCCAATTTATACTGCAGATACAACTGAATTTACAAACGCGTTTCAGCAACACTTAGTGTGTAACCAAATACTTACGCAAGCTGTAGTGCCAGGAATGAAAGATGCAGGTTATGGTAGGATAATTAATATTATTTCAACCTCTGTAAAACAACCTATAGATGGTTTAGGCGTAAGCAACACAATTAGAGGAGCAGTAGCAAGTTGGAGTAAAACTTTAGCTAATGAGCTAGGTCAATTTGGGATAACAGTTAATAATGTATTACCAGGATTTACTGCTACAGAACGCTTAGATCAGATTGTGACTAACAAGGCTAATAAAGCTAACTCTACAGAAGAAGAAGCTCGCCATGTGATGAAAAGTATTACGCCAGCAAGACGTTTTGCAGAACCAGAAGAACTTGCCTATGCTGTAGCTTTTCTAGCCAGCCCAAGCGCAAGCTATATTAACGGTATTAATTTACCTGTAGATGGTGGCCGTACTAAGAGTTTATAAAAATTTAATGCTCACTATATTTAGTATTGCAAAAGTATTAAACCAGCAATAGTTTAATATTTCTTTCTTGTTCCAATTAACTTTGTATTTTAGTAGGATTACTTCGGGCAAGGATAGAGGTGATATCCTCCCATTTTTCTTGGGAGATAAAGCCGATAGCCTGGTTTTTTGTAGCACCGCGAAAAAGAAGCCCGCCAAAACAGACTTGAACTATGACTAAACGAAAATTACGCATAAACGGCCATTCACACCTTTTACCATATCCTGAAGAAATTCCACAGTTTATGAAGGATAAAGGTATATTTTGGGTAGATAAGGATCGAAAATTTATGCTTCAAAAGGATTGGAGAAGGCCTGTTACCGATTCTAGTTTTTTCCTTAACGAGAAGTTGGAGTGGATGAACCGTTACAATATAGATCACGCTGTGGTGCTTAACTTATCCCAGCTTTATGGTAATGGGTTACGCGTGGAGGAAATGAAGAAAGCGTTGCGTTTTCAGAATGATTTTAATGCAAAGGTACAGCACGATAATCCATCAAAATTTACATGTGGTTTTGTGGTGCATCCTGGTTTTGTGCAAGGTGCGCTTTGGGAAATTGAACGCTGTGTAGAAGAACTTGGCTTGCAGCTTTTATGCTTGCCAACGCATTATATGGATACTATAGGAACGTGGCGTTGTATTTTTGATGAAGAAAATGAGCCAATTTTTGAGTTGGCAAGCAAGTATAATTTAGCGGTAGAGATTCACCCATACGATGGTGAGAAGTTTATACTTTTAGAGAACACGTCTTGGCGTTTTCACCTTATATGGATGTTGGCACAATGTGCAGATGCCTATCATTTCTTAACTCTAAACGGATATGCAGATAAATACCCTAATATGCGCACGTGCTTTGCACACGGAGGCCAGTTGGCACAGATAAATTTAGGCCGAAGAATACAAGGATTTGATGGTCGTCCAGATTTGTTTGAAGGTAAAACACACCCAAGAAAAGCAGTAGGACATAAGAACATTTTCTTTGATACCTTAGTTCACGATACGGGTTCCCTTAAACTTTTGGTAGAAAACCAGAAGCCAAAGCAGATTATAATGGGCTTAGATGATCCTTATCCGTTAGGAGAAATGGAAAGCGCGGTACAATCTTCTTATCCAGGTAAAATTTTAGATCTCGCACAAGAACGTGGCATACTAAATGAATCTGAATGTGATGATATATGGGAAAACAATGTTATACAATGGCTTTGTGGAGATGACCAAGATGCTAAGGATAAGTTGATGAAACGAATATTGAATGAATAATTACGATTATTATATTGAAAGCAGTTTTACTTATATTAATATCATTCATTTTTACTTATTCACTATTAATTAACCTCAATGCATTTTTTACCTGAAGATTTAGACGACTATGTTGTAGCGCATAGCCAACAAGAACCAAAGTTACTTCAAGATTTAACTCGTGAAACTTGGCAAAAGGTCTTGGCGCCAAGAATGTTAAGTGGGCATTTTCAAGGTCGTGTGTTAAGTATGATTTCTAAACTTATACAACCAACATCTATTTTAGAAATAGGTACTTACACCGGATATTCTGCTTTATGTTTAGCAGAAGGTATGTCTAAAGATGCCGTTTTACATACTATCGATATTAATGAGGAGTTGCAAAACTTCCAGCGTAAGTATTTTAATGCTTCTGGTTATGGTGACCGCATTATTCAACATGTGGGAGATGCTATGGAGATTATTCCAACATTAAACACCACATTCGATTTGGTTTTTATAGACGCAGATAAAGTAAATTACCCAAATTACTTTGAGTTGGTCATGCCATTGTTAAAATCTGGAGCTGTAATTTTAAGTGATAACGTTTTGTGGACCGGAAAGGTAATTGAACCTTTAAATCCTAAAGACAAAGACACAGCTGCACTATTAACATATAACAAATTGCTTAATACAGATGATCGTGTGGAAAGTGTCTTATTACCTATACGCGACGGATTAACGGTAACTAGAGTATTATAATTAGAGTAAGTAGTTAATGAAAAGATGCTAAGTAATTACTTAAACAATTTTCACTCACCAAAATACCTTATTAAAAATTGCTGGTAAGATTTATAGAATAAGAAGGCTATAACAGTACCAACAAAAGCACCAACCAAAATATCTCCAGGATAGTGTACACCTACATAAATTCGGCTCATTATAAAGAGTATAGGCCAAAGGTACATGATATAAATCCATTTGTATTTTTCACGTAATGTAAGGACTAAAAAAGTAGTCACTACAAAAGAAGATGAGGAGTGGCCTGAGAAAAAACTATAATTGTCCGGCGTTTGCAATATGCGAATAACGTCTGCAAGGTCTGTTACATTATTAGGTCTTAAGCGAGCAACAGCAGCTTTTGTAAAATTTGTAAACGCAAGTGTTGTTGCAAATGAAGCAACTAAGCTAACTATTGTAAATGCAGCTTTTTTCCAGTGAAATGCTAAGAAGTATAATATAAAGAATAGGATAAAAAGTGGAACCCAATGCTTAATCTGCGTTACGAAAATCCAAAACGCATCATAATCTTCAATTCCTAAACTGTTAAGATAGACAAACAACTCACGATCCCAATTTTTGAGTTGCTCTACCATTAAAAGCGGCGTTTTATGGGACCAGTTATCTCATCGATATCATCATTAACCTGGTCTACCTCTTTCTTTATATCCTTGGTAATGTCTAAATCCATACCGTGTTTTTCGGCACTTTTAGAAATTTCAGATTTAATATCATTTGTAGCACTCTTTATAGAACGTAAACCTTGTCCTAAACCTCTGGCAATTTCTGGAATTTTATCTGCTCCAAAAACCATCACGAGGATGAAGATAATAAAGGCAATTTCTGCACCACTAATAAATAACGGAAGTATCATCATAATTATCTGCAAATATACGTAGGGAATAGTGCATAAAAAAAAGCACATCAAAGTATTTTAATGTGCTCCTTAAAAATAAATTTTATTTGCTTAGCCTTTTTTCAAAGTTACCCTAACCTCACCTGTATTGTTATTTTTAGTAACATCTACACGCTCAATACTGTCTTTATCTAAAGCGTCTACTTTTTCTTTAGATGATATTTTGCCATCAATAAAGTATGTAATGTCTTTAGAGACAACATTTGGCTTAGCATTACCGTCTTTAAGAATGATTCTAACTTCACCTGTACCATCGTTTTTTACAACATTTACAGAAGCAATGTGATCTGGCTGTAATGCATCTACATTTGCTTTAGTTACTACTTTTTCATTTATATAGTACACAATATCTTGATCGTCTTGATCTGTTTTTATCTCAATAACGTTGTGATTGTTTCCAACGTGATTAGCATTGTCACTAATTACTATAACCTCTTTACTGTTATCCTTGATATGAGTTGAATGTGATATAGTGCTATCTACATTTAAAGCTGGCTCAGAGTGTTGTTTAATAGTAACTTTTTGCTCTTTTGTATCTAATTGAATGCTGAAGGCTTGAATGCCCTTGGTATTCTTAAAGGCATAATTTTGTGAGTCCTCCTTATAATTTATAACAAGTTTTAAAGCAGTAATACGATCTCCCTCGCGCTTTATATTTTTGAAATTAACCTTAGCGTCATAGGTTGAAAATTTGTCTTCAATTGTTTTTAAATCCTCCTTGGTAGAAACATTCATTACTATAAATTCAACAAGCTCACGAGAAGAGGTTGCTTTAGAGCGTTGCGTAATTGTAATTAATTCTGTTTTTGGAGATTCACTTTCAGGACTTTCTATATTAGAAGAAGTTGAAGCAATTGATTGAGTTTCTGAAACTGCTGAGTGTTCTTGAGCAATTGTCTTTACATTAAATGTAAAAATAAAGCCTAGTAATAGTGGAGCTATTAAGCTCATTTTCCAAAGACTTTTACGGTTTGAAGCTGATTTGTTTAACATAATGATTCGTTTTTTGATGAATGATTGATAAAAATTTGTGGTGATTTCTGGATAAGAGTTTCGAGCAGAAGTTCGTACCATAGCCAATTGGTAGTCACGTTTACAAATGCTTGTGTCAACGGTACTGCAGTCTGCGAGAAACTCAAGATTTTGCTCTATGTTATTCTTGTAAACCCAAGCTAAAGGATTAAACCATTGTAATGTTATTAGAAGGTTAGCTAGAATTACATCTAAAGTATGATATTGTTTTACGTGAATCTCTTCGTGTTTTAATATAAGTGCCAACTCGTTAGTACTGTGAAGTGATGGATTGTAAATTATATAATTCAGAAAAGAGAAAGGCGCTATTTTGTCTTGAACTTTAATATAGTTTATGCCTTTTTTATTTAAGCTGTTTTTCTTAAGAATGAATCGCTTAAGTGACAAGAGTTGTATTACAAAACGACCGCCAACTATAGCTACACCAATACTATAAGTAGTAAGAGCAATTAGCCACCAATTAGGTTGAAATCCCTGTTCTGCAATAGGCGTTATATTATTTAGTATGGTTCCCTCAAGTGTAACAGGAGCTACATATACAATTTTAGTAATGGTAACTAATGGGATACAGATGGCAGAAATTAATCCACCAATCAAGAAGTAGCGATTGGCTTTAAAAAGCGTTTCTTTTTGAAGGCATATTCCATATACCAAAACAAACAAACCAATTATAGTGGCACTTTTAAGTAAGAAAAACACAAGCGTATCCATATTATTTATTTTCTATGAGGTTAAGAATTTCTCTAAGTTCTTTTGCAGATATTTTTTCTTCCTTAGCAAAAAATGAAACAAGATCTTTATAAGAATTTTCAAAATAACCATCCATAGCAGTAGCTAAAAAGGTTTTGCTGTATTGCTCTTTAGTAATTATAGGGAAATATTGATGTGTTTTCCCAAAAGCTTGATGAGCTACGTAGCCTTTATCTTCTAAGTTTCTCACAATGGTAGAAATGGTGTTATAATGATTTTTTCCGGATAGTTTAGAAACAATGTCTTTTACAAAGGCACGTTCCAACTCCCATAACACCATCATTATATCTTCTTCTTTAGCTGTTAACTTATCCATAGTATAAATTTGATAAGACAAACTTAAAACTATTTTTGTAGTTATACAACTATAAAAATAGTTATTTAACTAAATAAGTAGTTTTTTATGTGTTTGATTGTTGGCAATTAGTAGGTTAGCCTAAAATATCGTTTAGGACTTTTGCTAAACGTAATCCGCTTTTATGAAGTTGTGTTCTTACCAATGGGAAGTTTTCATACATATATTCATAACCAAGCTTATCACCAGAATTTGCAGTTTTGTAAACTGTTTGTACTAATGCGCGAGACTCATTTGCCCAATCTAATACAGTGCCAGCTTGCCATTGTTTAATTTGAGTTTTGGTAAGGTCTTCTCTGTTAGAAGATAATTCTGAATAACTCATTTTATAAAAGTCAATCATCTCACTATCCCAAACACGGTGTAGGTTAGAGCCTTCATTAAACCAGCGCACTTGTATATCATTACCACCTTTATCTTCAGATCTGCCAGTATGTAATGGTTGGTGTAAGTCTCCTATAAAATGTACTAAAAGTTTCAGGTAAAATGCACGGTCATCTTTAGATAAGGTTTTGTTTTGCACTTTGGTCCTACACTCGTTAATAGCTACAATTATATCACCTTTAGGATTTTTTTCCGCTTCATCATAAGAAGTATCAAAAGGTACATTTACATAATGCCAAGGTCCATATGCTCTATATTTTTTGTCGCTTCGTATTTCATCTGCATAGATAGAAACTTCAGCAAGAGAGGTACCTTCTAAAATATCTTTAATTGCTTTTCTGGCTTTTCTGTTAAGATGTTTAGAGGCAATTTCGCCCACAGCACGATGGCCCGTTTTTCCCCAATCATTTTTAATTTCTAAAGCTTCAGAAGGCATATTATTTGAAGAAGCAGAGAATGAGGTTAATACAACTAAAGAGAGTATAAGTAGGTATTTCATTTTAAATATAATTTTCAGCAAAAATAAGAAAGCTAAAGTGACCTTAAAGTTAAATTAAGCAATCCTCTAATTTTAATTAATATTTTTGGTATAGCTTTTGAATTTTGATGTAACAATTTATAATATATAACGTCTTATACCCTATGAAATGTAATCGATTATTTCCTGTTTTATTAGTGTTGTTTTGCGCCCTAACAGTCAACGCCCAAGGTGTTTTATCTAAAGAAGGACAGCAAATAAAGGTAGATACGCTGCAAAAACTTAAACTAACTCCGTTTGTACATGGTACTTTACAACTTCCTAAAGATGGTAAAGCAGAAAAACTAATTGTTTTTATCATGGGTTCTGGAGATGTAGATAGAGATGGTAACCAGGCAACCTCTAGGCGAAATACATTTAAGAAAATGGCAGACCAATTGGCTAAAAAGGGGATTGCTACATTTAGGTATGATAAACGCGTAATACCAATGTTAAAGCAAAATATGGATTATAGAAAAATCTCCTTTAACGATTTTATTAAAGACGCCAAGGATGCAATCGCTTATTTTAGAAACGAAGGAAACTATAGTCAAATATATATTGCTGGCCATAGTCAAGGTTCACTGGTAGGTATGTTAGCAGCAAAAGACACAGCAGATGGCTTTATCTCGTTAGCAGGACCATCTACTACTATAGATGAGGCTATAGTATCTCAATTAGAACAACAAATGGGTATGGGTAAAGAAGCAGAATATGCCTTTAATGCCTTACGAAAAGATGGAAAAGTAACTGATTACAATAAAGGCTTAGCAAGTATTTTTAATGAAGATTTACAGCCATTCTTATTATCCTGGATGCCTTACAATCCTACTGAAGAAATTAAGAAATTAGAGATGCCAATATTAATTATAAATGGCACAAAAGATTTACAAGTTACCGTAAAAGATGCTGAGGTTTTACATGACGCAGCACCAGAATCTGAACTCAAGATTTTTGAAAATATGAATCACGTTCTTGTCACTATTGAAGGTGATGACCTTGAAAACGCAAAATCCTATAATGAATCTTGGAGACCTCTAACTATGGGATTGGTCGAGACGATTGCTAATTTTGTAACAAAAAACTAACCCCCAAACTAACAAATATTTAACTTATGAAATTATTGTACACAGCTGCCATTGCAGCATTCTTATTAGTAGGTTGTGGTACACCAAAAGCACCGCTATCTGCTACACAAAAAGAAACACCTAAAGTAGTTCTCACCTCTGTAGATCTTATTAATGTGACAGATGATAAGGTATCTGTGGTTGTAAATCCGCCAACTATTACAGAAAAGGAAATAAAGTTTTCTTTGCCAGCCATAGTGCCTGGTACTTATAGTAGAGATGATTATGGTAAGTATATCGAAGCTTTTAAAGCTTTAGATTATAGTGGAAACGAGCTTCAATTTACTAAAGTAGATGATAACACGTGGAGCATTTTAAATGCAGACAAGCTAGATAAAGTAACATATTTGGTTAACGATACTTTTGATATAGAAAGTGAGCACGATATTTTTTCTCCAACGGGAACCAATATAGCTTCAAATAACTATGTTTTAAATATGAATGGTTTTATAGGCTATTTTAACACCTTGAAAAACCTTCCTTATGAAGTTTTAATTAAGCATCCAGAAACATTGTATGCAGGGACATCCTTAAATGAATTAGAAATACCTAAAACTAAAGATAGTCTTACAGCTGCCAACGCAAATTATTATAAAGTAGACCGTTATGCAGATTTAATAGACAGTCCAGTAATGTATACAGAGCATGAACCTGTATCGTTTACTGTTGGAGAAACAGAAGTGTTAATAAATGTTTTCTCACCTAACGGAACCTATTCTGCTGAAGATTTTAAACCTGTAATCTCGACAATGGTTGAAGCTCAAAAAGCTTACCTAGGAGATTTAAAGACAACAAATAAGTATGCAATTTTAGTATACTTATCTACAGTTGGAGCAGAAGATGCTCAAGGTTTTGGTGCATTGGAGCACAACACATCTACGGTAGTTGTTATGCCAGAGCAATATCCTAAACAATTATTAGATAAAGCGATGGTAGATATTGTTGCACACGAGTTTTTTCACGTTGTAACACCATTAAGTATTCATTCTGAAGAAATTCATTTTTTTGATTTCAATACACCTAAAATGTCTCAGCATTTATGGATGTATGAAGGTGTAACTGAATATTTTGCACAACATTTTCAAGTGTATGAAGGCTTAGTAACTCCAGAAGAGTTTTATGATGTTATAGTATCAAAAATAGATAACGCAAAACGTTATACTGGTGATTTTTCATTTACTGAAATGAGTAAGAATGTTTTAGAAGAGCCTTATAAAGATGCCTATGCAAACGTGTATGAAAAAGGTGCATTAATAGGAATGTGTATCGATTTAATTATGCGTGAGCAGAGTAATGGTGAAAAAGGATTAATAGATCTTATGAAAACACTTACTAAAAGGTTTGGTAGTACAAGTCCTTTTAGTGATGATACGTTTATTGAAACTGTTGCCGCATTGTCTTATCCAGAAGTAGGTAATTTTTTAAGAGATCACGTACAAAATAATGGTGCTATTAATTACACAGAATATTTTTATTTGGTAGGATTAGAGTTTGCTGAAACTAAAACAAATACGGCATTATTAGCAAGTCAAGACGTTCAATATATCAGAGGTAATGAAGCAGGTGAAATTGTATTTGTAAATGGAGAGTTAAACAGCACGTTGCAAGATTTAGGTGTTTTAGGTGGAGATGTTTTAGTAAGCTTTAATAAGAAAGAATACAACCTATCTACAGCTAGAGGATTAATAATTGCTACAAACGGATTAGCAGAAGGAGATACTGTTACTCTAACGGTAAAGCGTGACGGTGAAACAGTAACTTTATCTGGTAAATATAGTACACCTTCATATTTAGCTAATAAACTTGGAGAGAGTCCTTATGCTACAGAAGAGCAGAAAGCTTTAAGAGCTGCTTGGTTAAATAAGTAGACATTTTACAAGACATTTAAGATTGACTTTAAAATCGTATTTTGCGCAATACAGATTTTAAAGTCAATTTTTTTTATGGAAAACACACCTTTCTTTGCAAATGATGCTATTGTCTTCGGGTTGTTAATGGTAGCCTTAGGAGCTGTATTTTATACATCATCTAAACAAAGTGGTTTTTGGAATAAATTTTACAAAGTAGTTCCTGCATTATTAATGTGCTACTTAATTCCTGCCATCTTTAATTCTTTAGGGATTATAAGCGATGAGTTTTCTAACCTTTATTATGTAGCAAGTAGGTATTTACTGCCAGCTTCATTAGTGTTAATGACACTAAGTATAGATTTAAAAGCTGTTTTCAACTTAGGTCCCAAGGCGTTAATTATGTTTTTTACAGGAACTGTAGGAATAATAATTGGAGGTCCTTTAGCAATCTTACTAATCTCTGCAGTATCTCCAGAAACAGTTGGTGGTGCTGGTCCAGATGCAATATGGCGCGGTCTTGCTACTTTAGCAGGAAGTTGGATTGGTGGTGGTGCCAACCAGGCAGCTATGCTGGAAATTTTCAAATACAACCCAGAGAAGTATGGAGGAATGGTGTTTGTAGATATTGTTGTTGCCAACCTATGGATGGCAATTGTATTAATGGGAATCGGGAAAACAGAACGAATAGACCGTTGGTTAAAGGCAGACTCAAGCGCAATTACAGAGCTTAAGGAAAAAGTAATTGCCTATTCTGAAAAGGTAACGCGAAACCCAAGCCTCTCAGATCTTATAATTATGTTAGCTATAGCATTTGGAGCTACCGGAATAGCACATTGGGGATCAGAAATTATAGCAGGATTCTTAGCTTCAAATTTTGAAGTTTTCAATGATAAGACCTCTGCATTATCTTCATTTACATCTACATTCTTTTGGATGATTACTATAGCCACAACTATTGGTGTACTATTATCATTTACCAAAGCAAAACAATACGAAGGTGCTGGTGCAAGCAAGATAGGTAGTGTGTTTATTTATATCTTGGTTGCAACCATTGGTATGAAAATGGACTTAACAATGATTTTTGACAATCCAGGTTTAATAGCTATTGGTTTAGTCTGGATGGCTATTCATGCTGGTCTTTTAATAGTAGTTGCTAAACTTATTAGAGCACCATACTTCTTTCTTGCAGTTGGCAGTCAGGCCAATGTTGGTGGAGCCGCATCTGCACCTGTAGTGGCAGCTGCTTTTCATCCGTCTTTAGCTACTGTAGGCGTTCTTTTAGCTGTATTAGGATATGTTGTAGGAACTTGGGGCGCTTTATTTTGTGCAAGATTAATGGAAATAGCTTCATAAACCCATTCGTAAATTTCAATAAAAAGTGCATATTTGCCCGCTCAAATTCAATACATAATCAATGAAATATTTAGTAGTAATTTTAATGTGTTTTGCTGTTGTAGCCTGTTCAACAAAAGAATCTAACCTAGTAATTACCGGTAAAGTAGAAGGCCTTAAAAAAGGAAAGCTGTATTTACAGAAAATAGAGGATACGCTTTTAGTAAATATAGATTCTGTAATTGTTGATGGTGATGCTAATTTTGAATTTGAAGCATTAGTTAAAAGTCCACAAATACATTACTTATACTTAGATAAGTTAGACAACAGTGAGTTTGATGATAGAATTAGATTTTTTGCTGAAGAAGGTGAAATGACTATTAATACAACACTCAAAAATTTTGAAGAAGCTACAATTGAAGGTTCAGAGAATCAAGTTAAGCTTGAATATTTTAATGCTATGATTAAGCGTTTTAATAAAGAGAACCTAGCCTTGGTAAAAGAAGATTTTGAAGCTCAGAAAGCTAATGATCAAGATAAATTATTAGAATTAGAAAAGCGCTTTGACCGTAATTTAAAACGTAGATATCTTTATACCGTAAACTATGCTTTAAATCAAAAAGATTTTGAGGTAGCTCCTTATCTAATGGTTTCTGAAGTTTTTGATGCTAATATTAAATACTTAGA
This sequence comes from Croceibacter sp., assembly GCF_002716225.1. Lineage (NCBI taxonomy): Bacteria > Pseudomonadati > Bacteroidota > Flavobacteriia > Flavobacteriales > Flavobacteriaceae > Croceibacter > Croceibacter sp. Next base: position 210,647 of record NZ_PAZX01000013.1, on the reverse strand, counting down.
TACTGTTTATAACAACTTAGCGCCTAAGGTTAAAAAGTCATTTTACGGCGAAGAGCTTAAAAGCTTAATAAAAGAACGCAAAACATTAGAATAGTAGATTGCCTATCTATTTTAAAAAAAAAATCCTGATGTACACCATCAGGATTTTTTTTTGCAATCTGTTTTAAGTCATAAAAAAAACCTGATAAGAGTTACAATCTTATCAGGTTTTAGATTAATTGCGAGTTGTTTATTTAGTAAACAGTAGTTCGCGGTATTTAGTTAATGGCCAAAGCTCATCATCTACTAATAGTTCTAGCTTGTCACAGTGGTATCTTATTACATCAAAATAAGGCTTCACTTTATTACAGTATGCTTCAGCACGCTTTTCGGCGTCTTTCTTATTAGCTTTCTTGCGCTCTTCAATCATTTCTGTAATGCCCTTGTTAATTTGTTTGATGTGATCTGAAATCACTTCAATTAAATTCATTTGCTCTTCAGAATGTTTCTTGAAATCGTCACCATAAATCTGCTTTAATCCTGTTACATTTTCAATAAGTAAGTTTTGGTAACGTATAGCAGTTGGTATTACGTGATTGCGGGCTATATCTCCTAGAAGACGACCTTCAATCTGAATACGCATACCATATTCCTCAACCTGTATTTCATGACGAGCTTCAATCTCAACCTTATTCATAATATTAAGGTCTTCATAAAGCTTTATAAATTTCTTGTCTAGGTTAGCTTTAAGTGCTTCAGGTGTAGTCTTATTGTTACTTAAACCACGCTTTTTAGCTTCTTTTTCCCAAGCTTCACCATAACCATCGCCTTCAAAACGAATCTTTTTAGATTGCTTAATGTATTCTCTAAGAACATTGAAGATAGCATCATCTTTCTTCATTTTCTTGTCCTTAATCAATGCATCAACCTCTACTTTAAATTCATTAAGTTGCTTTGCAACCATTGCATTAAGAGCTGTCATTGGTACAGCACAGTTAGCTGTTGAACCTACAGCACGGAACTCAAATTTATTTCCTGTAAATGCAAATGGAGATGTCCTGTTACGGTCTGTATTGTCTAATAAGATTTCAGGAATCTTACCAACAACATTAAGTTTAAGGTCTGTTTTTTCTTGTGGAGAAAGTTTACCATCTGTAACTTTTTCTAATTCATCTAAAACAGCTGTTAATTGAGAACCTATAAATGCAGAAATAATTGCAGGTGGCGCTTCATTAGCTCCTAAACGGTGATCATTACTTGCACTAGCTATAGTAGCTCTTAATAATTCCTCATTATCGCAAACTGCTTTAATTGTGTTTACAAAGAAAGTTAAAAACTGTAAGTTCTTCATTGGTGTAGAACCAGGACTTAGTAAGTTTACACCTGTATCTGTACTTAAACTCCAGTTGTTATGTTTTCCAGAACCATTAATTCCTGCAAATGGCTTTTCGTGAAAAAGCACTACAAACTTATGACGTTCTGCAACTTTACGCATCACATCCATTATTAGTGAGTTATGGTCTACTGCCAAGTTTGCTTCCTCAAAAATAGGGGCAAGCTCAAATTGGTTTGGTGCTACTTCATTATGTCGAGTTTTTACAGGAATACCCAAAAGCATACATTGCGTTTCCAAATCTCTCATATAATTAAGTACACGTGTTGGTATAGAGCCAAAGTAGTGGTCATCTAACTGTTGTCCTTTTGCAGAAGCGTGTCCTAATAAAGTGCGTCCAGCTACAGATAAATCTGGTCTTGAAGCAGCAAGCGCACTATCAATTAAAAAGTATTCTTGTTCCCAACCTAATGTTGCATTAACTTTAGATACTTTCTTGTCAAAATATTTAGCAACGTCTGTAGCTGCAGAGTCTACTGCTTGTAAAGCACGTAGTAAAGGTGTTTTGTTGTCTAATGCTTCTCCAGTATAAGAAACAAATACTGTAGGAATGCATAAAGTTGTACCAAATACAAATGCTGGAGATGTAGGATCCCAAGCTGTGTAACCACGAGCTTCAAATGTATTTCTAATACCTCCGTTAGGAAAAGAAGAGGCATCTGGTTCTTGCTGTACTAATTGGCCTCCACCAAATTTTTCAATAGCTAAACCATCTCCAATAGTTTCAAAAAAGGCATCGTGCTTTTCTGCAGTACCACCAGTTAATGGTTGAAACCAGTGTGTGTAATGCGTTGCTCCTTTAGAGATTGCCCATTCTTTCATTCCTGTTGAAATATGGTCTGCAACTTCACGAGAAATTTTAGATCCTGTTAAAATTGCATCTGTTACACTTTTAAAAGAATCTTTTGTTAAGTATTGGCGCATAGACGCCTCATTAAATACGTTTTTTCCAAAAAGTTCTGAACGACGAATTGACTCGTCTATTTCTACAACTGGTCTGTTTAATGTTTCTTTTAAAGCTTGAAATCTAAGCGTTGCCATGAGTATGGAGTTTAATTAATTTCATATTAATAAGAGCAAAAATATATTTAAAACGCCAAAACCCCCTAATTTTTAATGTTAACTTTTTAAAAAAGAAACTTTAAATTATTAACAACCCCTAAAATTATAGGGGTTAATATGATATTAAAATTAAAAAACTAGTCTATAAATGCTAAACTGATAAAAATACAGTAGCCAACAAAAAGAATAAGCCCCTTATAACGACCAAGTATAAATGTCTTAGGGATAAATGCTAATGGGATAAGAATAAATGCAAAACCTAACAGCCACAACATATCGTTAGTAAGCACTTCTTGGCTTTTCATGGCAATTGGTTGTATTACAGAAGTAATTCCTAAAACAGATGCTATGTTAAAAATGTTAGAACCAATTAAGTTTCCTAGTGATATTGCTTTTTCCTTTTTAAGTGCAGCGATTACAGAAGCTGCCAATTCTGGAACACTTGTACCAACGGCTATCATTGTAACTGCGATTACACGTTCACTTATTCCTAACATAGAAGCAAGGTCTACAGCGCCTGTTACTAATAATTCTGAGCCACCCCAAAGTGCTGCGCCTCCTAATATTAACCAAATTGCAATTTTAAAGTTTGAGGTTTTTGCTAAGCCATCATCTAAACCATCATCTGTTAATGGAGATGCTTTTTTCTTAGCTCTGGTAATTAATACTATTATATATAGAACAAGTGCTATAATAAAGGTAATTCCTTCTAGTCTCGAAATAGAATCGTTGGTAAGTAGAAAACAATAAAGTAGGATAGACATGACCATCATTACTGGCCAATTAAATTTGTAGAAATCTTTATCTATAGCTAAAGGAGAAATAATAGCTGTAATTCCTAACACTAAACCAATATTTGCAATATTGGAACCTATTACATTACCTAAGGAAATATCTGAGAAGCCATCTAAAGCAGCTTTTAAACTTACTATTAATTCTGGTGCAGAGGTTGCAAAAGAAACAACAGTTAAACCAATAACCATTTTAGAAAGCTTGAGTTTGTAGGATAATCCTACAGAAGATCTTACTAAAAATTCTCCACCAACAACTAAAAAAAGAAATCCTAGAAATAAATAAAGTATGCTCATTAATTTTTTTTGCGAAGATAGCAAACTGCGTAGGAGTTAGCCACTATCGCTTAGATATCTTGTTTCCAGAAATATGCTTTTGCCTGCTACATTTAAAGCGTCGTCCTTTTGCTTGTCTTAATTTTTCATGTTTAGTTGCGCGTCCTTGTACACGTTTACGCCACATTCTAAAACTAGAAGGCTTCATTTCTTTTCTCATAAAATTAATGACCTCAGGCTCAGACAAACCAAATTGAAACTCAATAGCATCAAAAGTGGTGCGGTCTTCCCATGCCATTTCTATAATCCGATCTTTTTCTCTTTCAGTTAGTTGCATGTTTAAATATGTAATTGCTTGTTAAAAATCAATTATTTATTATAATAATTCAATTAATATGTTAAAATTATCAAAAGTGTGTTTGTTTTGTGTGAATAAAGTCTTATATTTATAATGTATTAAAAAAACAAACCTCTTAAATAAATTACACGTATTAGTAATATTATACCTCTTAAAGTTAGAAAAAAACGCTTCTCTTACAAGCGTTTTTTTTATTTAGAGAATTGTCCGAAAGGTTAAGTTAATACGTTCTCCTACGTGTTTTTTGGTTTTAGGAATTTGATGTTTCCAAAACTCTTGTGTTGTACCTTTCATAATTAGGAGGCTTCCGGATGGCAATTCAATATTAAACCGTTGTGATGAATCAGTTTTATGTTTAAGCTGAAAGCTTCTGGTTGCACCTAAGCTTAAGGAAGCTATTACAGGATTACGGCCAAGTTCCTTTTCATTGTCAGAATGCCAACCATTACTGTCATTTCCAGTTCTATAAAGATTTGCTAAACAGGTTGTAAATTTATGGGCTATCTTTTCTTCAATATCACTTTTAACCTGTTCTAGCTCTTTAAAAAATGATTCAGGGTACATCGTAATATTTGAGTAGGAATATGGCTTTTCATTTTCAGCATATAAAGCTGTTAGCCTTGGCTGCTTGTATGTTTTTCCAAACAGTTTTATATCATCCTGTTGCCATTGTATTTCTTTTCTCAATGTATTGAAAAGAATATTTGAAGTTTCTGAATTGTAAAACTGTTCCAAATAAAGAACATTAGCATCCTTTAAAGGGAGTTTTATAAATTCATTTGATTGTGGAAATAAATTCAAAGAGATGAAATTTGGTTATAAGTAAAACCAAGCCCACCAAATAAGCACAAATTGAAGCAGTATGCGTATCCAAAGTAACCATTTAGGTATGCCCATTCCTGCTTTTTCATTGGAGACCATATAAAAGTGTACTAAGAAAAATACCGTAAGCATAGCCATTATACCCCAAAGTGATAAAACTCGAGTGCTTTCAAACAGCAATCCTATACCAAAACCCAGTTCTGCCAAACCACTTAAATACACGAGTATTTTGTGGTTTGGCAAATATCTAGGCATAATGCGCATATAAGCTCTTGGTTTAATAAAATGCATAAGACCAGCAATGCAATACATTGCAGCCATTAAATAAAAATGCCAAGAGTTACTCATAATTTATTAGTCTATAATTGTTGAATTCTCTGGAGCGGCAAACATATCTTCTTTTTCTTCAGAAAATGTGAGGTTTGTAATTGTAGCATCTCCAATTGGTTCTCCTGTAATACCTTCTTCTTTACTCCAATTATAAAATTCCCAAGATGTTGCCACAGGAATACCATCTACCATTTTGTAATCGTTGTAAACAATGGCGTGTGCATTTTTTACAGCTTCTTCTTCAGGAGTTCCTCCAAAGGTTACAATATAACCAGCAGCTACAATTTGTTGCTTATCGTTAGTGTATACATAATACCAATCGTCTGGAGCATCTCCTGTACCAGCATCAAAAGTCATTTTGAACGCTTCTAAAGATTCACCTTCCATAGGCATCATATCTTGCTTTTCAATATTTACACCATCATCATTTAACTTGTAAGGTAAGCTAAAGAAATAAGGCCATGTGAACATAGAAAAACGTGCTCTAGGCATTTCTGCATCTTTAGGGCTTTTGTATACATTTTCATTATCAAATACTAACATACTACCATTGTCATGCTCAATTTTAATTTTGCTTGTGTTGGTTAACATGCTAATTGTTCCATCTAAAGCATCTTTACCATTAAAATTTAGGTCTATATCAAAAGATACTACAGCTTTATTTAGAAACGCTTCTTTTTTGTGTGCTTTCTCAACACTGCTTACAAATGCTTGATCTAAAGATGGTGTGCCGTCTCCAATGCCGCCATTTGGCTCAACTGGCATCATGTCTTCTTTAGTGGTGTTGTCTTCTTGTTTTTTTGTTTCACCACAACTCATTATTAGTGTGGCAGATAGTAAAAGGATTAATGCTTTCATGGTTGTTTTTTGTTTAAAGATATAGGTTAGAGAGTCGTAATGGTGTTAAGAAACTTTCAAAGTTTTAGGATTAGATGTTATTATATTTAAAAAGTAATTGGTTTTCAGTAATATGATTGCGCATAAAAAAATCCCATTTTAATATTTTAAAATGGGATTTTAGTTGAACTAAAAATTAAATACTAATTATTTAATCATTTCAAAGCTTCGCTTAATGAAGTTAGTTAAAGCTTCTCCTTTAAGCAAGCCTTGTGAAAGTCTTGCTAAGTCTAAACTCTGACTAATTAAACGTTCTTGTTTCTTCTTTGTTTTTGTTTCTAATATTTCTGCAATTAACTCATGATTTGTATTTACTACAAGGTTGTACATATCTGGCATATTACCCATACCAAACATACCGCCACCACCAGTTTTCTGCATATCTTTCATACGACGCATAAATTCTGGTTGTGTAATAATTAATGGAGATGCAGTACTGTCCATAGCTTCAAGCTGTACAGTATAAGTTTCTTTAGGAACTACAGTTTCAAAAGCTTCTTTTACTTTCTCTTTTTCCTCATCAGATAGTTTACTAATTTGTTCTTCATCTTTCTTGATAAGGTTATCTATATGATCACCATCTACACGAACAAAAGAAATGTTTTCTTCGCTAGTTTCTAATTTCTGAATTAGGTGTGGTACAATAGGAGAGTCTAGTAATAAAACTTGATACCCTTTGTCTTTTGCAGCTTGTATGTAACTGTGTTGTGTATCCTTGTCACTAGCATAAAGTACAACCAGTTTGTCATCTTTATCTGTTTGGTTGTCTTTTATCTTTTCTTTTAACTCTTCTAAAGTGAAGTACGTATCATTTACAGTAGGATAAAGAGTAAAGCTCTTAGCTTTATCGAAGAATTTATCTTCAGAAAGCATTCCGTATTCGATAACAATTTTTATGTCATTCCACTTACTTTCAAAGTCTTCACGATTTTCGTTAAATAGAGACTTAAGCTTATCTGCAACCTTACGAGTTATATAAGCAGATATTTTCTTTACAGCACCATCTGCTTGTAGGTAACTACGAGATACATTTAATGGAATGTCTGGAGAGTCTATAACACCTCTTAACATAGTTAAGAACTCTGGTACAATACCTTCTACATTATCTGTAACGAAAACCTGATTTTGGTAAAGTTGAATTCTATCTTTCTGAATATTCATATCCTGTCCTAATCTTGGGAAATATAATATTCCTGTTAGGTTAAATGGATAATCTACATTAAGGTGAATGTTAAATAACGGCTCTTCAAACTGCATTGGGTACAGCTCTCTGTAAAAACCTTTGTAATCTTCTTCTTCTAATTCTGTTGGAGCTTTTGTCCACGCTGGATTTGGGTTGTTTATAATATTATCAACCTCTTTAGTTTCAACTTTATAGTCTTTTTCTTCCTCTTCAGTTAAACCTTCTGGTTTAGGAAGCGTTTCTGTCTTTGTACCAAATTTAATTGGTATAGGCATAAACTTATTGTACTTGGTCAATAGTTCAGAAATACGACCTTCTTCTAAAAATTCTTTTTCATCTTCAGAAATATGTAAGATAATTTCTGTTCCGCGTGTATCCTTTTCGGCATCTTCAAGAGTAAACTCTGTAGAGCCTTCGCAAGTCCAGTGCGCAGCTGTACCACCTTTATAAGATTTAGTGATAATCTCCACTTTTTCTGCAACCATAAAAGCAGAGTAAAATCCAAGACCAAAGTGTCCTATTATACCACTATCTTTTGCAGANTCTTTATANTTTTCTANAAANTCTTCGGCNCCAGANAATGCNACNTGNTTAATNTATTTTTCAACNTCNTCCTTNGTCATNCCAATACCNTGGTCTNTNATATGAAGTGTNCCNTTNTCNTTNTNAATCNTNACTTCNATATGNGGNTTNCCATACTCNACGCCTTTNGCNTCACCAATNNNNGNNAGGTGTTTNAGTTTAAGTGTTGCATCTGTTGCNTTACTTATTAANTCACGTAAGAAAATTTCGTGATCGCTGTATAAGAATTTCTTTATAAGCGGAAAAATATTCTCTACAGATACATTAATAGTTCCTGTTGCCATGTTTAAATTGTTTTATAAAAAAGTGTCTATGCGTAGACACGGTTATTAATTAATTTCTGAAAGTGAATAGTCAAAAAAAATACCATCTATAGGTTTGTGACAAACTGACATAATTTTAACTGATTCTAATAACGCTTCGGATTGATTGTTGATTTACTTCTATTAGAAAAGCTTATATCAGTATTAATTATTTTGTTTAACTTATATTATTAATGATTAAACATTTTGTATATTTACATAGAAAATAAAGAGTTATGGCGACAGTAAAGAACACNTCAAAAAAATCAACTACTAAAACTAAGAAGACAACAAGAGATGCGATAGTTTCGGCTTATATGGATTATGTGTTGATGACAGAAACCTATCCTAAATCTGTTTACAAGTTTTGTAAAGAACATAAGTTTGAAGAGCAAGAATTTTATGAGGACTTTGCGAGCTTCAAAAATCTAGAAACCAGCATTTGGTCAGATTTTTACAGTTTAACCATTACATTATTACATAAGAGTGAAGATTACCAACAGTATGCAAACAGAGAGAAGCTTCTAACATTTTATTACACCTTCTTTGAAATGCTTACAGCAAATAGAAGTTATGTGCTAATGGTGTTAAGCAAGTATGAAATGCCGCTTAAAAACTTAGAACAACTTAAGCAATTACGACAAGATGTTAAGGAGTTTGCCAAAGGTTTAATATCTGATGCTAATGAAGGTAAAAAAATAAAAGCGCTACAGAAAAATGAGATGGTATTTTCTGAAGCTACTTGGGTACAGNTGCTATTTCTAATGAAATTTTGGAAAGAAGACAACTCTCCAGGTTTTGAAAAAACAGACATGGCTATTGAAAAGTCTGTAAATACTGTTTTCGATGTGTTTGATAATACACCACTTGAGAGTATTATAGATTTAGGTAAATTCTTGTGGCAAAATAAACCAGCATAATTTAATAGGTATAAAAGAACGCATATGAAGACGATTGATAGTATACCAACCTCAAAATTGGGAAGAACAACAGAGCTTGTAAAAACAGGTGTGAAAATTGGTGGTAACTACCTTAAATATTATGGTAAAAAAGCNTTTGATAAAGAGTTAACTCGAGATGAGTTAGACCAAGACAATGCTTCAGATATTTATGATGGTTTAAAAAGTTTAAAAGGAAGTGCGCTTAAAGTAGCGCAAATGNTATCTATGGAAAAAAGCTTGCTTCCCAATGCTTATGTAGAGAAATTTAGCTTGGCACAATTTAGTGTGCCGCCATTATCTGCACCATTGGTGAGAAAAACCTTTAAAACCTACCAAGGTGCTTATCCAGAAGATTTATATGATGAGTTTACTGCTAATTCTGTAAATGCTGCCAGTATAGGCCAAGTTCATAAGGCCAAAAAAGATGGGAAAATTCTTGCTGTGAAAATTCAATATCCAGGTGTGGCAAGCAGTATTAGTAGTGACTTAGCTATGGTAAANCCTATAGCTATGAGAATGTTTAATATAAAAGGAAANGACTCAGAGAAATATTTTAAAGAAGTTGAAGGCAAGCTTCTTGAAGAAACAGATTATATCTTAGAAGTTAAGCAAAGCAAAGAGATTTCTGAAGCTTGTAGCCACATAGATAATTTAATCTTCCCGAAGTATTACGAAGCTCTTTCTAGCAAGCGTATCATCACTATGGATTGGATGCAAGGAAAACATCTTAGTGAATACACTAGCGAGNAAAATGACCAAGAGGTATCTAACAAAATAGGCCAAGCGCTTTGGGATTTCTATATGTTTCAAATGCATTACTTAAAGGCTGTTCATGCAGATCCGCATCCAGGTAATTTCTTGGTTAATGATAAAGGACAACTCATAGCTATAGATTTTGGATGTATAAAAGAAGTACCAGAAGATTTTTATGTGCCTTATTTTGAGTTGGCTGTGCCAGAGAATATAGATAACCCAGACTTTTTTAGAGCTAAACTATATGAGTTGGAGATTTTAAGACAAGATGATAGTGAGGCAGAGATAGATTACTTCTCTACATTATTTCACGAAATGTTAAGTTTGTTTACAAGCCCATTTCATANTGACACTTTCGATTTTTCTGATGAAACATTTTGGAATTCAATCACAGAGTTAAGTGAAAAATATTCTAAGGATACTACGTTGAGAAAGATGAATGGAAATCGAGGAAGTAAACACTTTTTATATATAAATAGAACATTCTTTGGGCTTTACAATTTACTACACGACTTAGGTGCTAAAATAAATGTAAACCAATTTAAGAAATACATACCTAACGCTACGGCATAGTTATTATGCAAGCATATTAAATCCNATAATATTATGCATAACCATAATTAGGTATTGGCTATCTTGCAAGCTATCTCATTTTGAGATAGCTTTTTTTTAAATATTAATTATGTATCAATCAAAAATTTCGGGATTAGGCAAATATGTGCCTGAAAATGTGGTCACAAATGATGATCTCGCAAAGTTAATGGATACCAATGATGCTTGGATACAAGAGCGTACAGGTATAAAAGAACGTAGACATATAAAAGATTATAATGAGGAGTCTACAGCTTCAATGGGCGTTAAAGCAGCAAAAATTGCNATTGAACGTGCAGGTATTTCTAAAGACGATATAGACTTTATTGTATTTGCAACATTATCTCCAGACTATTATTTTCCTGGTTGTGGTGTACAGGTTCAAGAAGCTTTAGATATAAAAACGTGTCCAGCTTTAGATGTAAGAAACCAATGTAGTGGTTTTGTATACGCATTATCTGTAGCAGATCAATTTATTAAAACTGGAATGTATAAAAACGTTTTAGTAATAGGTGCAGAAAACCATAGTGGAGGCTTAGATTTTACTACAAGAGGCAGAAGTGTTTCTGTAATATTTGGAGATGGTGCTGGTGCTGCTGTATTAACTAGAAGTGATCACAATGGTCAAGGTATTTTATCTACACACTTACACAGTGAAGGTAAACATGCGCTGGAGCTTTCTTTAAAAGGACCAAGTACTCAAAAATGGGTGCCAGAAATTATTGAAGAAAACAATCAAGAGAATCCAGATTACTATCCTAATATGAATGGTCAATTTGTATTTAAAAATGCTGTGACTAGATTCTCTGAGGTGATCATGGAAGGCTTAAAGGAAAATGGTCTGGCAGTTTCAGATATTGATATGTTAATACCACACCAAGCTAATTTAAGAATCTCTCAATTTATCCAGAAGAAATTTAAGTTGAGTGATGATAAAGTNTATAATAATATACAGAAGTATGGTAATACAACTGCAGCATCTATCCCAATTGCTTTAACTGAAGCTTGGGAAGAAGGAAAGATAAAAGAAGGAGATAAGGTAGTTTTAGCTGCCTTTGGTAGTGGTTTTACTTGGGCTAGTGCAGTAATGAGCTGGTAAGTAAATTAGTAAACTATATAAAAGACAAACGCCGGTTAATGAGAGTTAACCGGCGTTTTTATATATAAGAATGATATGTTTCAGTGTTTAAAAGGCTAATTCAAAACAAATTATATCCGTTCTTCATCTATATAGACGAGACAAATACTTCAACGTTTCAATTATTAACTATATTTAACACAATTAACTGATATTTAGCAGATAATGGTGTTTTTGTGCCTTGTTTTCTTTTGCTGGTTTAAAAGAGAATTCAGTAGGGGACAAAAAGTTTAAGAAGATTTTTTGAGCCATACATTCCATAGCATCCCTAACACTATTAAGGACATTCCTAGTATTGGAAATAATGTATAGTGTTCTCCAAAAAGGAAAAANCCAAAAATTANNGCATAAACAAGTTCCATATATTTTATAGGAGCAACAACACTTGTTTCGGCAAGTTGAAAAGACTTGGTTAAAAATATTTGCCCAATCATTCCTAAAACACCAATGCTGCATACAAACCACCATTCTTGTCCAATCGGCATTCGCCATTNGTTTATAAAAAACANGCTTCCTANAATTGAGCAGACCATAAAATAATTAATAATAGTAAGAAAGTGCTCTTTTGAGCCTAGATATCTCACTATTGCAAAAACGGCACCTACTAATATAGCCGAGCCTATAATTAATGCAAAGCTTACAGTGTCTATCCTAAAATCTAAACCTTTCATAATAAATGCACCGCTCAACGCTAAGCCTAAGGCAAACCACTGCCACACTTTTACACGCTCTTTTAAAAAAAGCGCAGCTAAGAATACACTAAANACAGGAGCAGTATAGCGTAATGCTACAGCAGATCCTAATGGTATACGTTGTATAACAACAAAGAAAAGTGAAAGNGATACAAAACTTAATACGCCTCTCAGAGTTAGCCAAAAGACATTATTACCTATTATGGAGATCTTTTTTAAAAGCATATAAGGAAATATAAAGATAAAGGTTCCAAATGCTCTAAAGAATACTACTTGTAATGGGTGAAAGTCATTTAGATATTTAGCCAGTAAATTCATCCACGCAAAGGCAAATGCAGCAATAGCCATATAAATAATTCCTTTCAACAAGGTGTATAAGGTTTCTGCAAAGGTAATTNTATACTCTAATATAGGACGTTATTTNAATGGTATTTCTTAAAGATTATTAAGTATGAAAAAACAAAAACCCGAAGCGATCAACTTCGGGTTTTCAATAACCAAATATAACACTAACCATCAACTATGAAATTTGGTTATTTTACTTAGCACTATTTTAATGACGACCCTAAAACAGGATTGTTACACTTTACAAAGTATTCTTTTTTATCGATGAAAAGTTATGCTAGAAGATAACAACGCTAAAAATAGTTAAGTTTTATGATAGTATGGTTTTAACATCTTAACTTCAAATAGTTACAAGAAAAAAAATAAACTTAAAACCATACATTATGATTACACAACTACACAAAAATATATACATTATAAAGTATAGTGTATTATTAACTATTTTNCTTTTTCCTCTCTGTAAAATAGCTGCACANGANCAAATGGGTTCTTTGGATTTTGCAATGCCTACTGTAAGTTTTAATGAAGCAAATCCTGACACAGATTGTAATGCTTTTAGAACTTTCGATATTTCTGTTTTCGGTATACAAGTAGAGCCTGCAGTAAGTGTCACAATTTTAGTAAATGGTGGTACAGCATCAGCCAACGAAGATTTTATGCTATCAAACTCAACTTTTGATGTGGAAGGAACTGGTGCTGTCGATTTTCAGATAGATATTTTTAACGATGCTCTGATAGAAGGTGATGAAACTATTGACCTCTTGTTTTCATTTAATGGCGAATCCAGAAACGCAACTGTAACAATTAAAGATGATGATGTTACACCGATTGTAGGTAACACAACTGTAGATTTATTAGTAGAAACCTTTGATGCCTCTACCTTGCCAGAAAATTGGGAAACTATTGATGCTATAGATACTGGACTAAACCATTGGGAGTTTAATGGAGCTGGTTTAGCTGCAGGTACAGCATATATTACAGATGGTACATCTGCAATGCCATCATATGATGGTAATCTTGGTGCAGATCCGGTAGCTATGGACGCAAGTTCTAATGCGTTACTGTTATCACCTATGATTTCTGCAGCAGGACTAAAAGATGTAAATATATCTTTTGATTGGACTGCTGGCGGAGAATTAGATACAGAATCGCCATCACCGTTCGATTATGGTCAAGTGTCCTATAAAATAGAAGGTGAAGATTTTGTGGTGTTAGAAAACTTTACCGGTACTGCAGAATCTTTAGGAGCTGCAGTGCAATCAGGAACATTTTCACAGCTGTATCCAGAATTAGCAAACAAAAATTTTCAAGTAGGGTTTAGATGGATAAACGATCAACTTTTAGGTACAGCTTTTAGCTTTACTATAGATAACGTATCTGTAACAGCAGAACCTTTAAATGTTGAAACTTCAGAAACAGGATCAGATACTGAGTTGGTGAGAACTCAAAATGATGTTTACTTTATTAGTGATGAGAATACCGCTATTATGGCAAGAATAGAAAATGCAACTGAAGATTTAGGATGTGTACAAATAAGTGTGATTGAAAGTGGAACCGAAGCTGTTGAAAATACGCAAGCAGGTTTTAACAGAGCCTCTAAAGTTTTTGAAATTACTGCAGATGGTACAAATGCCTCAAGTGCATCTTATGACTTAACATTGTATTATGCTAGTGATGAGCTTGCTGTATTTACAGATGTTTCTACAATGAATATGGTTAAAGTAGAAGGTACAGATGTAGATGCAACTACAGATACAAATACAACGGTTACAGGCCAATTGTTTGAAGACAACTCTGCATCTGGCTTTGTCACCTATAAAGGCAATTTTTCTGGATTTGGTGTATTTAGTGTTGTAGAAAACGCAACCCAAAGTATTGAAGATATACTTACAAATCAATTTAGCGTGTTTCCAACAATCTTACATCAGCAACAACAATTACATATTGTTTCAAATAGCACGTCACAAATTGAGAGTATATATATTTATGATATATCTGGTAAACGTGTATACGAGAGAGAAAATATATCAGACTCAAATGCTAACTTAACACTAAATGTATCTTCTGGACTTTACTTCCTTAAGATTAATAATGCAGCAGAAACCACAAAGCTAGTTGTAAAATAATTGAATTCAATTTTTACCATTAAGCCTAACACTATTAAAGTTGTTAGGCTTTTTTTATTGACAAACTGCAGTTTGCTATGCGTGCATATATAAATAATGTTAAGAATATGATATTAGTTTAAGTATCTGTTACTATTGCGGCTACAATATTAAATTTTGTTTAATTAGAAGGGTATTTGGATAGATTTTTAATTTACTCTTTAAACGGTCATATTTTTCGTTAAAAAATTAACAACATTATATTGCTTTTAACAATAAAAAGTAGGATAGTCATCTAAATTGCACATCTGTTTAATGATTATCAATTATTAACATCTTTTACAATTTAATTCAAATAAAAAAGTATGAAAACTAAATTACGCAACATGCAGTGGTTGGTTTTAGGATTCTTTATGGTTTCAGGCTATTTTGGCTTGGCGCAGGAATCTTTAAAGTCAATCCAAAAACTACAAGATGAAAACAAGGTGACCAGCTATCTTATGAATAAAGATAGAAACACACCTTACCTTGTTAAGTTTGATGGTCTTTCAACACAGAGAACACCTAAGGCAGAAGCTTCTCAATTAATAAGAACTGTTTTAGGATTAAATAACACCATTACACTTGGAAAAAAATCTGAGGCTGGTTTATCACCTACAGTAGGAGTTGAGAGATTTCAACAATATTATAAAGGCGTTAAAGTAGAGCACGGTAACTATACTGTATTATCTAAATCAGATATGATTCAAGCTATAGGTTTGGAGCATTATGATTTTAATGACAACTTTCAAATAACACCTTCTTTATCTGAAGAAGCTGCTATGCAACACGCTATTAATTTTGTAGGTGCTACAGAATACGCTTGGGATCTTTATAGCACTTTAAAAATGAATGAAACAGATCCTCAAAGATTAGCAGAGTTAGATGCTATAATTGAAAGTGTTTACCCAAAAGGAGAATTAGTAATTGTAGATGATTACAATACTGCTGGAGTTGATATGAAATTAGCATATAAATTTAATGTATATGCAGCAGAGCCTCTTTATAGAGCAGATATTTACATAGATGCGCAAAACGGTAAAATGTTATTAGCAGATATGGATATTAAACATGCTTCAGAAATAAATGAAAATATAGCTGAAAGCAAGAAAATGTCTACATACGCAATGGTAATGGAGCCAGCTACTGGAATAGGAGATTTACGTTATGCAGGCCGCAGAAATTTTGAGACTACAAAAATTCCTGGTGCTACACCAGCAATGGATGAGTACACATTATTAGGTACTATTGAAGTAGATATCGAAGAAGCAGGAGTTGTATCTTCTTTACCAATAGAAAATGAAACAAAATCTTACGATGGTGTAGGTGGTGCTCCAATTAGTGCAGGTGTGCAATACCATCTTATGAAATTACAGATGGTTCATCTAGACCAGAAGAATCTAGTTTCCCATCTACAGAAGTAGGTGATAATGATTGGACAGCAGATGAGCATTACAGAGACCGTTTTGAAGGTCCTACAGAGCAATATCCTGTAACTAATGAAACAAATAATGACGATGTTGCATTAGATGCTCATTGGGGATCAGAAATTGTATTACGTTATTGGGGCGTACGTCACAACCGTTACAGTTGGGATGGTCAAGGTACTCGTATAACAAGTTTTGTACACTACGGTGATGCTTATGATAATGCATTTTATACCAATGCAACGATGACATATGGTGATGGTAGCTACCAAGGTGGCACAAATCCTAATGGTTCTTTTGCTCCTTTAATGTCTTTAGATGTTGCAGGTCACGAGATAGGACATGGTGTTTGTGATACTACTTCAGGACTTGTATATGCAAGACAATCTGGAGGTATGAATGAAGGATTCTCAGATATTTGGGCAGCTGCAGTTGAGAATTTTGCAGTAGAAGATATAGATCCAACATTGGCAGATAGATATCAGCCATTTAGTATTGGTGAGCAGATAGATGAGCGTGATGGTGGTATTCAACCAGAAGAAAACAGTGCAGAAATGGCAGCATTACGTTTTATGGATGATCCAAATGCAGCAAGTGATCCAGATTGTGTACTTGGTGCTAACTGGAAAGATACTACAGAAGCAGGTTGTCCTGCTCCAAACTTAGGTAATGATCAATGTGGTGTACACTCTAATAGTGGTGTACTAAACAAATGGTTCTATTTATTAGCTGTAGGTTCAGGTCTAACTTATGAATTAGGTGATGGTAAAGCAGCTGCAGATAGTGAAGTAAATGACAATAACGCTCCTTATAGTGTAACAGCTTTAGGTTTTGCAGATGCAGAGAAAATAGCATTTGGCGGTGAGGTTTTATTAAGCCCTAATGCAACTTTTGCAGAAATGAGAGAAATGTCTATTATGGCAGCTCAAACATTATATGGTCAAGGATCTCCACAAGAAGCATCTACTACTAGTGCTTGGTTTGCAGTATGTGTTGGTAATGATTACGTAGCTCCAGAAGGAGATGTAATAGTATTTAATGCAGATAACAGAACACAATTACAAGAACGTAATACAGATGTTGGTTGTAACACATCTAGAACGTACACGTATAGTATTGCTTCAGTATTAGTAAGCGAGCCAACAACCCTAACTTTAGATGTTTCAGCAAGTACAGCTGTTGAAGGTGAAGACTTTATTGTATCACCAACAACACTTGAAGTTTCAGGTTCTGGTATCTATGATTTTAGCGTACAAGTTTTTGATGATGCTATTATTGAAGAAGGAGAAATGATTTCTATTAGCTATGACTATAACGGAGAAACATTTACACAAGACATTGCATTAATAGATGATGATATTACGCCAGCTGTAGGTAGCTCTATTCAAGAGTTATTACCAATGGAAACATTTGATGGTAACGAATTACCAGAAGGATGGCAAATTAACAAATTAGTAGATCCAGGTGTTAATGACTGGGAAATGAATGGTGTTGGTGCTGGTGCTGGTGTAGCTTACATTACAGATGGTACAACAGAAACTCCAATGTATAATGGTAATGGTCCTGGAGTTAGCCAAGATGGTAGCTCTAATACGGTTTTAATGACGCCATTAATTAACGGTTTAGGTTTAAGAGACATAACAGTTAATTTTGACTACACAGTTGGTGGTGAAGATGAAGCAGGAACACCACTTGATTATGGTGAACTTGTATATAGTTTTGATGGAAGTAACTTCTTCGGTATCGAACAGTTTGTAGGTATTGGAGGTACAGTATTAACAGGAAGCTATGATGATGTAATTCCTCAGGTTGAAAACTCTCAATTTTATGTAGGTTTCAGATGGTTAAATGACCAGTTATTAGGAACAGCTTATAGTTTCTCAATAGATAACATAACAATTTCTGGTTCTCCTGCATTAGTTGAAACAGCTGCAAATACATCGCAGAGCCACACAGTACGTACAGCAAATGATATTTTCTTCTTAACAACAGAAAACAATAACATTATTGCTCGTATTGAAAATGCTTCAGCAGATTTAGGATGTGTATCTGTAAATGTAACTTCAGAAGGAACAGAAACAGTAAGCAATACTCAAGCTGGTGTGGACAGGTCATCTAAAGTTATTGAGATAACAGCAGATGGTCCAGATGCGGCTACAGCAAGTTATGATTTAACAATATATATGACTTCAGATGAGCTTGCTAACTTTAGTGAAGTTGCAACTTTACAAATTATGAAAGTAGAAGGTAGTGATATAGATGCTACTACAAATGCAAACACTGTTATTACAGGTGAGGTTTTTGAAGACTTAACAGATACAGAAGGCTATGCAACATTTAAAGGTTCATTTACTGGCTTTAGCTCTTTTGCTATAGTTGAAAATGCAGTTGCAAGTGTAGATGATGTAACTTTTAATGATGTGTCAATATACCCAACACCAGTAAATAGAGGTCAATATGTAACTATTAATAGCCCATCAATAGCTATTGAGAGTGCAGCGGTATACGATTTAAGAGGAGCTAAAATTATGGATGAGAAGTTTAAGAACTTAAATTCTGTACAGCTTAACACTTCAGCATTACAATCTGGATTTTACTTTGTAACGCTTAATGGAGATTCTAAAAAGACATTCAAGTTTATTGTTAATTAATTGTCTTTGTAAACTAACTAAAAGCCGCTATTTATAGCGGCTTTTTTTATGTTTAAATATAAAACAGTAACTGTAATTTAACGTGTAAAAAAGCAAGTTGTCGAATTGTTGATTTTTTTATGGCTAAGATATTGTTAATCCTCAAAAACAATAAGTTAGCTGTTGTATATTCGGCTAATTGGCGCAGAATACCGTGCTAATTTTAACCAAATAAACTAAATTCTTTATATGAAAATTAAATTACACAACTTCAAGTTTTTAATGGTGTTGGGTGCTTTTGTGGGTACCATGAGTATGGTGCAAGCACAAACGTCTTTGAGCGCCGTTCAAAAACTGCAAGACCAACAAAAAATTACTAACGTAAAAATTAGTAAAGAGCGTGGAACGCCAAGTTTAATCAAACTTTCAAACTCACAAACTCATAGAGTAGAACCTCAAGAGGCATCTTCATTTATAAGAGAAGCTTTAGGCCTTAGGGAAACTACAACATTAGCTGAAAAAAGAGCTCATGTTACACCAAGTGGTTCTAAAGTAGTTAAATATCAAGAGTATTTTAAAGGCGTAAAAGTAGAGCATGGTATTTACAATGCGTTATCTAAAGACAATGCGCTTAAGGCTATTACATTAGAGCACTACGAGCTAAAAGATAACTTTAATGTTACTGCTTCATTATCAGAAGACAATGCTTTAAATTATGCGTTAAACTTTGTGGGTGCAACAGAGTATGCTTGGGATTATTATAACTTCCTTAAACTTAATGAAACAGATCCAGCACGTCTCACACAATTAGATGCTGCAGTAAATTCAGTTTATCCTACGGGAGAATTGGTAATTGTAGATAACTATAATGAGCCAGGTATTTCTTTAAGATTAGCATACAAATTCAATATTTATGCAGCAGAACCTCTTTATAGAGCAGATGTATATGTAGATGCTGTAAATGGAGAAATCTTACTAGCAGATCAAGATATTAAGCACGCTGCAGAATTAAACAATGAAATTGCTGAACGCAGAAAAATGTCTTCATATGCAATGGTTCAAGCAATGGGAGAAACACGATATGCAGGTACTCGAAATTTCGAAACTACTCTTTTAGCTGCAGATGCGAGTGATCCTGTAAATCCATTACCAGAGCGTTATGTTCTAGACGGTACAATTACAGTAAATGCATTTAATCCAGATAGCCAGACTATCGAGTCTGTAACTGTGTTAAATGAAACAAGATCTTATGATGGTATAGGTGGTGTGCCTTTAAATGTTGGAGGTACAATACCTTCTTATGAAATTACAGATGGTAGCTCAAGATTAGAAGAAGGCCAGTTAAATGTAGAAATCGCAGATAATTTTTGGTCTGCAGATGAGCATTACAGAGATCGTTTTGAAACACCAGCAGATAACTATCCTGTTGATAATGAATTTGATAATGATGATGTTGCTTTAGATGCGCATTGGGGATCAGAAGTTGTAATTAGGTATTGGGCAGATCGTCATAACCGTTGGAGTTTTGATGGTGCTGGAGAAAAAATTACAAGCTTTGTACATTATGGAGATGGTTATGATAATGCATTTTATAGTAGCTCTACAATGACTTACGGAGATGGTAGTTACCAAGGTGGAACTAACCCTAATGGTTCTTTTGCACCACTTATGTCTATGGATGTTGCAGCACACGAAATAGGTCATGGTGTTTGTGATTTTACTGCAGACTTAGTTTACGCAAGACAATCTGGAGGTATGAATGAAGGGTTTTCAGATATATGGGCTGCAGCTGTTGAGGCTTATGTCCTAGAGGAGATAGATTCTACGTTGCCATACCAACCTTATGGTATAGGTGAGCAAATAGATGAACGTGATGGTGGTATTCAGCCAGGTGAAGACAATCCAGATATGAGAGCTTTACGTTTTATGGATGACCCAAATGCAGCTGGAGATCCAGAATGTTTTGAAGGTGTAAATTGGATAGATACTTCTGAAGCTGGTTGTCCTGCACCAAATTTAGGGAATGACCAATGTGGAGTGCACTCAAATAGTGGTGTGTTAAATAAGTGGTTTTATCTTTTAGTTGAAGGTTCTGGCCAAGTATTTACACCAGGTAGAGACAAGCGTGCTGCAGATGATGAGGTAAACGATAATGGAGATCCATATAGTGTTGAAGGTTTAGGATTTCAAATTGCAGAACAGATTGCATTTAAAGGTGAAGTGTTATTAACGCCTAATGCAACATTTAGTGATATGAGAGATGCATCAATCTTAGTGGCGCAACAAGATTATGGAGTAGACTCTAACGAAGAAATACAAACTACAAATGCGTGGTTCGGAATTTGTGTAGGTGAGAGCTACATCACACCAGATCCTAACCAAGTTTTCTTTAGCTCTGCCAATGCAAATAGCTTACAAGAAAAAAATAACGACACAGGTTGTAATACATTTAGAACATATACTGTAAATGTTGCAACAGTACAGGTAAATCCTGCTGTTACAGTAACTTTAGATACTTCTGCTAGTACTGCAGAACTAGGAGTAGATTTTGACATGTCTACTACAACTTTAGATTTAGAAGGTACTGCAACAGAGTCTTTTGAAGTAACTATATATAATGATGCTTTAGTTGAAGAGGATGAGTTAATTTCAATATCATTTGATTTTATGGGTGAAACCAAAACCCAAGTAATAAATGTATTAGATGATGATGTTGTTCCAGCAATAGGAGCTTCAGTTGTAGAAATAATGCCAATCGAAGAGTTTGCTTCTTCTGCTATCCCTAATGATTGGGAAGAAATTATAGTAGTAGATCCTAGTATGAACAAATGGTATTACAATGGTGCAGGTACAGAATCTGGAAGAGCTTACATTTCTTACACTTCGCCTGTTGGATCTACAAATTCAGCTATATATGAATCTAATTCACCGTCTCATGTAATTTTAAAAACACCAGAGTTAAATGCTTTAGGATTAAATGATGTTAGAGTAACTTTCGATTGGGAAGCTGGTGGAGAACTAGATCCAGGTAATCCTGCTTTTGATTATGGTCAACTAGTATACTCTTTTGATGGTGTAAACTTTGAAGAAGGTAGTGAGCGTTTTGCACTTGAAGAAGATGGTATTATGTCTGGTACTTTTGATGAAATAATTCCTGAATTAGCAAATACAAGATTTTTCTTAGGCTTCCGTTGGTTTAATGATACTAATGCAACAACGTCTGCATTTAGTTTTGCTATAGATAATGTTCACGTTGAAGCACTTCCTGCAGCTGTTGAAACAGAATTAAATGCTACAACAAGTAATACTGTAAATACTAACAATGATGTTTACTTTGCAAGTAATGATAGCGGAAGCATTATAGCTAGAATTGAAGGTGCCACTCAAGACTTAGGTTGTGTTGAAATGACACTTACAGGAAGTGGTACAGACCTTATTACTAATGCAAATGCAGGTGTAGATAGATCTTCAAAAGTTATAGAAATTACTGCAGATGGTTTTGATGCTACAAACGCAACGTATGACCTTACACTATTTATGACTACAGATGAACTGGCAAACTTTAATAGTATGGCAGATCTGCAAATAATGAAAGTAGAAGGCAGTGATATAGATGCAACAACTTCTAGCAACACAGTAATCACCGGAAGTATGTTAGAAGATCTTACAGCTGCAGAAGGTTATGCAACGTTTAAAGGAACATTTACAGGATTTAGTTCTTTTGCAATTGTACAACCTGTAACTGCTAGTGTAAAAGATGTTTTAATTAGTAGTGTATCTTTATATCCTTCGCCAGTGGCGCAAGGTGGTTTAGTTAACATTACAGCTAAAGATATCGTTATTAATAGCGCTTCAGTTTTCGATGTAAGAGGTGCGAAAGTTATTGAGAAAAAGTTTGCAGGAAATCAACAAGTACAGTTAAGTGTTACGACACTTCAATCTGGTTTTTACTTTGTGAGACTTAATAATGATGCTAATAAAACATTTAAGTTTATAGTTAAATAGGCTAAATACTGTTTAAATAAATAAAGGCTACTGTAATTACAGTAGCCTTTTTATTTTTAGGATACTTTTTTATTTAAGCAAGTTAAATATCATTCTTGTAACTTTGTAGAACTATGAAAAAGAAAACATTAGTTTTAGGCGCATCATTAAAGCCGAATAGGTATTCTAACATTGCTATTAATAGGTTAGTTTCTAACAACCAGCCAACCGTAGCAATTGGCCTTAGAGAAGGTACAGTTAATGGTGTGACAATAGAAAAAGAACAAGTAGAATTTAAAGATATAGATACAGTAACGCTTTATTTGGGAGCAAAACATCAACCTGAATATTATGAATACATTGTAAGTCTAAACCCTAAACGTGTTATTTTTAATCCTGGAACAGAGAATCCTGAGTTTTATAAAATATTAAAAGCAAACAATATAGAGGTAGATTTAGCTTGCACGTTAGTAATGCTAGCGACGAATCAATACTAAGCCTAAATAGGTAAGAGCGCCATTTAATACAAGTATAAAAAAGTTAAACTCAAACCCAAACCACTTTAAGCTATTTATACTTATAACGTAACCTAAAATTGGGGTAGCCAACGCAACAAGTGGTACGAGTTTATCTTTTATTTTCCATTTGCTAAACAAGCCAAATGCATATAGGCCTAACAATGGGCCATAGGTATAGCCTGCAAAAGTGAACAGTTTTGCAATAACAGTAGCATCTGCAATAACATACTTAAAAAGTATAATAGTAATTATGAGCACTAAAGACATAATTACGTGTATGGTTTTTCTTACCACAACTTGTTTTTTCTCACTATATCGCTTTTCAATATCTAGTATGTCTATACTAAAAGATGTGGTTAAAGAAGTTAGAGCACTATCTGCGCTGGAGTATGCAGCTGCAATTAATCCTAGTATAAATACTATTGCTACACCAATACCAAAATAGCCTTGTGTAGCAAGCTCAGGAAATAATTGGTCTTTATGAGCATCTACACCGTTTTGTTGGGCATATACAGTTAATAATAAGCCAAGTGCTAAAAACACAAAGTTTACAATGGTTAACACAATTGTAAACCAAAACATATTTTTTTGAGCATCTTTCAAGTTCCTGCAAGTAAGATTTTTTTGCATCATATCTTGGTCTAAACCAGTCATCACGATAGATATAAAAGCACCGCTAATAAATTGTTTCCAGAAGAAATCACCAGATTTCCAATCTTCAAAAAAGAACATTTTAGAAAGGTTACTATCCGCTAAATAGCTAAAGAAATTTCCAGAATTAATCCCTAAGTCTTCAGAAACATATACAATCGTAACACCTACAGCAATAAGCATAAATAAAGTTTGTAAGGTGTCTGTCCAAACAATAGTTTTAATTCCGCTCTTAAACGTATAAAGCCAGATAAGTAAAATGGTTATAGTAACAGTAGCCCAGAATGGAACGTTAAGCCCATCAAAAATTAAATTTTGTAAAACAACAGCTACAAGGTATAGTCTAAAGCTGGCGCCAACTATTCTAGATAAGATAAAAAATGAAGCGCCGGTTTTGTATGAGTACCTACCAAAGCGACCATCTAAATAGGTGTAAATGGAGGTTAAATTAAGCTTGTAGTAAAGAGGTAATAAAACTAAACCTATTACTGCATAGCCAACAGTATAACCTAATACAACTTGAAAGTAACTAAATTGACTAGCTTCAACCCAACCAGGAACAGAAATAAAAGTAACACCAGAAAGTGATGCGCCAATCATTCCAAAAGCAACTAGGTACCAAGGAGATTGCCTGTTAGCTTTAAAAAACTCAGCATTTGTGCCACCTTTGTTTGTAAGAAATGAGATAAGCATTAAAACACCAAAGTAACCTGCAATGAGGAAAAGAATATGTAGCGGTTGCATAGTTTAATAATTATGGCACGAATATAATGTAAATATTATCGTATTGTCTATTTAGCGTGATCTCAAATCTCGTGAAATACTTACTTTTGCAATATGGATTTTTCTTCAAAATATTTAGAACAAGCAGTTCAGGAAGTCTCTCAATTACCAGGAATCGGAAAGCGTACAGCGTTGCGTTTGGTACTTCATTTATTAAAACAGCCAGAAGACCAAACGGTAAGTTTGGCTAAGGCTTTGGTAGATGTTAAGACACAAATAAATTTCTGCACTAACTGTCATAATATAAGTGATCATAAGCTTTGTGAGATTTGTGCAAACCCTAAAAGAGAATCTCAATATGTTTGTGTTGTTGAAGATATAAGAGACGTAATGGCAATTGAGAATACAAGCCAATATCGTGGTCACTATCACGTCTTAGGTGGAAAAATAAGTCCTATGGATGGTGTGGGTCCAAACCAATTAAATATTTCTACCTTGGTAGATAAGGCTAAAGCAGGAAAAGTAGATGAAATTATATTTGCTTTAAGCAGTACGTTGGAAGGAGACACTACTAACTTTTATATCTTTAAACAATTAGAAGGGACAGGTATAAAAACCTCTACCATTGCAAGAGGGATTTCTGTAGGAGATGAGTTGGAGTATGCAGATGAGATCACCTTAGGTAGAAGTATCCTAAATAGAATTCCTTTTGAAGCTTCTTTAAAATCTTAAATGGTACAACTCTCTATAATCATACTTAATTACAATGTCAAGCATTTTTTAAAGCTTTGCCTACAAAGTGTGGTGCAGGCTACAGAAAATATACAAGCCGAAATTATTGTTGCAGACAACGCATCTAAAGATGGAAGTATGCAAATGGTTGCTCAGGATTTTCCAAATGTTATAAGACTCGAAAATAAAAAAAACTTAGGGTTTAGTAAAGCTAATAATCTAGCTGTAAAAAAAGCTATAGGTAAATACATCTGTATCTTAAATCCAGATACTGTAGTGCCAGAGCAAATCTTCTCAAATTTATTGAAGTTCGTTAAAACAGTTCCAGATTTTGGAGCGGTAGGAGTAAAGTTAGTCGATGGTAAAGGGCAATTTTTACCAGAAAGCAAACGGCAAATACCTACTCCTAAAGTGGCCTTTCAAAAAATGGTTGGCAACGCTACTAACTATTATGCAAGTAATTTAGAATCTAATGATATTGGTTGTGTAGATGTTCTTGTAGGCGCATTTATGTTTATGTCCAGACAGCGTTATTTACAAGTTGGAGGTTTTGATGAAGACTACTTTATGTATGGTGAAGATATAGACCTTAGCTACAAACTACTTAAGGCTGGTTATAAAAATTACTATTACGGAAAAGATTCAGTAATTCATTTTAAAGGAGAAAGTACTACTAAAGATGAAGTGTATAGAGCACGTTTTTATGGTGCAATGCAACTTTTTTATAAAAAACATTTTAGCAATAGTAAGTTTACTAATCTAATTGTAAAAGCTGCACTCAAAGTAGTTAAGAAGGCAAATAAGGCTCAAGGTTTAGATACAGATAAGGAAATATCTTCAAATGTATTTATCTATATCGGTAATTCTTCAGACTGTGTTTCCATCTTGTCTAAACTAAAAAATAAGCAAGTACAACATCTTTCTTTAAAAGAGCTACAGAAGCTAACTTTAAAAAATTCACAGCTGTTTTTAGACTCTCAATTTTTTAGTTTTAAAGAAATTATTAGTCTTTTAGAGCAGTATGGGCACCATAATAATACATTCAGGATAAAGTTGAAATCTTCTAATGTGTTGATTGGTAGTGATACTAGTACAGGAAAAGGTGAGGTTTTGGTTTTAGAACTAGATGAAATTCAATAAAAGAAATAATCTCAGTTTAAAGCAATTCTAACATCATTTTAATACAATAACGTTGTAATTTTAAGTAATTTTGCAATCGCAATTATTAATTAACCTATTGCATTACGAATATGGCAAAGTTTGAACTAAAGCTCCCGCAAATGGGTGAGAGTGTTGCAGAAGCAACCTTAACTAACTGGCTTAAAGAAGTTGGTGATACTATAGAGGCTGATGAGGCTGTCTTAGAAATCGCAACAGATAAAGTTGACAGCGAAGTACCAAGTGAGGTAGATGGTGTTTTGGTTGAAAAGCTTTTTGAAGCAGATGACGTTGTGCAAGTAGGACAGACTATCGCAATAATTGAAACTGAAGGTGGAGATGCTCCTGCTGAAACAACTTCATCAGAAACGCCGGCTAAAGAAGAGTCGTCTAATAAAGCTGTTGAAGCTGTATCACAATCTGTAACTTCTGCAAAAGAAGCAACAACTACAGATTTTTCAGAATCTGATAAATTTTATTCTCCACTTGTTAAGAATATAGCAAAAGAAGAAGGTGTATCATTATCTGAGCTAGATGCAATATCTGGTACAGGTAAAGATGAACGTGTTACTAAAAATGACATTTTAAAATACATTGAAGATAAAAAAGCAGGTAAGACTGCTGCTCCTAAACCACAAATGCAACCTGTAGAAACACCTAAGGCAGCTGCTCCAAAACCTCCTAAAGCTCCTGTAAGTGTAAATGGTGGCGATGAGATTATTGAAATGTCTCGTATGGGTAAACTAATTGCTCATCATATGGTAGACAGTGTGCAGACATCTGCGCACGTTCAGTCTTTCATAGAGGTAGATGTTACAAACATCTGGAACTGGAGAAACAAAATTAAAAATGAATACCAAAAACGAGAAGGTGAAAAACTAACGTTTACACCAATCTTTATGGAAGCTGTAGCTAAGACTATAAAAGACTTCCCAATGATTAATATCTCTGTAGATGGTGATAAAATTATAAAGCGTAAAGCTATTAACCTTGGTATGGCAGCTGCATTACCAGATGGTAACCTAATTGTGCCAGTTATAAAAAATGCAGACCAGCTAAACTTGGTAGGTATGTCTAAATCTGTTAATGATTTGGCTAACCGTGCACGTATTGGAAAATTAAAACCAGACGATACACAAGGTGGTACATACACAGTAACAAATGTTGGTACATTTGGTAGTGTGTTTGGTACTCCTGTAATAAACCAACCTCAAGTTGCAATTTTAGCGCTAGGTGCTATTAGAAAAGTACCAGCTGTAATTGAAACTCCAGATGGTGACTTTATAGGAATACGTTATAAAATGTTCTTGTCGCACTCTTATGACCATCGCGTTGTAAATGGTGCATTAGGAGGACAATTTGTTCAACGTGTTAAAGATTATTTAGAAGCGTTTGATGTGAATAGAGAAATCTAATTTTCAACAACCTAATTATACAAAGCCATCAATTAATATTGATGGCTTTTTTTATACCAGTAATTGCTTTGCCAAAACCTAATTACATCTTGTAACGTAAATTAAGTATGACAAATAAATGCTTAATAATACTTGTAGTATTGTTTATTTCTAACTCACTTTTCAGTCAGAAAATAGATAACCTTTCTTCATTTAGAGATGTTGAAAATGATCATTATTTCAGATTTAATTATGATAACGATTTCTTTTCTTCTTCAGATAAAAATTACACACAAGGATATAGCTTCGAGTTAGTATTGCCAGTATTTGAGAAGAACCCTATTAATATTCTCTTCTTAAAGCCTAAAAATTACCAGTCTAAATTTGGATTAGCAATTGAACATATTGGCTTTACTCCAGATGATTATGGTAGTGAGGAAATTCAATTTGGAGATCGGCCATTTGCTACTGCAATTTATTTAAAGGGCTTTGTTATTAATACCAACACATTATCTAAACGCAGATTAACATCTTCATTTAATGTAGGAATAATTGGGCCAGGTGCATTTGGTAAAGAAATGCAGGTTGAAATTCATAAAGCAACAGGGAATGAAATTCCTTTAGGCTGGAAACATCAAATAAAGAATGACATCGTTTTAAATTATGAAGTAGGGTTAGAGCAGCAGCTTTATAAATACAGACAGTATTTTTCTATACAGGCACAATCTAATGCTAAACTAGGAACGTTGTTTACTAACGCATCTTTAGGTTTTAATGGCAGCTTAGGGATAATTAATTCTGCATTTTCTTCGGAAGCTAAAAAAGATAAATTTCAACTTTATTTTTATTCTCAAATTTTTGGTAGTGTAGTAGGGTATGATGCTACTTTACAAGGTGGATTAATTACAACTGATAGTCCATACACAATAGCTACTAATGATGTCAAACGTTTTACAGGTCAATATACATATGGTTTTGTTTTACAGACTAAAGGGTTTTATGCTGAATATACGCGCACATTAATAACAAGAGAGTTTAGTAGAGGTGACTCAGCAAAATGGGGTGGATTTAAATTAGGCTTCACCTTTTAAATCCACCCCAAAGAGGCAATGCTAAATCTTTTTATTTATTGCTTAAATGCATTCTCTAGAGCATCTTTACCACCAACAACTGGCAGGTTAAGAGAGGTTTTATCTAAATCAATAGTAAGTGCTGTTCCTGGTTTTGGGTGGAGCGTAAATTCTTTGTCGCTTGAAAAAATCATTAAACCAATTTGTTGTCCTTCAGGAATTATTTGATCATCTGGCTGTAATGAAAATGTTACATCATAAAACTCACCTTTTTTAAGTGCTTCGCCTTTACTTATTGACTTGTAATTTTGAGGGTCTGCCCAACCACGAGTAATAATATTGTCTGTTATTTTTGCTTTCTTGTCTTCATTCCAAGGTAAAGATACCAACCATACAGAAAGATTTGCTGCTGGTGTGTTACTAGATAACGATACTGTGATATCAGAAACACCAGATATATGTAAATCTTTAGTTAATGTTGGAGTAACATAAAGTAACCTGTGCTTACTTTCTTTTGCAGTTGCTAATTCTGCTCCAGCAATTGATGCATCATCATGTAGAGTTTCTGTGCCTTTATTATCTAACTTTGTGGTACTTAAAGTTCCGGCTTTAGGCGCACCTGTGTTTATATAAAGTGTAACTGGTTTTGCTTCTGGATTTGGGTAATCTTCATAAGATGTAGGGTTATCTCTTTTATCATTCTCTCTAACTATCCAAGCCTTAGCATCATCTTCTACATTATTCTCAATACCATGCAGATAGCGAGTAAACCATTTGTTCATCATAGAAAATGGAGGTGGACCACCATGACCATTTTGATGATAAAATATTTGTGATGGTATGCCTTGTTCTTTTGCTTGCTTGTAAATTCTGTAGCTATGTTCTGGCATAACATTCCAATCATTAAAACCGTGAGACATTAATAATGCTGCCTTCATAGGTTTCATATCATTTAGGTAATCTCTGCTTGCCCAGAACTCATTATAGTCGCCAGTTTCTCTATCCATATTGGCAGCTAAAATTTCATCTCTCATCATTTTGTTATTATATGGTCTTTTAGCTTCATCTCCACTATGAATAAAATCATATAAAACATCTATATCTTCTCCTAAATAGCCACCTGGAGAACGTACTAAACCATTTGATCTGTAATAGTGATAGTAAGATGTGTTTGGTGCAATAGGAATAATTGCTTCTAAACCTTCAACTCCTGTTGTGGCAGCAGCTAATGGTATTGTGCCATTATAAGATGTACCTGTCATACCAACTTTTCCTGTGGACCACGTTGCTTTTACTTCTTCATTACTGTCTATTTCTGTATACCCTTTTGCGCGACCATTTAGCCAATCTATTACTGCTTTTGGTGCTAAAGACTCATTGTCACCACCTAAGCTAGGAGAACCTTGAGATAAGCCTGTGCCTGGAGAAGAAGAATGTACAACTATATAACCTCTAGGTACCCAAGTATTAATGTGAGATTTCGAAATTACTGGTCTTTTACCACGGCGTGTAACTTCTGGATGTACACGTTCTTTTGGTGTATCGCCTAATTCTACTTCAACACTATGAAATAAACCATCTGTGTCTGGTGCTACACCTGCAAAATAAGGGCTAGACACATATATAACAGGAAGTTTTAAGCCTTCGGTTTCTGTTTGCTTAGGTCTGGTAACAGAGACGTGCATACGGTCTAGTTTATCATCACCATCTGTATTAAACTCAGTTTCTACCCAAAGGTCGTGTGTTATCCATTCTGAAGGGTTGCTAAATGCTTTAACGGGTTGTGCTTCTCCGTTTTCAAAAATAGGAGTTGCTTTATCTTGTGCTTGTATACAACCTAGAGTTGTTACAAAAGCTACAAATAGCGATAGTAGGTTAAGTTTCATAATTTTTAGTTTATTTTAAATTTATAAAATTTTATATAATTATAGTATTGAATACCCTAAGACTATAGCAAATGTGTTGTAGTCTGATGAGAAGTCATCATCACCTTTTGTAAGACTTCTACTCGTATAATATTTGGCTTCAATAGAATAATCTTTAAATTTTAATCCAGCTCCAAGCATAAAATTAGTTCCAGATTCAATATCCTTATCACTAGTGCCTTGATCAAATTGTATAGTAGAGTTAATTGCAATGTCAGAAATAAATGCAGCACTCAAGAAAGTTTTTGTATTTGAAGATAAAGGAATATGATATTTTATACCTAATGGCAATTCAACAGACTTATAGTCAACTATTGCGCGAGACTCAGTTTGTACTTGAGGATTTACAAAAATCACAAAATCTTTTTCTGCGTTATAGGATTGGTAAGTTGGTTCAAAAAATATACTCCACGTTTTGGCTTTCGTTGTATACAGTTCAATTTCAGCACCCAATCTAAATGATGTTTTATTATCAAAATTTACACTTCTAGAATTTCCTATACTATTTTCAAATTCAAATGAAGAAAAGTTAATTCCTGGTTTTACAGTAACATTAAAATATAACCGCTTATCAGATGTGTTATAAGAAGTATAATCGCTACCAGATTCATTATTAAATTCTTCAAAAATTTTAAGTAAATCTCTTTGTGTGTAATCTATGTTTTCAAAACTTGATACTGAACGATTAGAGGTGCTTAGGGAAGTGTAAAGTTGTTGCTTAAATTGATTATTTTCTTTGATTGAAGAATTTATAGTTGATTTGTACCTCTTGTAAATAAGCTGCTCAATTGGTTGGTTTTCAGTTTTGAAAAAATAACGTATAAGGTTTCCCTCTTCATATTTATATAGAGTTGCTTTCCCTTCAACTAAAACCTCTAAGAAAAGAGTTTCTTCAATAAATTTTGGGGTATTATCATAATTTAATTTCTTAATCTGGTCGCTAGATCTATCTATATCTACAGTTTGTCTCTCATATTTAAAATTATTTAAACTTGAAAACTCTTTTATAGATTTAGTAGTAATTTTTATTGGTTTACTTTCTTCAGTTAATTTGTATTCAAAATTAATAGGAGAGCTAAACCAATCTGAAACCCTAATTAGACATGGTGTTTTATTATCAGAGTTGTTAATAATATAGCCCTTTTCAAAATCAGATTGGCTATAGCTATTATATCCAATTAGTAATATGAAGTATATAAGTATTTTTTTGTGCATAGTATATATTTAAAAGTAAAAAAGCCGCCATAGGGGTATGGCGGCTATATATATTATTGTAAATAATAAATGTTATTTATCACCTTTTTGGCCTTGCTCGAATTTTTCGAACTCGCCTTCTTTTTCAGCTTTTGGCCAAGAATTGTTAGATGTATCAACATCTGCAGTTTCTAAATCTGGATCTACAACAATGTTTGTAATTTCCTTATCACTAGCTACAGCTTTGCTTACTTCTTTATCATTCTTTCTCCAAACTTGTGCAGGATATGTTACTTTCTCTTTTGAACCATCTTCGTAAGTATACTCAACAATTAAAGGCATAGGAATTCCACCTGGCTTTTCAAATACGATGTTATATAAATACTTAGGTTGTTTTATAGCGTTACGTTCTTCTTCAGAAAAGTTGTCCATCATGAATTCTTTAAGCGTAGGAGCATTTTCAAAAAGAGACTTACTCTTCATAGAAGCGTCATACTCTTCATCACCTTCTTCAACAACATAAATAGCATCTATTGTACTTGGATCCTGAACACCATAACGAGCTAATAATTCCTTACCTTTTTTGGTTGGTTTATCTGTAACAAAGTAAGATTTTACTTCCTTAACTCCTAAATCTACATTTTCAGTAGAGTAGAACCATCCTCTCCAGTACCAGTCTAAATCAACTGCTGAAGCATCTTCCATAGTGCGGAAGAAATCTTCTGGTGTTGGGTGCTTAAACATCCAACGCTTAGAGTATGTTTTAAACGCATGGTCAAATAATTCTCTTCCCATTACTGTCTCACGTAAAATGTTAAGTGCTGTTGCAGGCTTACCATAAGCGTTGTTACCAAGTTGGTAAACATTTTCTGGGTTAGACATTATTGGTGCAATAAAGTCTTGATTACCTTTCATGTAATTTACAATCTTGCTAGGCTCTCCACGACGTGAAGGGTACTTTTGGTTTGGAGCAATTGCATCTGGAAATTCTTCACCAAATTCTTGTTCTGCTACATATTGCATGAATGTATCTAGACCTTCGTCCATCCAACCCCATTGTCTTTCATCACTGTTAACAATCATTGGGAAGAAGTTGTGTCCTACTTCGTGTATAATTACTGAAATCATACCGTATTTTACACGGTCATTGTAAGTACCGTCTTCATTTGGTCTACCATAATTCCAGCAAATCATAGGATACTCCATACCTTGATTTTTAGCGTGAACAGAAATTGCTTTTGGGTAAGGATAGTCAAACGTGTGAGCACTGTAAGATTTTAATGTAGATGCTACTGCTTTAGTAGAAAATTCTTCCCAAAGTGGGTTACCTTCTTTAGGGTACATAGATACTGCCATTACAGTACGCTCTCCCAATTTAACTGCTTGCATATCCCAGATAAACTTTCGAGATGTTGCAAAACCGTAATCTCTTACGTTTTCAGCTTTAAATTTCCAAGTTTTAGTTTTTTCAGAAAAGCCTTTTTCTGCTTCTTCTGCTTCTTCTTGTGTTACTATAATAACAGGCTTGTCATAAGATGTTCTTGCCTTTTCGTAACGTTTCATCATCTCTTTAGAGAAGACTTCTTTTCTGTTTTGTAATGTTCCTGTAGCATCAAGAATATGATCTGCTGGTACAGTAATGTTTACTTCATAATCTCCAAAAGGAAGAGCAAATTCTCCGCTTCCCCAGAATTGGTAGTTTTGCCATCCTTCTACATCATTGTAAACAGCCATTCTTGGGAAAAACTGTGCAATAACGTAAGCATTGTTACCATCTTTAGGGAAATGCTCGTAACCAGATCTTGCTCTGTTAATAGTATGGTCTGGAATGTTGTAGTTCCACTTAATGCTAAAGGTATAGCTATCTCCAGCTTCTAATGGCTGTCCCATATCTATTCTCATCATAGTTTGGTTAATGGTATAATTTAAAGGAGAACCATTTCTAGTTACCTTTTCTATATTAAAACCACCATCAAAACCTTCTGTCATATATTGAGATACAAAACCACCAGTTTGTGAAACAGCACCAATACCAGAACCATTAATCAATGGAGACTTAGAATCTTTAGCTCTAACATTTTGATCTAGTTGAACCCAAAGGTATTCTAAAGCGTCTGGAGAGTTGTTTGTGTATGTAATTTCTTCTTCACCAAATATCTTTTGAGTACGGTCATCTAAAGTGATGTCCATTTTGTAATCGGCAGTATTTTGATAATATGCTTCACCTGGCGCTCCAGAACCTGTGCGGTATTGGTTAGGTGTAGAAAACTCTTGGTAAAGTTGTCTAAACGCATTGTTGTTTGTGTGCGGTTTTGTAGGTTCTTCTTGAGGTTGCTCTTCTTGGGCAAAGAGTCCCGCAGAAAATACCAAAAACAAGGCAAAAAAAGTAGTTTTGATAGTTCGCATTATATATAGTTTAATTTAAGGTTGTTAAAATTAAGGATTTATCAATCTCTGAGTATTTCTTAACGAAAGTTTAACACATCGCTTTCGCGGTCTTTCATTAGTAATAAGCTCTTTATAGTTTTATTCTTAGTTATGTGTACAACATTTTGTTGCTCTTCAAAAACATCTAGAAGGACTTCATTTTTAACTTCAATAGAATTTAGAGTTTTTACACCTACAGCTTTAAAGAAACATTTTACTAAATCGTCATCATAGGTATTACCTAGATATTCGAATAAAATTTTCTCTCCATTAATCGTAATCTGAAGTTTGTCTGTAAAGTAGCGTTCAATAAACTTATCTGCATTTCTCGTTTCTGAGTTCTTTCCGAGTTTAATAGTCTCGCTATATCTTGTTTTTAGAAGGTTTTCTAAATCGTCAATAAATACTCTGGAGATTATCTGTACAGTTTGGTCTTCCTCTATAAACTCTATATCTGTAGTACTTACATAAAACTTGTGGGCATTATTAAATGCTAAAGATGGCAGGCAAAAGAGTAAAAGGAAAATTATCTTTTTCATAATTAGTGTTTGACTGTAAAAAACGACAAAGGTTTAATCTGAAAGCAGTTTTATTTTGATCGTCTATACTAATAGACGTAGCCAACTTAAATTTGTTACGCTATAATCAACTTTTGTTTTTCTCTTCTATCCACTTGCTCATATACTTCGTACTTTGAGATTGATGGTGTTGTAAAACTTGACCTAAAAAATTTTGATTGCGATGTTCTGTTAAATTTGTTTCGAGATAATTAAGTTTTTTTTGAAATAGACCTTCGAAGCTGGACTTAGAGAAACGTTCTTCAATAATTTTAAATCCGTTTTTCTGTGCAGTCTTCCACTGGTTTCTTGAGTTGTAATGCTTAACAGCTTCTTTGGCTATTACTTTTGGATCATTTGCAATCTCACCTGCAAATGGTAACAATCCGCCTATGCCTTCTGCACCTACAATAGTGGTTATGTTAGGCGTACCATTTTGCATGGCATTTATAAATTTTGTTTTTAAACCAGCACCATATAATAAAGGAGATAAAAGTACACGAGCATTTTTTAATACGTCTGAAGCGCTTTCTGCACGTCCCATAATTAAGAAGCCTTCTTTTTTATTGTGAAACTGTTGAACCTTTTGAGATGTATATGCACCATATATATGTATTTGGGCTTCTGGCATCTCTTTCTTAATTATAGGCCAGACGTGCTTCTTTACAAATTTTACAGATTCAAAATTTGGAGGATGTAGTAAATTACCTAACATCACAAAACCTTCTCGGTCTTCAAAAGTTGGTAGTGTTTCCTTTTCTTCTTCTGAAACTGGATCAAGTAAAAATGGAATATAATGTAGGATAGATTCATCTATCTGAAACACTTGTTTAAGTATATTAATTTCAACCTCTGAAATCATAATACTAAGATCACATCGTAAAATACTTGCAATTTCTCTTTTTGCAGTTTGGTTAAGTAAATCTTGTTTTTTAAATCTTCGCTGCTCAGAGAAGGCTTGTTGTCGTCCTGCTCTTAAACAATGCAGATCTTCTGTATCTAAAATTTTAATAGCATTGGGACAGGTTTCTGAAACACGCCAGCCAAACTGTTCTTCAACCATGAACCTATCAAACAATACAATATTGGGATCAAGTTGTTTTAAAAACTCATTAAAAGAAGAATCATTCATCTTTAGTTGAGTCTCAGTGATGTTCATCTCACTTAAATCTTCGCTAAACTCTGTCTTTGCAGATGCACTACCAAAGGTAATTTCATAATTAAATGATTTAAAGAGCTTAAGGAGCTGAATCATTCTCCAGCCTGCGCCAGTGCTCTGAGGTTCGGGCCAAGTTTTGCCTATGACAAGTAGGTGTTTCATACTACAAAGAAAAACAATTAGTAACCGATAATAGAATATTACAATTTGTTTGTTAATTTTATGCGTCCTTAAAGACATAACGGTATGCCAACCCCACAAATAGATCCTAACAAATGGGTCTCAAAGTATTCAGACTATCTTTATAATTACACTATTGTACGTGTTAATGATAGCGCTGTGGCTAAAGATTTAATTTCTGAAACATTCTTGGCAGCTTTAAAGGCTATGAAAAACTTTAAGGGCGAAGCTAGTGAGCGTACTTGGCTTATAGCTATTCTTAAGCGAAAAATTATAGATTATTACAGGAAAACTAACTCTAAAAAAGGGAAGGCAGAAGTACATATTAATTATAAGGATGCAGACCAAGAAGGAGATTGGTTAGAAGAGCGTGTAGCAGATCCTTTTGATACGACAGCTGAAGACGATCTTGAAAATACCGAACTAGGTTTAGCAATACATAAATGTCTAGGCAGCTTAAATG
Source organism: Croceibacter sp. (assembly GCF_002716225.1). NCBI lineage: Bacteria > Pseudomonadati > Bacteroidota > Flavobacteriia > Flavobacteriales > Flavobacteriaceae > Croceibacter > Croceibacter sp. Next base: position 173,876 of record NZ_PAZX01000013.1, on the reverse strand, counting down.
AACGCCACGCAGAAATCTTTAAAAAGAAGACCATTAAGAATTATGAGACGGAAGTCATTTGTAATGAATATAATATAACGCCGTCTAACTTGTGGGTTATCATTCACAGAGCTCGAACAGCTATGGCAGAATGTTTAGAAAAAAACTGGTATTAAAAAATTATGATTAGTATTAAAAAAATGTTTGTTAACTGCGGAAAAGCAACTCACATCTGCGATAAGAATCAATATAAGGAGGCTTCAGTTTGGGAGAAAATGCGGTTAATTTTACACCTTATGTATTGCAGAACTTGCAGAAAGTATTCCTCAAAAAATAGTAGGCTGACTAAAATAATGAAAGAGTCTAATATACAAACGTTTAATGATGCAGATAAAAATGAAATAGAGCGTTTAATACAACAAGAACTCTCAAAATAAAAATGTTGTAACCCAAGCTAAACCAAACCATATTATTGGTAAGCTTTCTACCCAAAACGAAGCATAATACTTATGCTGTTCTTTCTTACTTCCTACTATAAATAGTGCGGCTAATAAACAAATTATTAGTAGTGTTATAAAATTAGCTATCTCTAGTTTACTCTTAAAGAATTCAGCCAGAATAATAAGTGCTAATAATACCAGCCCTAATACTTTAGTTTTTTTTATACCTATACGTTGTGGTATCGTGCCTAGTTGTGAGGCATCATATTTAATATCCCTAATTTCAAATGGTAATATTATTGCTAATACAAATATGGCATATTGTAAAGTTTGTATTATAGCTAAATGTGTAATTGTATTGTCTAAATATAAGTTTGGCAAAATACCAGCAAAACCAGCCCAAACTATTGCAATAACGAAAATTTTAAGGCCTCTAATAGTTCTTAAGCTATTTGCTTTAGGAAAAATAGGTAGTGCATATAATAAGGTTAGCAATCCTAAACAGCCAATACCTAATAATACTTCTCTAGGCATAATAAATGTGAAGTACATTAGTACAACAAAACTTACAAGTGAGAATATTTGAATTGTTCTTAATGATTCTGTCAAGCTCATATGGTGCAATTTTGCAATTCCAGCATATTTCACAAAATTATATCCGGTAACAGTTGCAAAGAACGCAAAACCTAAAAAATTGAATTGCAGTACTTCATCTAAATTCAAAAAGGTTAGAGCGCACAAAGAGCATACTGCAAGGGCAACATGAATGCTACTGTTTATATAAAAATTGAATATAGATTTCATTTCAAACTAAAGGTAAAGGAATCAAAATTAAGGAAAGTGTTTATAACCTTTTAAAATGGTTAAAAACTTAAGGCTTCAACAAGCGTTAATCCTTCATTATTACTATTAAATATTCGTAATTTTGCACTCAAATTTTATAGACCTATGAACACCAAATCATTTGCACTTCGCCATATTGGTCCTCGTGAAAGCGATCTTAAGGATATGTTAGACAAGGTAGGCGCTTCATCTTTAGATGAACTTATCTATGAAACTATTCCAGACGGTATAAGACTTAAGTCTGAATTAGACTTAGATGTCGCTATGAGCGAGTCTGAATATTTACACCATATTACAAATCTTGCTGCTAAGAATAAGGTGTTTAGCACTTACATTGGCTTAGGATACCACCAAAGTATCACGCCAGCTGTAATACAGAGAAATGTTTTAGAAAATCCGGGTTGGTATACTGCTTACACACCTTACCAAGCAGAAATTGCTCAAGGTAGGTTAGAGGCATTGCTTAACTTCCAAACTATGGTTACAGACCTAACAGGTATGGAGCTAGCTAATGCATCTTTGTTAGACGAGTCTACAGCTGCTGCAGAAGCAATGGGTTTACTTTTTGCAGTTAGAGAACGAGAGCAAAAGAAAAACAATGTATCTAAATTCTTTGTTTCAGAAGAGGTATTGCCACAAACTATTTCTTTGCTTAAAACAAGAGCAATTCCTTTAGATATTGAGTTAGTTATAGGAAACCACGAAGAGTTCAATTTCTCAAAAGATTTCTTTGGAGCATTGCTACAATATCCAGGAAAATCTGGTCAAGTTTATGATTATGCAGGCTTTGTTGAACAAGCCAAAAGTGCAGATATTAAAGTAGCTGTTGCTGCAGATATTTTAAGCCTAGTAAATTTACGTGCTCCAGGTGAGTTTGGGGTAGATGTAGTTGTAGGTACAACACAACGCTTTGGTATACCTTTAGGTTATGGAGGACCACACGCTGCTTATTTTGCAACAAAAGAAGCGTATAAGAGAAACATTCCTGGAAGAATTATAGGTGTAACTAAAGATACAGATGGTGGTCGTGCATTACGTATGGCATTACAAACCAGAGAACAACATATAAAACGCGATAAAGCAACATCTAATATTTGTACAGCTCAAGTGCTTTTAGCTGTTATGGCAGGAATGTATGCTGTTTATCATGGTCCTAAGGGATTACAATTTATTGCAGATGATGTTTCTAATAAAACTGCTACATTGGTAGATAGTTTAGAGAAATTAGGTTATTACCAAACCAACGCGTCTTACTTTGATACCATACAAGTAAAGGCAGATGCTTCTAAAGTTAAAAATAATGCTGAAGCACATGGCGTTAATTTTTATTATCCAGATGCAGAAACAGTATCAATCTCTTTAAATGAAGCTACCAATTTAGATGATTTAAACTGCATCATAAGAATATTTGCAGAGGTTAATGCTAAGGATGTTGTTATGGTTGAAGCTTTATTAGATAATACATCTTTATCTAATACTGTAAAACGAGATACACCATTTTTAGAAAATGATGTGTTTAACAGCTATCATTCTGAAACAGAGTTAATGCGTTATATTAAGAAGTTAGAACGCAAAGATCTATCTCTTAATCACTCTATGATTGCATTAGGATCTTGTACAATGAAACTTAATGCAGCAGCAGAAATGCTACCTTTAAGTTACCCACAATGGGGTAATATTCATCCATTTGTACCTATAAACCAGGCAGAAGGTTATCAAGAAGTTTTAAAGAAATTAGAAGATCAATTAACAGAAATTACTGGTTTTGCTGCTACGTCTTTACAACCAAATTCTGGTGCACAAGGTGAGTTTGCAGGGTTAATGGTAATTAGAGCATATCACGAATCTCGTGGTGACTCAAACAGAAATATTTGCTTAATTCCTTCATCTGCACACGGTACTAATCCTGCAAGTGCAGTAATGGCTGGTATGAAAGTAGTAGTTACTAAAGCCAATGATAAAGGGAATATAGATGTTGAGGATTTAAGAGAAAAAGCAGAGAAACATAAGGATAACCTTGCAGCTTTAATGGTAACATATCCTTCTACGCATGGTGTTTATGAATCTGCCATTAAGGAGATTACATCAATCATTCATAATAATGGAGGTCAAGTGTATATGGATGGTGCAAATATGAATGCTCAAGTAGGATTAACAAGTCCTGGAAATATTGGAGCAGATGTATGTCACCTTAATTTACATAAAACATTTGCCATACCACATGGTGGTGGTGGTCCTGGCGTAGGTCCTATTTGTGTTGCTTCACAGTTAGCTCCTTTTTTACCAGGTAATCCTGTTATAAAATCAGGTGGAGAACAAGCTATTACAGCAATTTCTGCAGCACCTTTTGGTTCTTCTTTAGCTTGCTTAATAAGTTATGCCTACATTACAATGTTAGGTCCTAAAGGCTTAAGAAGTGCTACAGAGCACGCTATTTTAAATGCAAACTATATAAAGCAACGTTTAAAAGGACATTACGAAACTCTCTATTCTGGAGAACGCGGTAGAGCAGCTCACGAGATGATTATAGACTGCCGTCCTTTTAAAGCTAATGGTATTGAAGTTGTAGATATTGCAAAGCGTTTAATGGATTACGGTTTTCACGCACCAACTGTATCATTTCCAGTTGCGGGAACTATGATGATTGAGCCTACGGAAAGCGAAAGTAAAGAAGAACTTGATCGTTTTTGTGATGCTATGATTTCTATTAAAAATGAAATAGATGCATCTAGCAAAGATGATGAGCAAAACCTACTTAAAAATGCACCGCACACATTGCAAATGCTTACAGCAGATGTTTGGGAAATGCCTTATACAAGACAACAAGCAGCATTTCCATTAGAGTACATTTCAGATAATAAATTTTGGCCAACAGTACGTCGAGTAGATGATGCTTATGGAGATAGAAACTTAATTTGTACTTGTGAGCCTATTGAAAGTTATATGGAGTAACAATTTATACCCTTTAATGATTTCTAAATTCTCATTTTAAGGGTATTAAATTAAAGATTATCTATTTTTTAGTAATCTATTTGATTATTCTGTAAATCATTATGTAAAAAGCGCATTTATATGCGCTTTTTCTTTTTATTATATACTTTTATCAAAAAAAGACCCTTAATGCATACTAAGATTACCGGTACAGGCTGTTATATCCCTAAAGTTATACAGACAAATAATGATTTTCTAGATCATAAGTTCCATAATTCAGACGGTTCAGAAATTGTAGGCGATAGTAAAATTGTAATAGATAAATTTGTTGCAATTACAGGTATTGAAGAACGCCGTTATGTTGAAGAAAATAAGGTAACCTCTCAAATTGCTTATGAAGCTGCAAAACAAGCTGTAAAAGCATCAGGAATAGATGCTGAAACTTTAGATTATATTATAGTAGCTCATAATTATGGAGATATTAAACACGGTACTATACAAAGTGATACTGTACCTAGTTTAGCATCTAGAGTTAAACATCTTTTAAAAATTGAAAACCCATACTGCGTAGCTTATGACATGATGTTTGGATGTCCTGGTTGGATAGAAAGCATTATACAAGCTCATGCATTTATAAAATCTTCAATGGCTAAAAAGTGTTTGGTTATTGGAGCAGAAACATTGTCTAGAGTGGTAGATCCTCATGATAGGGATAGTATGATTTATAGCGATGGTGCTGGTGCTTGTATTGTAGAGGCTTCAGAAGAAAATGATAAAGGTATAATAGCTCATAAGTCTGCTTCTTTTACTTATGATGAGGTTAAATACTTATTTTTTGGAGGCACGTATGATTCTGAGTCACCTTCAAAAACACAATATATAAAAATGTATGGGCGCAAGATTTACAATTTTGCATTAACCCATGTTCCAGATGCAATGAAAGCATGTTTGGATGAAAGTGGTTATAACATACAAGACATAAAAAAAATTCTTATTCATCAAGCTAACGAAAAGATGGATGAGGCTATTGTCGAGCGTTTTTATAAGCTATACAACCAAGATATGCCTAAAGATGTAATGCCAATGACAATACATAAATTAGGAAATAGCTCTGTAGCAACCGTACCTACATTATTAGATATGATTTTAAACGATAAAGTTGAAGGGCACCAAATAAATGAAGGAGATGTCGTTATATTTGCAAGCGTTGGCGCAGGAATGAATATAAATGCCATAGTTTACAAATTCTAAAAATCACGTACTTATGTACGAAGGAAACTTTCCCTCAAAACGATATAAAGAAACACTTCAATTTTTATCAAAAGTTATCTCTAAAGATGATAAGATTTTAGATTTGGGTGTCTCAAATCCTTTTTCAAAAATTTTAATTGAAGAAGGCTATGCTGTTGCAAATACTACTGGTGAAGATTTAGATATAGATACATCAGCTGTTAAAACAGATGCTGTAAACGTGGTTACTGCTTTTGAAATATTTGAACATTTGGTATCTCCATTTAATGTAATTAAAGATATAAATGCAGATAAATTGGTTGCTAGTATTCCATTAAGGTTATGGTTTTCTCCAGCATATAGAAGTAAAACAGATGCTTGGGATAGGCATTATCATGAATTTGAAGACTGGCAGTTTGATTGGCTTTTAGAAAAAGCAGGTTGGACTATTAAAGAACGCCACAAATGGACAAACCCTGTAAAAAAAATTGGGTTAAGACCGTTATTAAGACTTTTTACACCGCGTTACTATATTGTTTATGCAGAGCGTGAATAGTAGGTACTTCTATTAACAAGTTAAAGCCACTTATATAATTACATTTGTGCTGTGCAAGAATTAAACTTTCATATTGTAATACCAGCTCATAATGAAGCACAGTTTTTAGGAGAAACTCTTTCTTCTTTAGTTTCACAAACTCATAAGCCAAAGCAATTAGTTATTGTAAATGATAACTCTACAGACCAAACGTTGTCTGTAGCTGAAACATTTTCTAAAGATTATTCATTTATAACTGTTGTTTCTCGAAAATCTTCAGCAGAACATTTACCAGGAAGTAAGGTTATTTCTGCCTTTAATGAAGGTTTAAAGTTGGTGCCAAATGATGCAGACATAATCTGTAAATTTGATGCAGACTTAATTTTTCCTTCAACATATCTTGAAACTCTAAATAATTTATTTATTTCAGATACTCGTATTGGTATGGCTAGCGGAAATCTATACGTTAAAGAAGCCGATAGTTGGGTATATGAAGCAATTGCAGATAAAGATCATATACGAGGCCCGATTAAGGCTTATAGAAAAAATTGCTTTAAAGATATTGGTGGTTTAAAAACATCAATAGGTTGGGATACTGTAGATGTACTATTAGCAAAATATCATAATTGGAAAACAATAACAGATACTTCCTTAAAAGTAAAACACCTTAAACCAACAGGTGCTACATACTCAAATAAAGGTTACGAAAAGCAAGGTGAAGCCATGTATAAAATGGACTACGGCTTTGTAATTACGTGTATAGCATCTTTAAAAATAGCTATTAAAAGATCTAAACTTTCAGTTTTCGTTGAATACCTAAAAGGCTATTTTAATGCTAAAAATAAAAAACTACCTAAGTTAGTTACGCAAGCAGAAGGTAAGTTTATTAGAGCATACAGATGGCAAGGTATAAAGCAGAAATTATTTTGATTGCTTTATAACTTCTCCTAATACATCACCTGAGTTTCCGTTAGGAAAGGAGATCCCTAAAAAAGCTGATATTGTTGGTGCTATATCTATAATTTCTGTTCTCTTATAACTTTCACCTTTGTTAATGCCCTTTCCGTAAAAAATTAGAGGAACATGAGTATCGTACTGTAAACCACTTCCGTGAGTTGAACCTGTTTCGGGATATGTTATGTAAGATGGTTCTAATACAAAAACCACATCGCCACTTCGTTTTTGATGATATCCTTGTTGTATAAGATGAGCAATGCCTTCTGTGTAATCTGTGCTTTCTAATTGTTGTCTTGTAAAGACTTTATTAATATGTTCTTGCTGTAATAAAAATTGCTTGATCTGCTTTTGAAGTGCTTCTGCAGAAATATTATTAGAAATTAAAGCCTCATAATTAAAGAAGATTTGATAGTTAGATATGTCTTTAATAAGATCTGTAATTGCATATTCACTTGCCAAATACTTTTTTAAAGTTTCAGAAAATTCTCTGCTATTAAAATAGCCGGATGGAATCTTTACAGAAGAAAGGTATGCAGGTACGTGTACAGCACCATGGTCTGAAGTTAAAAAGACCGTGTAATTTCCTTTTCCAACTTTACTATCTAATGTATTTAGTAAACGCTCAATGTCTTTATCTAACCTTAAATACGTGTCTTCTACTTCTACAGAATTTACTCCAAAATTATGTCCTACATAATCTGTGCTTGAATAACTTACTGTAAGAACATCTGTAATAGTATCTTTTCCTAGTTGCTCACCATCTAATGCAGCAATTGCAAAATCTGTGGTTAAAGAATTTCCGTACGGTATAGCTTTAAGAATGCTGTAACTATCTGTTTCTTTGTTAATAGTGTAAGGGAAGCTAGTTGTTTTAGTGTTTCCTAGGCTACCTTCAAAAGTGTTCAAGTCTGTGCCACTTGCGGTATAGCTTGATATGTCATAAAGAGTGTTCCAAACTTTAAAATAGCTATCTACTTTTCCAGAGCTGTTAAACTGCTCTACCCAGTTTGGTAATGCACTCATGTAGTATGAACTTGTAATCCATCGGCCAGTGTTACCTCCTTCAAACCAATACGCACCATCTGCTGTATGACCTGCAGGTAAAATTGCACCTCTATCTTTTAGAGAAATACCTATAGTTTTACCGCGCATTTGGGTATGCAGTTTATTCTGGTCTGCCCAAGTTGTAGTTTGTAACCTATGTGGAGACATTTGTCCTGCAGTTGTTGTAGAACCTACAGTGGTTTGAGAATCATCTTGTACACAGTAAACTTCTGTACTTTCAAACTTATCATACCAATTGTTTGAAATAATACCGTGGTTTTGTGGTGTTGTACCTGTATATACAGATGCGTGACCAGGACCAGTGTAAGTAGGAACGTAGTTAAAATGATTGTTTTTAAAATTGTAGCCTTCAGTAATAAGGCGTTTAAAACCACCATCTCCATATCTGTCACTAAATCTTGTGAGGTAATCATAGCGCATTTGGTCCACAACAATACCAACTACTAATTTTGGAGATGCAGATATTTGTGTGTTTTTAATTTCAATGTTTTCTGTCGTTTCGCTAGTTGATTTGGGAGCTGTGCAGGCTAAAACTAAAAACGAAATTATGAGAACTAAGACTTGGCGCATGATTTTAATTTTGAGTTCAAAAATAACATATTAAAAGAGCATTGGTTTTAATTCTTCGTTAAATACTTTGGTAAGAAAAATTGATACTTTAGATTTACATAAAAATCTACACGATTGCTGTATTTACATTCTATAGGAGAATATTTCTTAATGATTAAAGGTGTGTTTGGGCGTATGACCAAACAATCTGTATTAAGAGGACTTATACTTAAAGAGATAGATGATTTAATCATGAGCTCCTTAGGTATTGTTACGTTTATATCATTTTTTATTGGTGCAGTAGTGTCTATACAGACGGCTTTAAATTTAAACAATCCATTAATACCAAAAGAACTTATCGGGTTTGCAGCACGACAATCTATAATCCTTGAGTTTGCACCTACATTTATATCTGTTATTATGGCAGGTAAAGTAGGTTCATACATAACGTCAAGTATTGGTACTATGCGTGTTACCGAGCAAATAGATGCTTTAGAGGTTATGGGAATAAATTCTCTCAACTATTTAGTATTACCCAAGATTGTTGCAATGATGATTTATCCATTCCTTATAGGTATAGCAATGTTTATAGGGATTTTAGGAGCATATATGGCTGGTGTTTATGGAGGATTCTTAGGGTCTAGTGAGTTTTTATCTGGCTTGCAAGACGACTTTATTTCGTTTCACCTTGTATATGCCTTTCTTAAAACCTTCTTGTTTGCATTTATTTTAGCAACAGTTCCAGCATATCACGGTTACTATATGAAAGGTGGAGCATTAGAAGTAGGACAAGCAAGTACGCAATCTTTCGTGTGGACTTCTGTAGTTATTATAATTACAAACTATGTATTAACCCAAGTACTTTTAAGCTAATGATTGAAGTTAAAAATCTACATAAAAGTTTTGGTGAAGAAGAAATTTTAAAAGGTCTCAATACCAAATTTGAGAAAGGAAAAACCAATTTAATAATTGGCCAATCTGGATCTGGTAAGACAGTGTTTTTAAAATGTCTATTAGGCTTATTTAAACCTACAAAAGGTAATATTGTTTATGATGGGCAAGCCTATTCTGAATTTTCTGATGAAAAGCAACGAGAGCTTAGAAAGAAAATAGGAATGGTTTTTCAGGGTAGTGCGCTGTTTGATAGTATGACAGTAAGAGAAAATGTAGACTTTCCATTACGAATGTTTACCAAGGAAAAGCGTAATGTACGTTATGAAAAAGTAGATAAGGTATTAGAAAGGGTTAATTTAGATGGTGCAGAAAATAAATACCCATCAGAAATTAGTGGTGGTATGCAAAAACGTGTTGCTATTGCAAGAGCAATTGTAAACAACCCAAAATATTTGTTTTGTGATGAGCCTAACTCAGGCTTAGATCCTAAAACTGCAATTGTAATTGATAACCTTATTCAAGAAATAACTCGTGAGTATGATATTACAACAGTAATTAATACACACGACATGAATTCTGTTCTGGAAATTGGAGAAAATATCGTTTTTCTAAAAAAAGGAAACTTAGTGTGGCAAGGTAATAAAGACGAAATCTTTAAAACAGAAAACGATGATGTTACAGATTTTGTATACTCTTCAGACTTGTTTAAAAAAGTAAGAGAAGCACAGCTAAAAGGGTTGTAACTAACTTTTATTTGCTAATTGACCACAGGCAGCATCAATATCTTTTCCTCTAGAACGTCTTACAGTTACAGTAATATTGTTTCTTTCTAAAGCATTTACATAAGCATTAATTGCTGCATCTGGTGCTTGCTGAAATTCACCATCATCAATAGGGTTGTACTCGATTAAGTTAACCTTACTTGGTACATATTTGCAAAATTTCACTAATGCATCAATGTCTTCAGTTCTATCATTAATATCTTTCCATACTACGTATTCATAAGTGATCTGTTTGCCAGTTTTTGCATACCAGTATTCTAAAGATTCTCTTAAGTCTTTTAATGGGAAATGCTCGTTAAAAGGCATAATCTTAGTCCTCACTTCATCTATTGCAGAGTGTAAAGATACCGCAAGGTTAAACTTCACCTCTTCATCTGCCATTTTCTTTATGATTTTAGGAACACCAGATGTGGAAACTGTAATACGACGTGGAGACATTCCTAAACCATCTTCAGAAGTTATTTTTTCTATAGATTTAAGAACGTTATTATAATTCATAAGCGGTTCTCCCATACCCATAAATACAATATTAGATAAAGGCCTGTCGTGATACAGTCTACTTTCTCTATCTATGGCAACAACTTGATCATATATTTCATCTGGATTTAGGTTACGCATACGTTTTAGCCTAGATGTAGCACAAAACTTACAGTCTAAACTACAACCTACTTGAGAAGACACGCAAGCTGTGGTTCTGCTTGCCGTAGGAATAAGAACAGACTCAACCGTTAATCCATCATGTAGTTTTACTGCATTTTTAATAGTGCCATCACTACTGCGTTGCATTTGATCAACTAGAATATGGTTTATAACAAAATTTGCTTCAAGCATATCTCTAGTTTCTTTAGAGATATTTGTCATTTCCTCAAAGGTATGGGCACCTTTGTTCCAAAGCCATTCATAAACTTGATTGCCTCTAAATGCTTTATCACCTTCAGAAACAAAAAATTCTCTTAGTTGCTCTTTACTTAATGCGCGTATGTCTTTCTTGCTATTTTTCACAATGCAAATTTAAAGAATCTAAAGTTGTTGTAAGTAAAAGTTTTACTTTCTTGAAATTGAAAAAGCCTTGCAATAGCAAGGCTTTTAAATAAACTAACCAAATAGTTAATTATATGATAAGCATTGCATCTCCGTAAGTGTAGAAATTGTATTTCTCCTTTACAGCTTCTGCATAAGCTCTTTGTGTAAATTCATGTCCTGCAAACGCAGCTGTCATCATTAATAATGTAGACTTAGGCGTGTGAAAGTTTGTAATCATACAGTTAGCGATGCTAAAATCGTATGGAGGGAAAATGAACTTATTTGTCCATCCACCAAACTCATTTAATGTACCGCTAGAAGATACTGCACTCTCTAACGTTCTCATAACAGTAGTTCCTACTGCACAAATACGACGTTTTTCAGAAATTGCTTTATTAACTACTTCTGTAGCTGGTTTTGCAATATATGCCTCTTCGCTATCCATTTTGTGTTTAGATAAATCTTCAACCTCTACTGGGTTAAATGTACCAAGACCAACGTGTAGTGTTACTTCTGCAAAGTTAATTCCTTTAATTTCTAAGCGCTTTAATAGGTGCTTAGAGAAGTGAAGACCTGCAGTTGGCGCTGCAACAGCACCTTCTTCTTTAGCAAAGATAGTTTGGTAACGCTCAGCATCATCTGGCTCAACTTCACGCTTAATATATTTAGGAAGTGGAGTCTCACCTAAATCTTTTAATTTTTTACGAAACTCTTCGTAAGATCCGTCATAAAGGAAACGTAAAGTACGTCCTCTAGAGGTTGTATTGTCTATAACTTCTGCAACTAGGCTTTCATCATCTCCAAAATAAAGCTTGTTACCTATTCTAATTTTTCTTGCAGGATCTACAAGTACATCCCATAAACGAGTTTCTGGATTAAGTTCTCTTAATAGGAAAACCTCAATACGCGCACCAGTTTTTTCTTTATTTCCGTACAAACGTGCAGGAAAAACCTTTGTGTTGTTTAATACTAAAACATCATCTGGTTCAAAATAATCAATAAGATCTTTAAACTGTTTGTGCTCAATGGTTTGTTCCTTACGGTTTAAAACCATTAAACGAGCCTCGTCGCGATTTTCTGCTGGACGGTCTGCCAATAGGTTTTCTGGTAAGTCAAAGCCAAAGTTTGAAAGTTTCATTCCCATATAACGTAATTTTCTTTGTGTTAAAATTAAAAGAGCTTTTGAATAAGAGTTAACCTTCTATTTCTCAGGCTCATTTTTTGAAGGTGCAAATATACAACCTCGGCATAGGCCTTGTCAAGTAAATTGACATAAAATATTGAAATAGATTTTTTTAATGCCCTTTTTCTGCATTAAAAGTTGTAATGCCTACACTATTCATGTCTTCCCAAAACGTTGGATAGGATTTAGAGACTACACCAGCATCATTTATTGTAAGGTCTGTTTTTAGGGCTAATGGCGCAAATGCCATGGCCATTCTGTGATCGTTGTAGGTGTCTATTTCTGCATTCCTGTTAACCGATGGTGTGGCTTTAAGCTCCAAAGTATCATTAGTAATTATTGTAATGCCTCCCAATTTATAAAGCTCTGTTTTAAGAGCTGTTAGCCGGTCTGTTTCTTTAATTTTTAAAGTATGTAACCCCGTAAGTTTACAAGATATTCCTAGGCCTAAGCAAGTAACAGCAATGGTTTGGGCTATATCTGGCGTGTTGCTAAGGTCAAACTCCACATGCTTTTGAAGCTTATGAGAGGTTTTCTTTAATAATAATGTGTTGTCTGAAAACAATGTTTCAACTCCAAAAGCTGTGTAAATTTCTTTTAAAGCAGAATCTCCTTGAAGACTTTCTTGCCTGTAACTCGTTAATGAAATTTCAGCATTTTTTGATAGAGCTACTAAACTATAGTAATATGAAGCCGAAGACCAGTCTGACTCTACAACAACAGTTTGGTCTGCGATTGATTGGCAAGGTGGTATTGTGATGCTGTTATTTTTAAAGATGCCGCGTATTCCAACTCTATTAAGTAAGCTTAATGTCATATTAATATATGGCACAGAAGTAACTCTACCTTTTAATTGAATGTCTAATCCGCTATTTAATGATGCTGCAACTAACATAAGCGCAGAAATATATTGGCTACTTACATTAGCATTTAAGGATACTGAGGTTTTTTCTGGTGTTATTCCCTTAATTAATAAAGGTGGGAAACCATCATTGGTTTTATAAGTTATTTGTGCACCAAGTTCTTTTAAAGCATCAACGAGGATAGACATTGGTCTTTCCTTCATACGTTTACTACCAGTAAGTGTAACATCTGTGTTTGCTTTTAGTGCGTAGTAAGCAGTTAAAAAGCGCATAGCTGTTCCTGCATGGTGAATATCTACTATACCTTGATTTTGTTGTAATGCTTTTTGAAGCACTTTTGTATCATCACTATTAGATACGTTGGTAATAGTAAGGTTAGGGTATAAGGCTTGTAAAATGAGCAGTCTGTTAGATTCACTTTTAGAACCTGTTACCGCTATTGAAGCATTTTTAAGTCCAGAAGATGATAATTTTAAATTCATCTTTGCTGTTCTTTTAATTTTTTACTGAATTGAAAATAAGCTATTATCATCCCATATAGTAAACCAGACAAGACATTTGCGATAAGAAACCTTAAGGGTTCTTCTGTAGCTTTTGTAATTAAAGCCGTAAAGCTAAACCCATCAAAAGCTGCCATAATAAGATTGTAAACCACTATAAATGCTACAGATAATCCTAATACAGATTTCCAATAAGATTTTAAGGTTATAATTTTTTTAAATGTAGACACTATTTTAATTTTTCATTGTTATGATGGCGGTCGTGATCTCTCTTAGTTTTAATATCTAATTTCTTATTAAAACTTTCCTCTAGGTTTACACCAGTTTGGTTGGCAAGACAAAGTACAACAAACATTACATCTGCCAGCTCTTCGCCAAGATCTTTACCTTTATCGCTTTCTTTTTCACTTTGCTCTCCATAACGTCTTGCAATAATACGTGCAACCTCACCAACTTCTTCGGTAAGCTGTGCCATATTTGTAAGCTCGTTAAAATAACGAACACCATGAGCTTTTATCCAGTCGTCAACAGCTTTTTGAGCATTTTCAATATTCATAATTATAGTAAGGCTTTAAGTTTCTCTACTAATAAAAACACATCTTCGTAAGAATTATAAAGTGGAGCAGGTGCTACTCTAATTACATCTGGTTCTCTCCAGTCACTAATAACACCAGCTTCTGTTAGTTTGGTATGAAGGGATTTATCTGCATGTTTTACCTGTATAGATAATTGGCATCCACGTTCTTCAGGGTTTGTAGGTGTTATAATTCTAATTCTTTCAGTGTCTATCTCTTTTAATAAAAACTCTAGGTAATTAGTGATTTTGACAGATTTTTCTCTAATAGTGTCAAAACCTGCTTCTTCAAATACAGATAATGATGCTCTTATAGCTGCCATAGATAAGATTGGAGGATTGCTTAATTGCCAACCTTCGGCTCCTGGAATAGGATCAAATCCTTTACGCATATTAAAACGGGTGTCTTTATTATGTCCCCACCAACCTGCAAATCTATTTAAAGAATTATTAGTTGCATGACGTTCGTGTACAAAGCAACCTGCTAAACTACCAGGTCCAGAATTAAGGTATTTATACGTACACCAAACTGCAAAATCTGCTCCTGTATCGTGTAAATTAGGTTGAATATTTCCTGCGCCGTGAGCCAAATCAAAACCTACCATACAATTATGACTATGACCTAATTGTGTAATTTTCTTTAACGGAAAAGATTGACCTGTATAATAATTGGTGCTTCCAATCATAAGGAGTGCAATGCTATCTCCTTGTTCATTCATAATGTTTTCTAAATCTTCAAAACGGCAAAGTTCTTCGCCTTCTCTTGGAGACCAAAGTATTAAGCCTTCGTCTGGATCTATACCATGAAATTTTAATTGACTTTCGACAGCGTACTTATCACTAGGAAAAGCATCACTTTCAATAACAATTTTAAATTTTGTTTTGTTTGGTTTATAAAAAGACACCATCATTAAATGAAGGTTTGCCGTAAGCGTATTCATAACGACAACTTCGCTTGGCTTGGCGCCAACGATTTTGGCCATTGGCTTTGCTAAAAACTCGTGATATGGCATCCAAGGATGTTTGGCGTCTGTATGACCTTCAACACCTAAATTTGCCCAATCTTTGAGCTCTAAATCTATAAATTCAGATACTTTTTTAGGCTGCAGTCCTAAGCTGTTTCCACAGAAATAGAGTAGTGTTTTGCCATCTTCCTGTTCTGGAAGATGAAATTTTGTTCTGAAATCTTTTAATGGGTCTGCTTGGTCTTGAGCTCTTGCGTATGCTAAACTATTTTCCATTATTCTGTTTTAACCGATATGTCTGAAAAGAAAAGTTTAAAATCTCCTGAAGGGTCTTTGTGCATTTCTGCGAATTTTAAGCCTTCAAACGTTTTGTAGTCTTCCCAACTTGTTACCATACTTGGCTCTTCTGCATTACCTTTTCTATAGACCCATTCACGTGGCATAAATTCTGAATCATAATAAATGTCATATGCATCTCCTGGCGTGTAACCTAAACTATCATTATAGGTAATGGTTACCATGTTTAACGTGTCTTTAGACATAGGAGCTACTTCATTTTTCTTTTCGGTAATGGTTGTGCCTTCATCCCAAACTAAATTATATGGAGCGTGTAACCAATATTTATCATTAATAAATGCTTGGTCTGCTTTTGTTGAAATGCTATCTAAAGAGGAACGGTTATACGCTACAGTATCTTCAGCTGTCATCATAGTAACATCATCTGTCTTAGGATTCCATTGCCAAGATCTAGAAAAAATATTACCACCACGATCTACATTAAAAGTAAATTTTAATTCTGAAACTTTATCCCAATGTTCTAAACCACTTGCGTAAGCTATAGCTTCTGCAGTTGTTAAATTGTCTTTGTTAATAGCTTCTTCTGTGTTTTCTGTTGCTAATGCATCTGCCTTAGTAGCTTTTAGCTCTTCTTTATTTTTGCAACCAATTAAAGTTACAGTTGCAATTATTATAAGTAATGTGTGTTTCATTTTAATTTTTAAAGTTTGTGTAAAA
This sequence comes from Croceibacter sp., assembly GCF_002716225.1. Lineage (NCBI taxonomy): Bacteria > Pseudomonadati > Bacteroidota > Flavobacteriia > Flavobacteriales > Flavobacteriaceae > Croceibacter > Croceibacter sp. The sequence continues at coordinate 157,549 of NZ_PAZX01000013.1, read as the reverse complement.
GTACAAAATCTAAAGTCTGTTTTAGACCCCTTATATTTTGGTATTTATTTGACCGCAAAAAAAAACGGCAACTTAAAAAGTATGCCGTTTTAAACTATTGTAATTACGTTTATAAACATAATAGATATAGTGTTTTAGGATTTTATTATATAAGGTCGCTCTGCCTCACAGTAAAAATCATGTTGAGAAAATTGATCACAATTGTTGTTAGAAATTGTAAACGAGTTTACTTTTTTTATTGGTCTTTTAAATAAATCAACCAGCCGGAGAATTGAAATTCGATTTTTCATAGTCTTAGTTTTTTTCTTTAAAAATACGAAGTTATATTTTGTTGATTGTTAATAGAATGTGTATTTAAACTTAAATATTTCTAAAAGTTTTAAAAGCGTTCATTCATTTCATTTTTTTACTAAAGAACACTTGGTAAATCTGCGATGTAACCATTAAATGTGTGCTTTCTAGTGGTATAATAAACGTCTCTTAAAGCTTCATCTTTTGAAATCTGTTTGTGGAGTTTAGGATACCTTGATTCTAAGAGTGAAATGAACTCAGAAAAATCATCACTTTTATTAACTGCTTGTCTTAAAGATTTCACATAAGTCCGTTCATTAATCTTAAACGAGATTGTATTAGTTTTAAAAACAAGATTTTGAGACGCATCTGTGCTTTTCAATATATCCTTAAAACTTGTATTATTTAAAGTTGAAATAGTTTTATTGAATGTAGAAAAATCATCAACATAAACTTGGGTTGTTTTATTACTTAAGATTACTTCGTCTAGTTGTTCTTGGCTATAAGAAGTTGTTGAACTTCCTAGAGTAACAGCTGTTAGTGCTATTAATGCTATTATAGTTTTCATAGTGTTTATTTTTAATGAATCTTTTTAATTACACTACAAAGATCGGGAGTATGTATAGGCTATACCATAGTAAAAGCTCCTTAGGTAATGTCAATACTTCCCAAAATTAAACCTGTGCTTCAACTTTAGCTTTAAATGTGGTAGGAGATTCTCCAGTGTGTTTTTTAAAAAGTCTTGAAAAGTGAGAAGGATCATCAAACCCTAAGCTAAATGCAATTTCTTTTGAAGAGATTTCAGTGTAATACAATTGTCGCTTTGCTTCTAGAATAATCCTATCGTGAATAATATTTAAGGGACTTTTATTATATGCAGCAAAAGAGTTAGAAAGCGTTTTGGCAGATTTATTCATCATTTCTGCATAGGCGCTTACTTGATGCTCTTCTTTGTAATGTTGCTCAACCAACCTATTAAATTCTCGGAGCAAGTCCATTTTACTCGTCTTAGCGATATCATCTGGGTGCTCTGCTTTTATGAGTTGGGTTGTTTTAATAATAAAACGTTTCATTAGTACTCTAAGCATTTCAGCTTGTATAGTATCTTTTGTAGCAATTTCGTCTACTAAAATTTGATGTAGAGTTTCAAATTTTTCCTTTTCTGAGTCTTTTAGGACAACACTTGGAATTACTTGGTTTCCAAAAAATAAAATACCTGTACAGCTCACTTCCTTATCGTGTTCCCAAATACAATAAAACTCTTTATTGAATTGATATACTGTAGCAGCATTGTCTTCTTCTAATTTAAAATACTGAAGCGGTGTTAATGCAGTAATGCTATGTGGTTGCAGAACTTTATTTACGCTGTCTACCTTAACTGTAATAGCATCTTTTCCTGTCCATATGAACGTATAATACCCTAATTGATTGGAAGTGTTAAAGTTGTTGAGAACTTCTATATCTCCAATTGTGAGAATGGCATTTGTAGATGTTTCTTTAAACTGTTTAATCATAAAAAGGTTGTCGAAATATCCCAATACTTCTTACAACCTTTTTAGTTTGCTTTTAAAAATATTCTATTAATTACTAATAGAAATAGGTGCTTTTGAAAGTTTTACATACTTACCATGTTTAGCATTAGGGTTAGCAAGCAAATTTATGTCTTTGTCTTTTGCTACAATCTCTAATGCTTCTTTAGGTGTAATTTCCTTTTCTTCTAAGTAAAACGTAGCACCAGCTTTAGACATGTTTTTAATAATCTCTGATGGTGTTGGAGTTGGTGGTGTAGGAGGTAAAGGTGGTATAGGTGGCATCTCATCGGTTTCTGAGACATCATAAACCTCTACAACCTTATTGTCTTTGTAACGCTTAGTTATATATTCTTTACGCTCTTCAAGTTTTTTACTACGTTTTTCTATAGCTTCAGCTCTTTTTACCATAGCTTTTTCATAAGCTTCACGTTGTTTTTCAGACTTTTCTTTTAGTAATTCTGCTCTTTTCTTCTCGTGATCTTCAACCTTAGCCTCAAATTTTTTCAACCTTTTTTCAGACTTTTTTAAGTGCTTTTCCTCTTTAGAAAGCTTTTGGCGTTCCTCGTGTAATTTTTCTAAGGCTTTTATACGTTCTTCAGTCATTTCAGGATCTAGAGGTGTTCCTTCTTTATCTACTTCACCCGCAAAACGATTAAAATATCTTATGCTTTCACCATCTTTTACAAAATAGTGCTCCTTGCCATTAATTTCTACCTGACCAGAAGTTTGTGTTGGGCTTAATGGTGGCGGTGGCGGTGGTGGTACAAGTTCTTTAGTTGCTTGCTTAGGTGGTGCTGGCGGCGGTGGCGGTGGCGGTAAAATGAAACTCTTCTTTGGGTTTGCCTTACCAAGACGCGAAGCTTTAAATGCAAGTTCAATGTTTGCAATACCATTTTTAGGCACGTTGTTAAAGCTCACCTTTATATTAGGATCAATTAATTCTTGCTTGCTCCAACCTTTAGTAATTTTATTTATCTCGTCTGTAACGTTTTCTAGAGCAACTACTTTGTTATTAATTTTAATAGTGTTTTCATTTACACTTAAAACAATCTGTTTCTCCTGAGACAGGTTCTTTGTAATGACTTTTGTTGCGTTAGAGGCTACATTTTCTGTTGGCACAAGCATCGTTTTGTAAATTGTTTCTCTTGAGCTGAAACTAAACAGTAGTCCAGCTAATAAGGGTAAAATAGCAAATAGTCTAAGCCATTTTAGTTTGGATGATGATTTTGATAACATAAGGATACGTTTTTTGGTTAATGAATAATTAAATGAGCTCGACAATGCTACCTGATGAGGGTTGCTTGAAAAATTGACGAGTAAATGTTGATAGGTTTCAATGTTTTTATGTTGATTTACAACAGCTTCATCTGCTAAAAATTCGTGATTTAGCTTTATTGCTTTTTTAGTGAAATAGAGTAGTGGGTTAAACCAAAATATAATCTGAAGCACTTCTATAAAAAGGAGATCTAAAGAATGTTTTTGTTTTATGTGTGCCTCTTCATGTTGAAAAACCTCGGCAGGTATTGCATTAGTAGTATAGGCATCTTTATTAATAAAAATGTAATTAAAGAAACTGTGTGGTACAATTCTCTTAAGTACTAGCACTGCTGTATATATATTATTCTTCACAGTGTTATGTTGTAAAATACTTACCCTTATTTTATTTAAATTGATTAAGAATCTGATAAGATAAACAGCTACGCCTAAACAGTAAATACCAAGAATAATATTTAAAGAGGTGTTAGCTTTATTAACTGCAGCATCCTCGCCATCTGCCAATGTTAAAAGTGTGGTAGGATCTGAGATTGGCTCAACATACTCATAAGATGTAAATGTGATTAGCGGTACAAGAAATGATAACACTAAGCTAGCCAATAAAAAATACCGCTTTGTTTTATGAGCTTTTTCTTGCTCTAAAACCAAATGGTAAAAGCATAAGCAAACAGATAGGCATAACACAGATTTTAAAATATAGAGTCCCATATTAGTCTTTGTTTTTTATTTGATTGTCTATAAGCTTTTTTAAATCTTCTAACTCTTCTTTGCTCATGTTGGCTTCTTCGGTGAAAAATGAAGCAAATTGAGAAGCAGAGTTATTAAAGAACTTCTTTATCATCCCATTCATTTGTTTCGAGAAATAAGCGTTTTTCTTTACTAAAGGAAAATACTCACGAGATCTGCCAACCTGCGTATAGCTTACAAACCCTTTATCTTGTATACGTTTTAATAGTGTAGCAATAGTTGTGTTTGCTGGTTTAGGTTCTGGGTACGCTTCTAAAATATCCATCATAATGGCTTTTTCCTTTTTCCAAAGGATCTGCATAACCTCTTCTTCTGCTTTTGATAATGGTGTCATAATTCTTGTTTGCTCTACAAATGTAGAATAAATATTTAATTCTACAAACGTAGAGATAAAAAATATTACAATAAAAAAAGCCAGCTGTATAAAACAACTGGCTTTTTCAAGGTATATAAGGTAAGATTAATCTACCGCATCTTCTACATCATCTGCAACATCTTCTACTTCATCTCCTAAAGATTTCTCTTCACGACAGCTAGTAAAACCTGATGCCATTAATCCTAACATAAATAGACCTAGTCCTATTTTTCTGAAATTCATTTTCATAATTAAATATTTAAAATTGATTAGTATTAGTTATTAAAGTCGTCTTCCTGTTGCTAACCTATAAAGGATAGCGATTACAGCCAACACTAATAAAATGTGTATTAGGTTACCAACAACGTCTCCAAATCCGAAATAACCTATTAACCATCCTACTAAAAGGATTACGATAATAAGCCAAATTAAATCTTTCATAATAATATGTATTAGTTAGTACTGTCTTAAAGATAATTATAAATCTTAAACAAAAATTTCAATTAAGATTTGTTTAACTAGACTTTAGTAGTTTTCAGGATGTTTCATAATATTTTGTGCTCTTTCTTTTATTTCTAAAAGGTCTTTTTTACTTTTTTTATCTAAGAGTGATAACATCATAGCCATCCTATTATTGTTCTCAAAAAAGGGCCTTTTATCATCTAAGAAATTCCAGTATAAGCTATTAAAAGGGCAAGCGTCTTCTGTAACTGTTTTAGAAACCTTATAAGCACATCCTTTACAATATTGGCTCATTTTATTTATATAATTACCGCTACTAACATATGGTTTTGTTGCTATGATACCACCATCTGCAAATTGAGACATACCTCTTGTATTGGTAATTTCTACCCATTGTATTGCATCAATATAAACTCCCAAATACCAATTATCTACGTCATCTGGATGCGTTTGGGTTAATAAGGCATAATTGCCAGTGATCATTAACCGTTGTATATGGTGTGCGTAAGCGTGATCTAAACTTTGCTTTATACTATGCTTTAAGCATGACATTTTAGTATTACCTGTCCAATAAAATTCTGGTAATGCGTTAGTGTTCTCTAAGCTGTTTTTATTTTCATATCCTGGCATTTCTTTCCAGTATATACCTCTCATAAACTCGCGCCAACCTAATATTTGTCTAACAAAACCTTCTACTTGGCTTATATCTATTTGCTCTTTATGTTCATAATAGTAATCCAAAACTGTATTTATAACTTCTTTAGGGCTAAGCATCTTAGTATTTAGTGCAAAGCTTAACCTGCTATGAAATAAATAAATTTCATTAGGATGCATAGCGTCTTGATAGTCTCCAAAATGTATTAATAGATTCTCACAAAAGTATACTAGCACTTTTAAAGATTCTTGTCTATTTGTAGGCCAATTAAAGCTTTTGGAGTCTATAGCTCCAAAATAATCTATGTTAAAGCTATCAAGTAAATTAATAAGTGCTGATGCGTCTTTACTAAAAGTTTTGGCTTTAGGAATTGCTGGTGATCCTTTCCAGGCTTTTCGGTTTTTCTTGTCAAAATTCCAACTGCCGCCTTCAGGATTTTTAGAATCTTGCATAAGTATGCTATGCTTCTTACGCATATCTCTATAAAAATACTCCATCACAATCTGTTTCTTGCCTTTGTAAAATGACTGCAACTCGTTTCTTGTAGTATAAAAATGCTCTGTGTCTTTAACTGCCCATTGTATGCTAAGCGATTCGCAAAAGGTTTTTAATTGCTTGTCTAACCTATATTCATCTGGTAAGAGGTATTCTAAATTTTCAAACTCTTCCTTATTTATAAGTTGTTGAAGATTTTCTGTTAGACTCTGAGTATTTTTTGGGTCATCCAATGTATAATAAATAACATTATGACCTTTAGACTTTAAAAAATTAGAAAATGCTCGCATACTTAGAAAGAACCCTACAATTTTCTGAATATGATGTTTCACATAATTGGTTTCTTGCGTCATTTCAAACATCACATAAGTAACATTAGCATCTACAATGGTAAACCAAGAGTGTTCATAGTTAAGTTGATCACCTAATATTAATCGTATTGTTTTCATTTTTAAGTTTTAAAACAATTCATCATTTAACCAAAGTTTCCTATATTCCCTATTAGGGTCGTAGCGCTTGGCTTGTAGTTGTATGTTAAACTTTCGGTCTCTTGGGTCATTTCCAACACCTGCATTGTACATCCAGTTTCCATAATTACTATGTACATCATAATCTATTAGAAGACTCTCAAAATAACTTGCGCCAATACGCCAATCTTGTTGTAATTCTTTAGCCCAATAGCTGGCTACATTTTGCCTACCTCTATTACTCATCCAGCCAGTTTCCTTTAGCTCTATCATATTGGCATTTACAAAATCGTATGGAGTAGTCCCATTTATCCATTGTTTTAAGGCAGATTTTGACTTGTTCCAATTATAATCTTTTGATAGTATACCATTCAACTTAAAAATTGAATTGCCATACTTTAAAGAGATATACATAAAATAGTCTCTCCAAATAAGCTCGAAAATCATCCAATAGGTACTTTGATTTTTTATGACTTTCTTTTCATAGTCTTTAATATCCCAATAAATTTGCCTTGCAGAAATACTGCCGTTAGCTAGCCAAGCAGAATATTTTGAGCTGTATTCTGAACCAATCATACCATTACGTGTTTCTTTATAGAATGCTATATGGTTGGTGTCCCAATGATATTCGTTTATACGCTTTAGTCCTGCAGTTTCACCACCTTTATATGGAAATGCAGTATTGGGATGCACTGTAAACTCACTTAGGCCTAAATCTTTTAACTTTGGAATTGCGTAGTCTTCATTAAGAAGGTTTGTTTTTGGTAAATTTATTTCTAAGTTAACAAGTGGTCTTACAACAGCTTTCTTTTCGCAAGCTTTTCTAAATGCTGTATAAATCTTAGGAATCTCATTAATAGAGGAAAACGGAATGTCTTTAGGATGAAATAAGAACTGATCATAATAGGAGTGAAGTGTTACTTCAGAAGTCTTAATACTTTCTTTTACTAAGTGTTCTACTTCTTGTTCTTCTTGCGTCCACTCCTTTTGATAATAAACTGCACTTATATTATGATTCTTTACAAGTGTGGAAATACAATGTTCTGGTTTAGTTAAAGAAACAACTAGTGTTATATTTTTTTCTTTTAGTGTCTCTTTTAGATCTTTTAGGGTTTCAATTAAAAACCGTGCTCTATATGGTCCTGTTTTTTTAAATCCGAATGATGTAGTTGTAAAATGACTAGGGTCAAAACAATATACTGCAATAACTGGGTTGTTATTAGCAACCGCGTGGTTCAATACTGCATTATCATTCACTCTTAAGTTATTCCGAAACCAAATTAGATGTTTCATTTTTATTTGTTTTTCCTGCACTTCTCACTACAGTAAATTACAGATTCCCAATTTTTCTCCCATTTTTTTCTCCACACAAAATCTAATTTGCAAACTGGACAAGTTTTATAAGGTAGGTTAGATTTTTTGTGAGCCATACTATAAAATAGAAGTCACAGTTTCATTAGGTCTCGAAAAGCTTAAACGATCAATAATCTTAGGACTGGCATAGGCATCCAAACCATTTACAGTCACAGTTTGCGCAGCTTCCAAATTAAGCCAACCATCTTTACTTAGTATTTGGTCGCCAATATAAATATGTTCAATTGCACCTATAATATGCTTGCAACCATTCTCCTTAATATCATATTCATTAATAAATTTACAGGCAATTTGTATTGGACAGTCTTTTACAAAGGGTGCCCAAAAATTATCCTTGTATTCTGAAACAAGATTTGTTTTAGAATATTCTGAAATATCTCCATCATATTTAGCAGAAGTATGATGTGCATCTTTAACAATAGATTGGTGTATATGGTTAACTGTAAAGTATCCAGTTTTTTCAAGATTGTCATACGTGTTGCGCTCTACAGTTGTGGGTCTTAAAATAAAACCAAGTAGAGGTGGATTACTACTTAAATGTGTAACCGAACTAAAAACAGCAACATTCTCAATACCATCTTTAGACTTTGTTGAAATAAGATTGGCAGATTTAAATCCTGTACAGCTGTTTATAAGGTTAGCTCTATATATTTTGTCTAGCTCTAAAAGCTCATTTAATTTAAAATTGGGCATAAAAAAAGAGTCAAAAGTTAATTTGACTCAATATATAAATTGTTTAATAATATTTAATATAAATTAAACAAAATTATTGCATTTGAAGCTTATTAAATTTCATTTCATAGGCTTCAATAGCTTCTTTAATAGCATCTACATTATCTGATGCTTTTTGATGTGCACTTTCCATAGACTTCTCAAGATCCTTATCTGGATTTTGAAATAAATCTGTAATTACATGATTTATCTTATCTATAATGCTCTCTTGGCTATTCTTAATATCTTCAAGTTTATTAAGCATTCCCTGCATTTCATCATATTTTGCTTGTTCCATGAGTTCTGTATTGTATTTTTAATTCTCTTCAATTTAAACAGAAATAGAGGCAAAACTGTAATATTTAACTCATTTTAGCTTCAAATTAGGTTTTTTTTAAAGTTTTTATATAAAAAAAGCCAATCTAATAAAGATTGGCTGTTGATATAAATATTAAATGTCTTAGTGAGCATTCTCTTTAATTAGCTCAGGAAATTTAGCCTTAAATCGTTGATATCTTGGTTTAGATACATTTTGTATATAAGGATGTTCTGGATGTAGTCTCTCATAATTTTGATGGTAATTTTCAGCTACCCAAAATTTTTGAAAAGGATATATTTCTGCAGCTACTGGTTTGCTTACTGTTTCGGCAACTTCAGCTTTTTTCTCTTCTAAAATTCTCTTTTCTTCAGTGTTCTGATAAAATAGGATACTTCTATATTGGGATCCATTATCTGGTCCTTGTCCGTTTACTTGAGTAACATTTTGAGATCCAAAATACACATCGACTAATGTTGAAAAGCTTACAATGCTAGGATCGTATATTACTTCCACAGCTTCTGCATGACCAGTACGTCCTGTATTACTAGCTTCGTATGTTGGGTTAGATGTATGGCCACCACTGTATCCAGAGATAACATCTTCTACACCTTTAACACTTTCATAAATGGCTTCTACACACCAAAAACAACCGCTAGCAAAATAGGCATGCTCTAAGCCATTATTAGTTGGTACTGTATCAGGATCTGCATTAATTACTTTTTGTTGTGCTTCTGAAGGTTCTGTTGTTTGTCCTCCACACGTTGATAAACTTAACGCAAGTATTAGGGTTATAAATTTCATAGATAAATAAAGGTTATTGTTTTACAAACTTACCTTCAAGGTTTTTCTTTCCAAGAATAGCATAGTCAACAGCTAAGTCGCCATTTACACTAAAACCTTTCCAATCTAACGTTAAAGTATTGTTAGATGTCTGTGTTAATACGGCAATTGGTACCGTAGTATCAAAAGTATTAAATGGCACCTTTTTGTCTGAGGTGTTACTTTCTAAGCTGTCATAATACATATTAGTTGTTCCATTTTCATTTTTATACCGTACGTTAATTGTAATACCTTCTTTATCTATACAAAGTGGCGTAGTTGCATTAAAACTTAAGGTTAATGTATTGCAGCCTATTTCTGCATCTTTATTTTCAAGATTAATATAGGTGCCACCATTTACTTCTGAAGCAGTACTTGTAGTTTCTGAAGTATTGCCAGATGTTTCTGAGCCTTGTGCACCAGTTTCAGATTCACTGGTTATAGATGTACTTTCATTTGGCATTGCATTAATTTCTGCGTTTTCTTTTTCTGTATTCGACTTGCAGGATACTATTAAAAGTATGCTTAATATGGCTATTATAGTTTTCATGATTTTGTAGTTTATTATACCTAAAGATAGTATACAGCTAATGAAGTGTTGTGAAAGCGGTGTTAATCTTTAATATATGAGACGTTGAAGTAATTGCATAAAAAAAACGCTTTACAGAAATGTAAAGCGTTTTTTTATAATTTTAAAAAAGTGTTTTATGCAGAGATACCATCAAATAATTCGTGCATTTTTTCTTTTTGCTCATTAGCCAATTGCTCGTCTACTAAGATACGTCCAGAATGCTCATCTGTAATGATTTTCTTACGACCTGCAATTTCCATTTGCACTTGTGGTGGTATTGTAAAGAAAGAACCTCCAGAAGCACCACGTTCGATAGGTACTACAGCTAATCCATTTTTTACATTTTCACGAATACGCTTGTAAGCTTTTACTAAACGGTCTTCGATATTTTTCTCGTACTCTTCAGATTTCTTAATTAGAGCAACCTCTTCCTTTTCAGTTTCCTTNAGGATATCATCTAACTCATTTTTCTTNTGAGTAAGGTGAGATTCACGCTCTGCCAAACGTTCTTTGGTTTGGTTTATAANTTCATTCTTTTGCTCTATTTGAGCCTTGTACTCTCTAATGTGCTTTTCAGCAAGTTCAATTTCTAATTCTTGAAATTCAACTTCTTTGCTCAATGCATTAAACTCACGGTTATTACGTACGTTTTTTTGCTGCTCAGAGTATTTCTTTATAGAAGAGTTAGATTCTTCAATCTTATTTTTCTTCTCTTTGATTTCAAAATCGATAGACTCCAAATCTGAAGTCATCTTTTCTAATCTCTTGTTAAGTCCAGCGACTTCATCTTCTAGATCTTCAACTTCCAATGGAAGCTCTCCACGTACACTGCGAATCTCGTCTATGCGAGAATCAATTAACTGCAAATCGTAAAGTGCTCTCAACTTCTCTTCTACAGTGACTTCGGTTTTCTTTGCCATAGTTATAAATACTTGATAGGATTGGTATTTGTCTTTGATAAAACGGTTGCAAAATTAGTGAATTTTTTTGTGATATAGGAATGTAATAGCTCTTTTGTAAACTGTTCACTCTCATAATGTCCTATATCTGCCAAAAGTATGCTGTCTTCTGCNTGGTAAAAGTCGTGATACTTTANGTCTGCAGTNACATATGCATCTGCTTGTTTGCTCTTAGCNGCACCTATTGCAAATGCACCGCTACCACCTAAAACNGCAACTTTCTTAATTGGTGTTCCAATGNTGCTGGAATNTCTTACAACACCACAATTAAANGTGCTTTTTAGAGTCTTTAAAAATTCATCTTCTGTAATNGNATCTTTAAACTCTCCAACCATACCCATTCCTAAGTTTTGATTTTGGTTCTCTAAAGTTGTTATTTCATAAGCAACTTCTTCATAAGGATGTGAGCTAAATAAAGCTTGTAATATTGCGTGTTGTACGTGCTTATTATAAGTGACATTTATTTGAATTTCTTTTTCACTATGCGTGTTTCCTTTAGTGCCAACAACAGGATTGCTNTCTTCATTGCCGTTAAATGTTCCAACACCTTCAACATTAAAACTACAATTATCATAGTTTCCTATGCTGCCAGCACCTGCATTAAACAATGCCATTCTTACAGTATCTGCAGAGNAAATAGGCACATAGGTAACTAATTTTTTAATGCTGCTTGTCTGTGGGATTAANATTTGTCTGTTTATTAATCCTAATTTTTCACACATCATAGCATTTACACCATTAAAGCTATTGTCTAAAGCTGTATGTATGGCGTAAATAGCAATATCGTTTTTAATAGCTTTTAAAACAGTGCGCTCTACATAGTTTTTGCCGGTTAAGCTTTTTAAACCCTTAAAAATAATAGGGTGAAAGCTTACTATAAGATTGCATTTATTTTTAATTGCCTCATCTACTACAGCTTCTAGAGTATCTAAAGTTACAAGTACACCNGTAACTTTTGTTTGTTTTTGGCCCACAAGAAGTCCTACGTTATCAAAATCTTCTGCGGTTGCTAATGGTGCTAACTCTTCTAAATGAGAGATGACGTCTTTTACAGTCATGAAATTCCTTTTCACAAATATAAAAATTATACTTTCGTAGTCTATGAAACTGTTACGAAACCTACTTTATCCTTTTGCTTTGCTTTATGGCGGTGTTGTTTGGATTAGAAATAAGTGTTTTGATTGGGGCATTTTAAAATCGCAATCATTTAGCATACCTGTAATTTGCGTAGGAAATCTTAATGTTGGCGGCACAGGAAANACACCAATGATTGAGTATCTCATAAGGTTATTTAAGGACCATTACAACGTTGCTACTTTAAGTAGAGGTTATAAACGAAAAACTAGTGGCTTTAAAGAAGTTTTGGTTACAGATACNGCAGAAAATGTAGGAGATGAACCACTACAATTTAAACGAAAATACAAAACTATTAAGGTAGCAGTAGATGAAAAAAGAGTAAATGGTATTACCGAACTCTTAAAACTGAAGGATGCTCCAAACTTAATTTTACTAGATGATGCTTTTCAGCATCGGTATGTAAAAGCAGGTTTTAATATTATGCTTACGTCTTATAATGATCTTTTTATAGATGATATTATGCTGCCTACAGGTAATTTAAGAGAACCTAAAAGTGGTGCGTGTAGAGCAGATTGTATAGTGGTAACCAAATGTCCTGAANATTTATCTGTAACAGAAAGAACAACACTTGCCAATAGGTTGCAGGTGCGCAAAGACCAGCCAGTTTACTTTTCTTTTATTGCATATAGTGATAAAATATATAATGCTGTCGAAGAGCGCTATTTAAAAGCCTTAAATGCAGATACATTTACTTTGGTAACAGGAATTGCAAATCCATCACCATTAGTAAATTTCTTAGAAGCTAACGGTTTAAAATTTAATCATATCAACTTTCCAGACCATCACAATTTTAGTAGTACAGATATTGAAAGTTTGAAGCAAAAAGGATTAATTCTTACTACAGAAAAGGATTATGTGAGATTATCNAAGGATTTAGAAGCTTCAGATTTATTTTATCTGCCTATAGAAACTAAATTTTNTAATNAAGAGCATTTTAATGCTAAGTTAGCGGCTTATCTNCAGCGTTAAGNGCNAGTTTNATAGTTTCAAAAAACTCTTCTTGTTTAAATGGCTTAGGGATTATAGCAGAAAATCCATTATCATAAAACGCCTTGCCATCATCTTCAAGAGTAACTGCGGTAAGTGCAATTATTGGAAGAGTAGAGTTAAATTCACGAATTTGTTTTGTGGCTTCAATACCGCCAATTCCAGGCATATGTATGTCCATTAAAACCAAATCGAANTCCAGTTCGTTACAAACAGCAACTGCTTTTTCTCCATTATCTGCAACCACACAAGTAGCACCATTTTTCTCGAGGATTTTNCGTGTGATCATTTGGTTAATCTTATTATCTTCAACAACAAGAATATGTCTGTTATCTAGTCTTAAAGACTCAATTTTAGTTGGGCTATCTTCNATGGTCTTGCTGGCAGAAATTGCTTCAGAATTTTTAAGATTTTCTTGTCCATCGCTTGGCATGGTAAGTTTTTTAATATCTTCTAAAGGGATAATTTCTGGCGTACCTTCTTGTATTTCAGGAATTTCAAAAANAATATCAAAATAAAATTTAGAGCCTTTACCAATTTCACTTTCTAGNTTTATGCTGCTTCCCATAAGCTTGAGAATTTGTTTTGTGATAGACAGGCCAAGTCCTGTTCCTCCAAACTCTCTATTAATATCCAATGAGCCTTGAGAGAAGTTCTCAAAGATTAATTCTTGTTGTTCTTTTGAAATACCTAAACCATTATCTTCTATTTCAATTCTTAAATTAGTTGCCTCTGAGGACTCAGAATTCTTGATAACGCGAACCCANATATCACCATTCTTGGTAAATTTAATAGCATTACCTATAAGGTTTATAAGTACTTGAGACAGCTTGATTGAGTCGCCATTTAAAAGGTTAGGAATNTGATCATCAAACTCAAAATGAACATTTACATTNCTCTTATTGGCAGAGTAGTTTAATGCTGTAATTACTTCTAAGATTCTTTTCTTAAGATTAAATTTATCGACGCGTAAGCCAGCTTTNTTAGCTTCTAATTTGTTTAAGTCCAGTATGTTATTGATTAAAGAAAGCAAATAATCTCCTGAAAATTTAAGCGAATTTAAGTGTTGCTTTTGCTCTTTTGTAGGGTTTTCGCCCAACAATAAATTTGTTAATCCTGTAACCGCATACAGTGGCGTTCTAAGCTCATGCGTAATGGTAGATAAGAATTGTGCTTTTGCACGTGTTGCTTTCTCAGCTTTCTCTTTGGCTTCCTTTAGTTCGTCTCTTTGTTTTAAAAGTAANACGTTNGCCTTATCTCGTATTTTATTATTCTTGTAAAGTGAAAGTGTTAGTAANGAGAGAATTGTAATNAANGCNATACTTAATAAGGTAATTAGTGTATTTAGTTTTATGTCTTTTTCTTGCTGTAAGTTAACCTCAGAAAGGTTGGTAATTACTTCATCTTTTTCTTCTAATTTTCTTAGGGCTTCCTCATCTAAACTTATGTTTTTGGAGCTTAGGCTTAGTTCCTTATTAATTTCATTACTTATGGTAAGGTATCTTACAGCTTTTTTATCGTCATTTAACTGCGAGGAAACTTGACTAAGGAGCAACGCTGTATCTGCTTGTAAATTCTTGNANTTGTAACGCTTTGAAATCTCAAAACTACGTTGTACGTTTTTCTCTGCAAATTCATAATTAAAATTAGCAAAATGAGATTTCCCTATAAGGTAAAGNGCGTGTGCNTAAGGGTANTTGTCTGGAGAATCACTTAAATCTTCAATAGCCAGATTTATAACCTCTATTGCAGTNATATAATCACCTTCTTCATAGGCAATTCTTCCTTTTTCTTTAAGGACATANGCTTTGTTTAAAGGGAGTTNTTCTTCTTCGAAAATACTCTCGGCAAGATCCAGATAATCTTTTGCTCTGCTATACTTTCCTTGTAAGATAAAAANNTGTGCATACTCTCTGTAAGCTATACCTAAATACTCTTTGTTTTTAAGATCTCTGTACTCCTGTATTGCTCTAAGCATATTAACCTCTGCAGCAGCATAATCTTTTTGGATGCTATATAGTTTGGCTACAGCTACACTAGTATTGGCTATGAGAAAACTGTCATTAAGTCCTTTGGAAAGGTATAGCGCTTCTTGAAGGTTGTTTTGAGCTTCTTGTACACTTTGGTTTTTAGACCTATTCACCAATGTATTTATCTTAATCTTGATAGTCTCCTCATTAGTTAGCAACTTTTTAGTTTGGCTAAACGAATGGGAGAAAGTAAGAAGTAAGAGTAAAATTAGGGTGTAAAGGTGCTTCATCGTTATAAATATAATTTATTTCGATGAAATGCAATAGATTAAGTCAATTATTCGATTGGAATAGCCNCGTTCATTATCGTACCAACCTATTAGCTTTACAAGTGTGCCGTCTATAACAGATGTCATTTGCGCATCGAACGTACAAGAATAAGGAAGACCAATAATATCTATTGAAACAATTGGATCTTCAGTATAACTTAATATATTTTTCAAATTGGTTTCAGAAGCTTTTTTAAAAGCTTCGTTAATTTCCTTTACAGTTGTCTTTCGCTTCACATTTAAAGTCATATCTGTAAGAGAACCATTAGGAACAGGTACTCTAATACCGCAACCACCAATAGCATGTTCCAGATCTGGAAATATTTTAGTAAGCGCTTTTGCAGCACCAGTAGTTGTAGGAACAATAGATTGTCCTGCAGCTCGNGCTCGTCTTAAATCTCTATGGGGTTGATCATGTAAACTTTGGTCTGTTGTATAAGAATGAACCGTAGTAATGTAAGCTTGTTCTACTTGGCATAAATCGTGTACAACCTTAAGCATAGGCGCCGCATTATTAGTAGTACAAGATGCATTAGATATAATTTGCTCTGTACCATCTAATAAATGGTTATTTACACCTAAAACAATAGTTTTAATATCATCTTCAATTGGAGGTACAGAAAGTATTACTTTTTTTGCGCCACCANTTATGTGGTTTTGTAAAANTTCTTTTGTTTTAAACTTTCCAGTACATTCTATAACCACATCTGGTTGANATGGTGNCCAATTTATAGAGGAAATATCTGGCTGGTTTGTAAAAGGAAATTCAACGCCATCAACAACAACTGTNGTGTCATTTATAACTGAAACAGTTCTGTCTAACCTTCCATGAATACTGTCGTATTTTAATAAATGAGCCAAAGTGTTTACGTTGGCCAAATCATTTACTGCAACAACTTCTATTTCTGGATTATCAAGCGAAAGTCTAAAAAGGCTTCTGCCAATGCGACCAAAACCGTTTATGGCAATTTTAATTGGAGTCACAAGCGTTTACGTTAAGTGCTTTTGAGCTTTGTATGAAGATCTTACTAAAGCACCACTTTCTACGTGACGAAAGCCCATTTCTAAACCAATTTCCTCGTATTTCTTAAATTGATCTGGAGTGATAAATTGTTTTACAGGTAAATGCTTTTTACTTGGTTGTAAATACTGTCCTATNGTNACAATATCTAAGTTAACAGCTCTTAAATCTTTAAGGGTTTGTATAACCTCGTCTTCAGTTTCTCCCAAACCTAACATAATACCAGATTTAGTACGNTTAATACCTTGNTCTTTTAAGTATTTTAAAACACCTAAACTACGTTCGTATTTTGCTTGTATACGNACTTCTCTNGTTAAGCGTTTTACAGTTTCCATATTATGAGAAACAACTTCTGGATTAACGGCTATTATACGATCTATATGCTTTTCAATCCCTTGAAAATCTGGAATTAATGTTTCAAGTGTTGTATTAGGATTCATACGTCTTATGGCATTTACAGTCTCTGCCCATATGATAGATCCCATATCTTTAAGATCATCTCTATCTACACTTGTAACTACGGCGTGCTTAATGTCCATTAACTTAATAGAACGTGCNACTTTCTCAGGCTCATCCCATTCAACTGTATCTGGTCTACCTGTCTTTACACCACAAAACCCACAAGAACGTGTACAGACGTTTCCAAGAATCATGAATGTAGCTGTTCCTTCACTCCAACATTCGCCCATATTTGGGCAACTGCCTGATGTACAGATAGTGTGAAGNTCATATTTATCTACAAGACCTCTTAGTTCTTTATACTTTTTTCCTGTCGGTAATTTAACTCTAAGCCATTTTGGTTTTGGCTTTGGTTTTATAACTGAAAGTGTTTCCGTTTGCATTATGCAAAGATACAATTTATTGTATAGAAATAGGAGTAGAGTGTAGCTTTGAACTTAGATTGTAGAGTTGAAAAATTCTCTATAAATTATACTTGTAAATACGTNTAGACTTTGTTAGTTCCTGAAGTAATTATATCTGCTAGAAGTTTACGTGCTCTAAGTAATTTAACCTTAATTGTATTTATGGGTTCATCAATAGTTTCAGCAATTTCTTTATAGCTTAACTCTTGAAAATATCTTAGCATTATAATATTTTGATAGTCTGGTTTAAGCTTNTTTATATTTTGTAGTAATAANCTAAGGTTTTGCTCTTTAATAAGTTCATCTTCTGCAGAAAGTGTGTTGTCTGCCAAGCTGTTTATCTTTTTGTTTTCTGCTTTAGATGTATTTGTTACAACTGCGTTATTTTCCTTTCTAATAATATCAACATGAATATTCTTAGAAATAGTAGTAAGCCAGGTTTTAAACTTATAGTCTGAGTTGTATGTACTCAANTTATCAAATGCTTTGGCAAAGGTTTGTATGGTNATATCTTCTGCTAAAAATTCATCTGANGTTCGTTTTAGCTGAAACCCATAGATATAAGACCAATACTCATCTAATAATTTTTTGTAGGCAGATTGTTTACCGGTTTTTGCCAGAGTAATTAACGCTTCAATATCTGTGTGTGCTAGTCCCAAGNCTTAGGTTTTGAAACAATATTAGTGATAAAAAGACAAGCCTGCACAGATAACAATAAGATTTCTAAAAGTGGAAATATTAATAANAGAGCACTTTCNTGTAAAGTTTTGAAAGTTTTATATAAGATGAATCCTTGTATAANTTCTCTAACTAAAAAAAGAGAAATGACAACTATTGAATACGGCTGAATAATTAGTAGAGAGATGCAAAACAACCAAAATAATAGCTGACTTATATAAAATCCTGCTAAAATGGTTTTAANCTTAAAAGAATACCTNTTTGCAGTAGTAATATGCCTGCGCTTTTGGTGAAACCAAGCTTTTAAACTTGCTTTAGGTAAACTAGTTGTAAATGAAGCCTTGTTTAAACTTATTGCAGTGTTTGTTTTNGTTGAAGCTTCTGCAATAAATAAATCATCATCTCCAGANGNAATATGCTTATGAGAATTAAAACCCTTGTTGGCTTTAAAGCAAGCTTTAGTATAAGCTAAGTTTCGGCCAACACCCATATAGGCATTATTGTGATGCGCCATTCCAAAATACTGAAGTGCAGTTAATACCGTTTCATACCTAATTATTGAATTTAAAATGCCTTTCTCTTTCTTATAACCACTATACCCCAAAACAATAGTATGATTTTCTGAAAAATTTTGAGTCATATGCTGTACCCAATACTTAGATTCTGGCTTACAATCTGCATCTGTAAATAATAGGTGATTATANGTCGCTAATTCAATTGCTTTTGAGATTGAAGCTTTTTTTCCAAGNCAGTTAGTATTTTTAATAATACGAAGTTCTGGGAANGCTTGNTTAANATCNANGAGAACGTTTTGAGTATTGTCTGTTGAGCCATCATTNACTACAATAACTTCAAAAACAGGATAAGACTTGGTTGCANATAAAGGGTAAAAANCGTTTNANATTTTCAGCTTCATTTTTAGCGCATATAATAATACTAGTAGGGTANTGTTCTCGTTTGCGAAATGCTGTAAACGACTTAAAAGTAAATTGACCTAGGTATATATAGNATATACTATTNAGGAGAACTATAACTGCAAAAGCAATAAGTAATGCAGTGTAAAACACCTTTATTTAGTGTGTTCTGGTTCGTTACAGTTTTCAAATTGATCTGGAGTCTTACCACAGAATCCACAAGAATCTCCTTCCTTATTTAAAAAAGGACTTTGGCTAGCACAAGTACCAGCAAATTTACCA
This sequence comes from Croceibacter sp., assembly GCF_002716225.1. Taxonomy (NCBI): domain Bacteria; kingdom Pseudomonadati; phylum Bacteroidota; class Flavobacteriia; order Flavobacteriales; family Flavobacteriaceae; genus Croceibacter; species Croceibacter sp. The sequence goes on along the minus strand of NZ_PAZX01000013.1, from coordinate 138,336 downwards.
TCTTTTTTAGCCCAAATTTTTATTGCAATTCCTGCAACCGCTAAAGCTAATAATACAAGTGTGAGAAGAATTAATTTCATTTTGCAAATTTACAAAATACAGCCTTGTAACTCAAACAAATTAGGCTTTTTTAGTTGTGAAAGCCTTTACACTATTTAACTAAACTTTAATTTTCGTTTTGTTAGGAGAGTCAAATCTATATCTATATTTGTGCTATAAATTTAAAACATAATAAAATGAAAATCAATAAATTATTACTTCTTGGTGCCTTAGCTACCTTATCTTTTACAGCTTGTAAAAATGATAAAAAAGCTGAAGAGGAAGCTGAGAAAATGGAAATGGAAGCTAAAGCAGAAGCTGAAGAAATGAAGATGGCTGAAGAAGCTAAAATGGCCGAAATGAAAAAGAAAGAGGCAGAAGAAACTAGCATTGCTGCAGTAGCAATGAATTCTGCAGATCACACAACTTTAGTTGCAGCTGTTAAAGCAGCACAATTAGATGTGATGCTTAAAACTGAAGGTCCTTACACAGTATTTGCACCTTCTAACGATGCTTTCGACAGATTACCAAAAGGAACTGTTGATACCTTATTAAAACCAGAAAACAAAGAAAAATTAACTGATGTATTAAGCTACCACGTAGTTCCAGGAGATGTAACATCTGCTAAACTTACAGAGTTAATTAAAGCTAACAATGGTTTTTATATGCTTAAGACTGCTAACGACGGTGAGTTGAGAGCTGAAATTAATAATGCTGGTAACATTACACTTACAGATGGTAGAGGTAAAAAATCTACAATTACTGCTGCAGATTTAGATGCATCTAACGGTACAGTACACGTAGTGAACACAGTAATGATGAGAAGCTAAGTTTTAGCTAACATTCAAAACATTAAAAAGGTCTGCAATTGCAGACCTTTTTTTAGTTATAAATATTTACTTCAGGTTCTAAACGAATGCTGAATTTTTGGTAAACAATATCTTGAACCTTCTTTGCTAAGTTTAAAATATCTTGACCACTTGCATTGCCATAATTTACCAAAACTAAAGCTTGGTTTTTATGCACGCCAGCGTCACCTTCTCTAAATCCTTTTAATCCACTTTGGTCTATTAACCAACCTGCAGGCACCTTTACAAATTCTTCACTAACTGGATAACTTGGTAAATGCTCGTGATTGGCTTTTAGCGTTTTAAATGTGTTAATTGGTATTATTGGATTTTTAAAGAAACTACCACTATTACCTAATACATTAGGATTTGGAAGTTTAGAAGACCTTATGGCTATGACAGCATTAGATACATCTTGTATTGTAGGTTCAGTAATTTTGTTACGCTCAAGCTCTTGCTCTATTATTCCATAATTTGTTGAAAGTAGATGAGGTGCCTTATTAAGTTTAAACCTTACTTTGGTAATTATATAGTCTCCTTTTAGTGACGTTTTAAAAACAGAACTTCTATAACCAAACTCACAATCTTTTTTAGAGAATGTTTTAGTAACTAAAGTCTGTTTGTGTATTGCATCGCAACTCACAAAACTATCTTTTAACTCAACACCGTAAGCACCAATATTTTGAATTGGAGATGTGCCTACATTTCCGGGTATTAATGATAAATTCTCTAAACCGCCTAAATTTTTATCAAGTGTCCATAACACAAACTGATGCCAATTTTCACCAGCAGAAACATCAATAGTCATAGAAGTGTTGTCCTCACTTACTATTGTTTTTCCTAAGAGGTTTAAATGTACAACAGTATCTTCTATATCTTCAGTTAACAGCATATTGCTGCCGCCACCAAGGATAAAAAGTGTTTCAGCATAATTTTTCTTCAACACAGAAATTAGCTCATCTTCTGAGGTTACAGATATAAATGATGTTGCATTTACATCTATACCAAATGTATTATAGGATTTAAGAGAAACATTATGCTGTAAGTCCATACTTAGTTTGGGTACACCTCAAGTGCTTTTTTAAGGATGTTTACAGACTTTAATAAATCGTCTTCATTCAGTACGTATGCAATTCTTACTTGGTTTAAGCCAGTGTTTGGTGTAGAGTAAAATCCAGATGCAGGTGCTACCATTACTGTTTGTCCATCTACATCAAAATCACTCAATAACCATTTTGCAAAATCTTCAGCATCTTTTACAGGTAATTCTGCTATGCAGTAAAATGCACCTTTTGGTTTAGCAACCTTTACACCATTAATATCTTCTAATGCATTTACTAAAAGGTTACGACGGTGTACGTATTCTTCAATTACATCATCAAAATATGATTTAGGTGTTTCAAGAGCAGCTTCTGCAGCAACTTGTGCAAATGTTGGTGGACTTAATCTTGCCTGAGCAAATTTTAATGCTGTAGACATAAGTTCTTTGTTTTTAGAAACCATACACCCAATTCTTGCACCACACATACTGTAACGCTTAGAAACAGAATCTATCATTATAGCATGGTCTTCTAAACCAGGCTCACTCATAATAGAATGGTGCGTATTACCATCATAGGCAAATTCACGATAAACTTCGTCTGCAACAATAAACAAATTATGTTTTTTAACCATTGCAGCTAATTGCTCAATCTCTTCTTTAGTGTATAAGTATCCGGTAGGATTTCCTGGATTACATATAAGAATAGCTTTTGTTTTTGGGGTAATAAGCTTTTCAAATTCTGCAATAGGAGGTAATGCAAAGCCATTATCTATAGATGATTTCACTGGTACTACTGTAACTCCAGAGGCTGTTGCAAAACCATTGTAGTTAGCGTAAAAAGGTTCAGGAATAATAACTTCGTCACCAGCATCTGCTATACTTCCCATAGTAAACAATAAAGCTTCAGAGCCACCAGTGCTAATAATAATATCTTCTGCAGAGACATTTATATTATTAGTCTTGTAATAATCTGCTAATTTGTTTCTATACGTTTCAAATCCTTCAGAAGCACTGTAACTTAAAATTTCAATACTATTATTCTTAATAGCCTCTAAAGCCACATTAGGTGTCTTTATATCTGGTTGCCCAATATTTAAATGAAAAATATGTTTTCCGTTTTTACGAGCAGCATCAGCGTAAGGCATTAACTTTCTAATTGGCGATTGTGGCATCGCTAACCCTTTTTGAGATATAGTAGGCATGGTGTATTTTATTGTTTCTGCAAAGGTATCAATACACAAGCCTAATAGCAATTATCCATGCTTTTTTTGTAAATTACTAGAATGATATTAAAACAACATCTCTTACTTTGCTTGTTTCTCACGTTTGCAACTATTGCAAAGGCTCAGGATGGCTTTGTACTACAAGGCACAAATCAAGATAAAATAGACTTTGAATTTGTTAGAAACCTAACGATTGTACCACTTACTATAAATGGAAAGGAACTGTCTTTTTTGTTAGATACAGGTGTAAAAAACACTATGATATTTAGCTTAAAAGCTAATGATTCTTTAGAGTTGAATTCTGCTGAAAAAATTAAACTTATTGGTTTAGATGGTAAAACTGTGGTTGATGCTGTAAAATCTACAGGAAACACCGTAAAGTTAGGAAAGGCAATAAATACTAATCATAATATTTATGTGGTTTTTGATCAAGAATTAAACTTTTCTACCCAACTTGGGGTGCAAGTTCACGGAATTATAGGATATGAATTTTTTAAAGATTTTGTGGTAGAGTGTAATTATATTTCTAAGGTTATTAAAGTATATGAGCCAAGTGCTTATAATGTTAGGAAAAAATGCAGAGGTTGTACAGCACTTTCTGTAGAGTTTGAAAATAATAAACCCTATATAAATGCAGAGGTGCAAGTTGGCGGAAACGTTGTTACCACCAAATTATTAGTTGATAGTGGCTCTAGTGATGGTTTGTGGTTGTTTCACAACTCTTCTGAAGATCTAAATAAGCCTACCAAAAGTTTTAGAGACTATTTAGGTTTGGGGCTAACAGGAGATATTTTTGGAGACCGTAGTAAAGTAAAACACTTAAAACTAGATAAGTTTAAACTAAAAAATATGACAGCTGCCTATCCAGACACTTTGGCATTATCTGCTCAAGCTATTACAAATGACAGAAATGGAAGTTTAGGATCTGAAGTATTGAGACGCTTTAAAGTTGTGATAGATTATCCGCGTGAACGTATTCTTCTTAAAAAGAATAAAGATTTTTATGATGATTTTACTTATGACATGAGTGGATTGGTTATAGCTCATGATGGCTTTTCAGTATATGAAGATAAAGTTGTCTTGCGTCCTAAAGATGAGTCTGATAATAAAAAGGAAATAAATCTACTTAATAACTCTCAAGCAAGATATAATAATTTTTCTAAGAAAAAAGATTCAAAAATTAACTTAAAGACACACTATGAGCTAAAGCCTAAATTTGTAATTAAAAGTATTAGACCAGATTCACCCGCAGAAAATGCAGATTTAAAAGTAGGTGATATTGTTGAAACCATTAATGGGAAACCAGCTTTTAAGTATACACTTAATGAATTAAATGAAATGTTTTCCTCTCAGGAAAATAAAAAAATAAAATTTACAATATCAAGGTTTAATTTAAAATTTAACCGAACAATGGTTCTTAAGAGTAGATTGTAATTAAAAAAAAAGCCACGATTAAATATCGTGGCTTTCAAGTCTATGTAATTAGGTGGTTATTTTCTAGGTGTTGTTTTTTCTAGAACACTTTTTCCACCATTTTCTTCTGCTAAAATAGTCCCTTTAATTTTTAAAGGTAATGTTGGGTTTTCTGCATCATTAGAGTAAACTGTAATGGTCTTTCTAATAGGACCTACACGCTTAGTGTCATATTTTACTTTAATTACGCCAGTTTTTCCAGGACCAATAGGTTCTTCTGGTTTTTCTGGAATTGTACAGCCACAACTAGAATATACACGATTTATTACTAATGGCGCATCACCAGTATTGGTAAACTCAAAAGAGCGAACACCATCGCTGCCTTTAGCTATTTCACCATAATCTATAACATCGCTTTTAAATTCAATTTTAGCTCCGTTTTGTGCTTGCACAGCATATCCAATAAAGAATAACAATGCAAGAGTCATTATTTTTTTCATAATAGTTCTTTTTAGAAGAAGGGTAAATATAAGGGCTATGTTGTTATTGTGCAAAATCTGATTATTAACAAATTCTAGCCTTTATAATTCTTCAAGTTATAAGTACTTTTGTAGTTATTCCAAAAACAATACCAAACTATGGCATTAGCCTCTAAATACGACTCGAAAGCAACAGAAGATAAATGGTACGACTACTGGATGAAAAACAACTATTTTCATTCTGAAGTAGATGACCGTGAACCTTATACAATAGTAATACCGCCACCAAATGTAACAGGTGTTTTGCATATGGGACACATGTTAAACAACACGATACAGGATGTTTTAATACGCCGCGCGCGTTTAAAAGGCTTTAATGCATGTTGGGTGCCAGGTACAGATCACGCAAGTATTGCTACAGAAGCTAAAGTTGTTAACAAACTTAAAGAAGAAGGCATAAATAAAAATGACCTTACTAGAGAGCAGTTTTTAGAACATGCGTGGGAATGGACGCATAAACACGGCGGCATTATCCTAGAGCAACTAAAAAAACTAGGAGCATCTTGTGATTGGGAACGTACTGCTTTTACTATGGATGAAGATTTATCTAAATCTGTAATAAAAGTATTTGTAGACCTTCATAATAAAGGACACGTATATAGAGGTTACCGTATGGTAAATTGGGATCCTCAAGCAAAAACAACATTGAGTGATGAAGAGGTTATTCATGTTGAAAAAGAAGGAAAGCTATTTTATCTAAATTATAAGATAGAAGGCTCAACAGATGTATTAACAATTGCTACAACACGACCAGAAACTATTTTTGGAGACACTGCAATTTGTATAAATCCTAATGATGAGCGTTTTACACATTTAAAAGGTAAAAAGGCAATTGTTCCTATTGCAAATAGAGTGATTCCTATTATTGAAGATGAATATGTAGATGTAGAGTTTGGTACAGGTTGTCTTAAAGTAACGCCTGCGCATGATGAGAATGACAAAATGTTAGGAGACAAACATAACTTAGATGTTGTTGATATTTTTAATGATGATGCTACTTTAAACAGTAACGGCTTACATTACGAAGGTAAAGATCGTTTTGTTGCACGTCGCGATATTGTAAAAGAATTAGAAGAATTAGAAGTTTTAGTTAAAACTGAAACACATATAAATAAAGTAGGTACTAGTGAGCGTACGGGAGCAGTTATAGAGCCTAAGTTAAGTGACCAATGGTTCTTGAAAATGAAAGAATTGGCACAACCTGCTTTAGATGCTGTCTTGGAAAAAGAGGTGGCATTAGTTCCAGAGAAGTTCATTAACACTTACCGTCATTGGATGGAAAATGTACGCGATTGGAATATTTCCCGTCAACTTTGGTGGGGACACCAAATTCCTGCGTACTATTATGGAGATACAAAGGAAGATTATGTGGTTGCAGAAACAAAGGAAGATGCTTTAAAATTAGCTAAAGAAAAATCTAATAACCAAGATCTAAAATTAGAGGATTTAAGACAAGATCCAGATGCATTAGATACATGGTTCTCTTCTTGGTTATGGCCTATGAGTGTCTTTAATGGTATTTTAGAACCAGACAATAAAGAAATAAACTACTATTATCCTACCAATGATTTAGTGACAGCTCCAGAGATACTTTTCTTTTGGGTGGCACGTATGATTATTGCAGGTTATGAGTATCGTGGAGAAAAGCCATTTAATAACGTTTACCTTACAGGAATTGTTAGAGATAAGCAACGCCGAAAAATGAGTAAATCTTTAGGAAACTCTCCAGACCCATTAATGCTTATAGATAAGTATGGTGCAGATGGAATACGTGTAGGTATGCTTTTATCTTCTCCAGCCGGAAACGACTTAATGTTCGATGAAGATTTATGTAAGCAAGGTAGTGGCTTTGTAAACAAAATCTTTAATGCTTCAAGATTAATATTAGGTTGGGAAGTAGATGAAAATAAAGATCAGCCAGATTATGCTAAAACAGCCATAGATTGGTATGAGGCAAAATTCCAGAAAGCATTGGTAGAGTTAGAAGATCACTATTCTAAATATAGAATGAGCGATGCTTTAATGACTACATACAAACTTATTTGGGATGATTTCTGCTCTTGGTTCTTAGAAATGATAAAACCGCCTTATGGAGAAAAGATTGATGGTACTACGTTTAAAAGTGCAGTTTCTATTTTAGAAAATAACTTAAAGGTATTGCATCCATTTGTTCCATTTATCTCTGAAGAAATTTGGCAAAATATAAGCGACCGATCAACTGATGAGGCTTTAATAATTTCTAAATGGCCAGAACAATATGATGTAAATGCTTCGATAATTGAAGACTTTAATAAAGTAACCGAAGTAATTTCTGGTATACGTACAATTAGAAAAGAAAAGAACATTTCTTTTAAAGATACTATTGAAGTTAAGGTTATTAATACTGAAAAGCTTTCAGATAAGTACAATAGCATAATTGCTAAAATGGGTAATTTATCTTCTATTGAAACAGTAAATGAGTCGGTTGATGGTGCTTTATCATTTAGAGTAAAATCTAATGAATATTTTATTCCTATGGCTGGCGCAATAGATGTTGATGCAGAAATTGAGAAACTAAAAGCAGAGTTAGACTATACAGAAGGATTCTTAAAATCTGTACAGAAAAAACTTTCTAATGAGCGTTTTGTAAATAATGCACCAGAGCAAGTAGTTGCAGTTGAGAAGAAGAAGCAAAGTGAGGCAGAAGCTAAGATTGAAACTATAAAAGCCAGTTTAGCAAGTTTGCAATAAGGGTATAATTAATAACATAAAAAAAGCTTCAAGGTTTACTTGAAGCTTTTTTTTATGCTAGCAATCGTCTAAGGAACCAAAGTAATCCTTAACTAAAACTATGTATTCTTGTTTTGCTTCATCAATAGTCATATTTCTAGTTTGAAAAAGCGCATTAGTTTTAAAAGCACTAATTAAGGGCTTGCTGCCACTTGGTCTTTGAGAATCGTGATTAGCACGCTTGTAATAGGCATAAAGTTTTAATAAGGTATCTGCAGGAAAAGGATCTTTGTGTGCGTTAACACAGTCTACAGCATGTTCAAACTCTTTGTCCAGTTCTTCAGAAGACATTCCTATAATTTTGCGATAGTTGTAAGACCTCCTTTAACTTTTTGGTTAAGAGTTACGTCTAGTTTTGTTCCTATTGGTAAGTAAAGATCTACACGAGAGCCAAACTTTATAAACCCGCTGTCACTACCTTGTACTACCGTCTGCCCTTCTTGAGCATAGTTTACTATACGCTTTGCTAAAGCACCAGCTATTTGTCTATAAAGTACAGCGCCTATAGTATCATTTTCTACAACAACAGTTGTGCGCTCATTATCTTCACTTGCTTTAGGGTGCCAAGCTACTAAGTATTTTCCAGGATGGTATTTACTGTATTTCACAACTCCATTTATAGGATGTCTTGTTACGTGAACATTTATAGGAGACATAAATACAGAAACCTGTAAACGCTTATCTTTAAAATATTCCTTTTCAAAAACCTCTTCAATAACTACCACTTTGCCATCTACAGGAGATACAACTTGCTTGTCGTCTGAGTAAAATGTACGTTTTGGGTTTCTGAAAAATTGAAGGATAAGCACAAAAAATATAATTATAGCAATTAGTATTAATCGTTTAATCCAAACCGAATCAATAAGAAACTCAGATGCCAATGCTATACCAATAGCAAGGAATAGTGTAATAAGGATGATTTTATAACCTTCTTTATGGAACATAGTTAAGTAATTCTAAATAAGTATATATAAAAGGACTTGCAAAAAGAATGCTGTCCAGTCTGTCAAACAAACCACCGTGGCCAGGCATTAAATTTCCGCTATCCTTTACTTCTGCTTGTCGTTTAAATTTAGACTGTATAAGATCTCCAATTGTACCAAAAATACTTATAATTAATGCAATTACAAACCAATGCATAAGACTTAACTCATTAGTAAGTAGTGTAACAACCCAAGCACCTAGTATAGAAAACACAAGACCACCTATAAAACCTTCAACAGATTTTTTAGGAGAAATACGTTCATATAGTTTATGCTTTCCAAAGTTTTTCCCGATAATATAAGCCCAAGAGTCATTAAACCACACGAGTGCAAAGCAACCAAAAATAACATCTGGAGCATAATAGCCTTGTGTGCTAGGTATTAATGTTAAAAAGATGAGAGAGCCTATAAGGTAAAAGAAAACTACAATGTATTTCTTCTGATTAAATAACGGAATCTTATTTATTACCAGTAAGTCTTTTATTAGTACAGAGTTTACAAATAGTGTAGCAATTAAGAAAACGTAGGTAGCATTATCATTAATATCAAAATAGCTGAAAGCTAAAAAACAACCTATTAAAACAATGTATGCTATATAGCTTTTTACAATTAATAGTTTCTGAAGTTCATTAATTACTACTACACCAAAAAGAAAAAATAAGGTTAGGAATGCTTCCTTAGAATGAAACATGGCTCCAACTAAAAGTATTGCGTATAACAATGCCGATAATAGCCGAACCCCAAATTCTTTCATCTGTTAGTAGTTAGTTTAGTTCTTTGAGATACTATAGATTAAGCCAAGTGCAAGATTAGTTCTAGTAAAAGGAGCAAATGGAATAAGTTGTTTAAAGATCTTCAAGAAGCAGCAAATATAGGTTTTTTGTTGTACTTCCATAAGCCATAAAGTCATCACTTTTAGATTCTCCAAAGTGTTTTATGGTAGTTATGTTAGATGGAATTCCTGTTTTGCTTTTAGATTTTATGCGGCGTAAACCTTCACTAATATCTTCAACTAGCTGACTAGTACCCGCTAAGATCACAAAATTTGAAGGTAATTCTGAAAGTTTTTTCTCTTTAATTTGATTACTTGTAACAAGTAAAGCACCATTATTTGCAATAAGATACTCACAACCGCCAAGGTAAAATTTAGAACTTTCATTTGTATTGAACTCTAAATTAAAGCCATCAAACTTCTGCGTGAAATGATTACTAAGGCAGCAAACTTCACTTTCATACCAATCATTTTCTAAGAGTATGTTATCAAAAGCATCTAATACTTCATCTTGATTTTCGCAATAAATAAATTTACCGCCATTCTCTATGAAGTATTTCATGAAGCGTTCATCTACAGGTAGCTTAGACTGAGGCATATATTTGCCTTCAGGCTTAGGTTGTTCGCCTTTGTCTTGAGATTTTCCTTTTTTGAATACATCAAAAATGCCCATTAAACTTGAAAATTTACGTGGTAATTAAACACCTTAAAATCAAAGGTAGTTAATATGAATCTATTCTTCAAGTATGGATTAAAGAGCTTTGTCTTCACCAGATTCATCCTCAGCTTGTGTAGGCGTAGGAACCTCTTGGCTTACAAGATCTTCTTCTGCGTCATTATCTTTTTCATAAGAAACGGTACCTTTTAATTGTACTGCTTCACTTTTTTCGAAAGGACGTTTTCCAAAGATTTTTTCAAGATCATCTTTAAAGATTACTTCCTTTTCAAGAAGTATTTCAGCAAGCTCTGTAAGCTTATCTTTATGTTGACTTAAAAGATCTATTGCACGCTCATATTGTTTTTCAACAATTTCAGAGATTTCTTTATCTATTAGCTCAGAAGTCTTTTCACTGTATGGCTTACTAAAGTTGTATTCATTTTGTCCTGAAGAATCATAATAGGTAATGTTACCTACTTTTTCACTCAGACCATAAATGGTAACCATAGCACGTGCTTGCTTAGTAACCTTTTCAAGATCACTTAAAGCACCAGTAGAAATCTTATTGAAGATTACTTTCTCTGCAGCACGACCACCCATTGTAGCACACATTTCGTCTAGCATTTGGTCTGGCCTTACAATTAAGCGCTCTTCTGGTAAATACCAAGCGGCACCTAAAGATTGTCCTCTAGGAACAATAGTAACCTTTACTAAAGGCGCAGCGTGCTCTAACATCCAACTTACAGTTGCGTGTCCAGCCTCGTGAAAAGCAATTGCTTTCTTTTCGTCTTTAGTTATAATTTTATTTTTCTTCTCTAAACCACCAACAATTCTATCTACAGCATCTAGGAAATCTTGTTTTCCGACAGCTTTATTTCCTTTACGAGCAGCAATTAAGGCAGCTTCATTACAAACATTAGCAATATCTGCTCCAGAGAAACCTGGTGTTTGCTTAGCAAGAAAATCTACATCTAGTTCTTCTGCTACTTTTTTAAGCGGGCGTAAGTGTACTTCAAAGATTTCTTTACGCTCTCTTACATCTGGTAAGTCTACATAAATTTGACGGTCAAATCGACCTGCACGCATTAATGCCTTATCTAAAACATCTGCACGGTTTGTAGCAGCTAAAACAATAACGTTTGTATTGGTGCCAAAACCATCCATCTCAGTTAATAACTGGTTTAGTGTATTTTCACGTTCATCATTTGAACCTGACATATTGTTTTTTCCACGAGCACGACCAATAGCATCTATCTCATCAATAAAGATAATAGCTGGAGATTTGTCTTTGGCTTGTTTAAATAAATCTCTAACACGAGATGCACCAACACCAACAAACATTTCTACAAAGTCTGATCCACTTAAGGAGAAGAACGGAACTTTAGCTTCACCTGCAACAGCTTTTGCTAATAATGTTTTACCTGTTCCTGGTTGTCCTACCAATAAGGCTCCTTTAGGTATTTTACCACCAAGGTTAGTATACTTATCTGGATTCTTAAGAAAATCTACAATTTCTTGTACTTCTTCTTTAGCACCTTCTAACCCAGCAACGTCTTTAAAAGAAACTTTTACATCTGTATTTTGGTCAAATAGTTTTGCTTTAGATTTTCCTATATTAAAGATTTGGCCGCCTGGACCACCGCCACCACCAGCACCACTCATACGGCGCATAATGAAAATCCAAATACCGATAATTAAAACAAAAGGTAATAATGTGAGTAGGATGTCTCCCCAAACATTGCTTTCTGTTTTATAAGTTACCACAGTAGAAATACTGTTGTTTTTCTTAGCATCGGAAATCATGTTCTCAAAATTCTGCAGGTCACCAAACTCAAAAGTGTAGTCTGGAGTACCAGCAGCTGGTAAGAATTTAGAATCTTCTGTCTTTTTATGAGTGTCTTTAGCTTTAGCTTCATCTGTTAAAAACACTTGAGCCATTTTGCGGTTAACAATAACCACACGCTTTACATCTCCATTTTCAAGATAGGTTTCAAACTCTGCAGGATTTGTTTTAGATGGTTCGTTAAAACCACCACCAGCAAAGAATTGTATGCCTAGAAATATTAATATGATACCTGCGTAAATCCAGTAAGGACTAAACTTAGGTTTTTTAGGTTCCTGCGAGTTTTTTCCAGCAGGTTTTGCTTTATTAGGTTGCTCTTTAGCCATGTTGTAGGATCAAAAAATTAATAGGCAGTTTCAATAGATGTAACTTTGGCATCTCCCCAAAGTCCTTCTATATCGTAGTATTCTCTTATATGTTTTTGGAATACGTGAACAACAACGTTCACATAGTCTATAAGAACCCATTCACCGTTTTCACTGCCTTCTACGTGCCAAGGCTTATCTTTAATTGCCTTGCTTACGGTTTTTTGGATAGAGCCAACTAATGCGTTGACCTGTGTGTTGGATGTACCATTGCAAATGACAAAATAATCGCAAACGGTGTTTTCTATCTCTCTTAGGTCCAAAATATCTATATCTTGCCCCTTTACATTTTCAATACCTTCAACAATATATGAAATCAGTTCGTCTGTCTTTATTTCTTTTTTCGCCATTAAATTATTTTCTTTCGACAAAGTTATTCTTTTTATGCTTATTTTTCAGTAGTTAGCCGTACAATAAACGTGCCTTTAATCTTAATTTAACAATGCGCATCATACGTGTCAGTCAAACAGCTTCAACAAACTCTTTTTTAAAGGAGCTTCATAGAGAACAATCATTTAAAGAATCTGTTTGTGTAATTGCAGAACAACAAACTGCTGGAAGAGGACAAAAAGGAAATGTCTGGCTTACAGAACCCTTTCAAAATCTAACATTTAGTGTGTTATTGCCAGATATTTTAATTCCGCTTGAAAATCAATATCAGTTAAATATGCAATTGTCATTAGGCTTATTAAAAAGCTTACAGGTATTAAATGTCCCGAAGCTTTCTTTAAAATGGCCCAACGACATTATGTCAGACTCCAAAAAAATAGGAGGTATTTTAATTGAAAACTCAATAACAGGAACACATTTAAAACATAGTGTGATTGGAGTAGGTTTAAATGTAAATCAAACTAGTTTTGAAGGCCTGCCTAAAGCAAGTTCATTAAAACTATGTAGCAACACAGCATTTAATTTAGATGAAGTCTTACAGACAATTCTCCATGAGTTAGATAAATTGACTGAGTATTTAAACACCTTACCATTTAAAGTAACAAAAAGAAATTATGAAGAAGCTTTATTTAGGAAAGGTGTAATTTCTGTGTTTGAAGATTTAGAGGGCTTTAAATTTAATGGTGTAATTAAAGGCGTTACAGATAGTGGTCTTTTAAAAGTAGAGACAGATGATGCTCTTAAACTCTTTGATCTTAAAGAGGTGAAGCTTTTATTTTAAAATAAAACGCCAACCCTTTAATAATGAGGTTGGCGTTATTTAAGTTATGTATTTATTTTGAAACTATAGTTTTCCCATATTTTCGCTAAGTGTAGCTATAAATTTCTTAATAGGTCCTTTTATCATCATACCCATCATAGCATTAAACTCACCGTTAAATTGTAACTGTACGTCGCTGCCTTCTTGAGCCTCTTCAATATCTGCAGTTAATGTAAATGGAAGTTTGTCACTTTTAGCACCAAGTACAACTTGGTTGTGAGGTGTTGTTTCCTTAATTACAAGCATAATTTCTGGCATTCCTTTTAATTGAAAGAGGAAGCTTTCATCGTCTATCTTCTTGAAGTTTTCAAGAGATTCTGGCATAATGCTTTTATAATTGTCTACGTTGCTCAAAAAATTAAATAGTTCTTCTTGAGATTTTTGAGTATGTGTTTTTGGTGATTCTAAAGTCATAATTGTAGGTCTTAGTGTAGGTTAAATGCTATTAAAGTGCGGTAATTTATTTTGACACTGTTGGTGCCCAGTTAGATGGATCTTTTCTCCAATTTTGAAGTGTTTCTGCCTGATCTTGGTAAATGTAATTTGTTTGGCTTGCTTGCTCAATTAAATGTTCATAATCACTAAGTGTATGTAGCTCTACATTGGCAGATTTAAAGTTTTCTTTTGAAACATCGAAACCGTAAGAAAAAATGGCAAGCATTCCTTTTACATTTGCGTTTGCCTCATGCAATGCATCTACAGCTTTAAGACTACTCATACCTGTGCTAATAAGGTCTTCTATAACCACCACTGTTTGTCCTTCTTCTAGCTGGCCTTCAATTTTGTTTTGGCGACCGTGTTTTTTAGCTTCTGGACGAATATATATAAATGGCAGGTTTAAATAATCTGCCACAAGCATACCAATACCAATAGCACCAGTAGCTACACCAGCAATAACATCTGGCTTGCCATAAAGCTCTTCTACTTGTCGAGCCATATGCTCACGAATAAAATTTCGAATTGTTGGGAATGACAATACAATGCGGTTATCGCAGTAAATAGGGGATTTCCATCCGCTAGCCCAAGTAAACGGTTCTTGTGGTTTCAATTTTATTGCGTTTATTTGCAACAATAACTCAGCCGTTTTCTTGGCGGTTTCTTTATCTAAAATCATACTGCAAATGTATAAAGTTTTTGTGAATGATGTGCCAATAATGCTTTCTACTGAAAAGCAAATAGGCAAGGAGTATACCAATATTCCCATAAAGATTGCTAGGCTTAAGAAAATTATTAAAAAAATAAAGAAAGGAAAACTTACCTACGTTAACCTTTACCATAAAAAAGAGGAGAAACTCTTTAAGCATTTAAAGCGAAAACTACCTGTAGTTGTTGCTGGAGGTGGACTGGTTTATAATGACAATCAAGAAATTTTATTTATTTATCGAAATGATAAGTGGGATCTTCCTAAAGGTAAGATCGAGAAAAACGAAACAATCGAAGAGTGCGCTATTAGGGAAGTTTGGGAAGAAACTGGCGTAGAAGACCTAAAGATTACCAAACTTATTACTAAGACGTATCACGTTTTTAAACGTAATGGCAAGTTAAAGCTTAAAGAGACTTGGTGGTATGAGATGCACACCTCTTATACTGGCGAACTTACACCACAGCCCAGTGAAGGTATAGAAAAGGTAAAGTGGAAAAACTTTGCAAAGTCTCAGAAAGCATTGCAAGGCTCATATGAAAACATAAAGCTATTGTTCCCTAAAGAGTATCTTACAATGCATCCTAATGACCGTGTTGGTATTTAAGCTTCTGTAGAGTCTGACTTGCTACCGAAAATCTTTTTCTTAAAGATTCCGAACGCGCCAACTACACCAATGGCTATAACTTTCCAGAATTTTAGTATTAATGCAAAAAAGCCAGCTTTAGCTAAAATTTTACCAGCAATTAATCCACCAATACCGTAAGCGGCAACAGTATCTATGTCTGGATTAAAATCTGAATATCTGTTTCCTTCATTAAACTCTACACTACTTAGTATAGGATCTAAATCATTTTGAACCATAGGTAAAACATTCATCTCTCCAATAACATTCATAGTTAGAAACCCTTTTCTGCCTAAAACTCTAATGTTATAGTTTAATGTGTTAGTTTCATAATTTTCAAAATGAAGTTCTTTAGCCCAATGTAATTTTTTGGTAGTATTGTCATAATATGGTGGTTGTGCCCAACCAATAAGTTCAATACCATCATAGCCTAATTTTTTACGTTCTTCATTCATAGCTTCAGACTCTTCTTGCATGGTTTCTAAAAGCTCATCATAATCTATATCTTCTGCATCTTCATCTTCAATAAAGCCATCTTCTGTATAGGTAATTTCTACGGCGTATGTAAAGTTGTCTGAAAGTGGATCTATATCTTCTGGGAAAAGTAAGCCTAAAGTTTCTTCAGGCATATTTCCCCACAGGTCTTCTAAAACGTATTTAGATTGCTCTGCATTTAAAAATTTATAACCACTAGGTACTTGTAATGTGGCTAGGTCTTCATTTAATGAAATTGATCCGTATTCATAGTTAAATGATGCGTGAATACTGTCTACAAGAATTTCGTATTCTTCATCTGATAGTTCATCAGACTCAACTTCTGTGTCGTCTAAAATTGTAGTTTCGGTAAGTGTTTCCACATCATCCTGTGCAATGGCAACGTAGGAAAATGCAATTAATGCAATAGAGAGTAAAAAATGTTTCATGTTGATATATGGTAAGTTAGGTTATAAATATATATCAAATTGAAACCCTTAATTTTCTACAAGATTATTTTTTGTGAAAATTTAAAGGATTGTTGTAGTATTTATTCTAATCTGTAAACAGGATACTGTAAATGAGCACTTTCGTAATTTGGGGATTGTTTGTGTAACCAATCTAACTGCAAATACCAATTACCTCTAAATGATTTATCTGATGCTTTTTTGGCTTCAAATTCTTCTTTAAGTTTTGGGTTATCTTTTAATAGTTTTTCAGCTACCTCTTCAAAAACATAAGGTGAAAACCCTTCTTTTTGTTGAAGTATACTATCAAAGAAATTCCAATTAAAAAACGAATCGATAGCAGATGGTTCTAAGGTTTCTAATACATACCTAATTCCTGGCTGGTCGGTATCAATTTTATAATCACCTTTCCTAAATGTAATTTGGTTTTCAGTACCAGTTACTTTTGTATTTGAATGTAGGTAATGACCTTCATAAGCACTATTACGTGTTTTATAATCATCTATTCGGTAAGCTGTTACTGTTAGCGTTGTATCTTTATCGAATCTTTCTAGCTTAATTTTATTTAAACGTAGTAGCGAGATGACCTCTTGCCAACCTTGTGGTATAATATAAGATTTAGGAACAGATACAGTACGTGTTGGTGTAATGTTATTGTAATAAGATACTTCTTTTGTAAACGGTTTGTCGCGATCATACTTTAAACGTTGTAATCCTGTAACCTTACTTTTAATACGTTCTGCCTCATACCCTTTAAAATTTAATGAAGATTTAGACGTGCTGTCTGTTTTATACTCTAGAGGATATTCGGTTAAACCTCTATAATAGTCTTCATTTTCTTGTCTTAATTTTTTAATTGTTTCACCATCTTCTTCAAGCATATCGATTATGGTTCGCATAAACTCATAAGTACCTTCCACACGTTGCTTATAAGGTTTAAGCATATGCGTTTCAACCATCATTCCCAATGAATTGAATAAAGTAGTGTACCCTGTAGAATATCTTGGATGATCCATAAATTGAGAAAACCCAGTTTCAGGAACTTGATTAAATACATTTACGTAAGGAGTAATAGGCCAATTCTTCTTTTCTAATTGATCTTCTAATTTTGGCATAAAACTGTTGTGTAAATAATTACCCAAACTGCCGCCTAATTTATTATGCTGTGTAAATAAATGTGTTAAAGTATATTGGTAGTCTGCGCCGTTGCTCACATGATTGTCAATAAATACATCTGGCTGTAAAGTGTGGTAAATTTTCGCAAATGCCTTTGCATTTTTTGTGTCAGACTTTATAAAATCTCTGTTTAAGTCATAGTTTCTTGCGTTACCTCTAAACCCGTATTCTTTAGGACCGTTTTGGTTGGTTCTTGTTGTACTGTTTCTATTTAACGCACCACCAATATTATAAACTGGTATTACTGCGACTATAGTATTTTCTGGAGCTTTAATTCTGTTTTCGGCAAAGTCCCTTAATAACATCATAGAGGCATCTATACCGTCACTTTCTCCTGGATGAATACCATTATTAATTAAGATTATATTTTGTTTTTCACCATCATTAAACTCAGACTCAAATGTGCGATTGGCATTGTAGGTAACAATATGTAGAGGTTCACCAGAATCTGTGTCATCCATTTCATAAATGGCAATAGCTTGATGAGATTCTGCTAAATTTTGATAATACGTAATAACCTCTTCATAAGTAGCGGTTTCAGTTCCGTTAGAATTTTCAAATCGTGTTTCAAAATCAAATTCTGTAGATAGTTTGTATTTTGAAAAGTCGCAACTGCTCAAACTAAAGATGCACAACATTAGAAGTGAAAAGCGTAAGATCATAATTGTAATTTTAAACGCTAAAGATATTGATTATATAAAAAAGTGACGATAGCAGACGCATTTCATTTCAAAAACGTAGTTTAGTCTTATTAATTCTATTCTTAACTTATGAAGAAGGCGCTTTCTATCTTGATGCTTTTATTTATAAATGCCATTTTTAGTTATAAATATCTTTCTAGGGAGTTTGATAATGCTTGGATTGTAACGGCTATTTTAGTTGTAATACAACTCTTTGGTTTTCTTTATTTGAGTAAAATTAATATACCTAAGAAATTGTTTAATAGTGCTGTTATAATATCAGGTTTAGGTATAATAGCTTTAGTTGTAATAGCTTATCTAAAAATTCCACTAGATACTTTAAATGTAGACAGATGGAGTGTTATAGATTCATTTTGGTCTTTTTATTTTGATGGTAAGTACCCTTATTTGGCAAGTTCTCATATGGGAAATCCGCCAGGATCTATGCCAATGTACTTTATACTATCCTTGCCTTTTTGGTGGTTGGGCGAGTTAAGTATTTTTAGTAGTCTTGGCTATTTATCTATACTTTATCTATTAGTATATAGGTATAACGATTTAAAAACACGTAAAGGTATATTGTTATATGTAATGACCTCTGTTTTTATGGTTTGGGAACTTACAGTAAGAAGTAATATAATTACAAACACAGTGCTAATTATGATTGCTTTATATTGGTTACAGCACTCAGATATTAAGAACTTAAAGAAGAGTTGGCCTCTTGCAGTAGTATTAGGACTATTATTAGCAACGAGAGGGAATTTTGCAGTTGTTTACATATTATTCTTCATGTTTCCATTAGTGAAAAAGCAAGTAACATTTTTACAGTTATTTAAATTTACAGTACTTTCTGCAACTGCATTTGCTTCTGTTTTTTTAATTATAATAGCAATATATGGTACAGTGTTTTTTGAGGCAAACCCATTTATATTTCACTCTACATTGTTTGTGCCTACATCATATATTATAGCATTTTTTGTAATTGCATTTGTACTTTCACTCTTCTCAAAAACCCAAGACGACTTGTATTTTTATAGTGGTTTAACATTGTTTAGCATTATTTTACTTTATGCTATTAACCTAGTAAATATTTACGGTTTTACAGAAGCTTATACAGAGCGCAGTTGGATAGATATTTCTTACTTTTTATTTTCTGTGCCATTCTTATTATTCTATTTACTTAAAATCCAGCCAATAGCTTCAAAATAAAATCTTTTAACTAAAAAATTAGTTTAAACTAAATATTTAGTTATATTTGAATATTCAGTAACGAATTTATTCAAATTTTGAAGACACTTACCAAAGCAGAAGAAGACGTAATGCAAATCCTTTGGGATTTGGAAGAAGCTAATGTAGCCTCTATTATAGAGAAGTTGCCAGAGCCAAAACCTGCCTATAATACCATATCGACAATTGTTAGGATTTTAGAAAACAAAGAATTTGTTGATTACAGGAAAGAGGGCAGAGGCCATATTTATTTTCCAAAAGTAAAAAAGGAAGACTATAGCCATAAAACCCTAAATAAGTTTGTTGATGGCTATTTTCAAGGCTCATTTAAAAGTATGGTGTCTTTTTTTATGAAGGAAAATGATATTAGTATTTCTGAATTAGAAGATGTCTTAAACCAAATGAACAAAAACGAAAACTCATGATACAGACAATTATAGAAATACTGGTGTTTCAAGTACTGTTTTTAGCAGTGTATGAGTTGTTTTTAAAGAATGAAACCTTCTTTAATGCAAACAGAATATACCTATTGGTAACACCAATCTTAAGTTTGGTACTTCCCTTTATTTCGTTAGATGTATTTAAGACAGAAATAACAACACCATTCTTCCAGCAATTACCAACTGTTTTTATAGGAGATGTTTCAACAGTACAACAAACAGAATCATCTGTATGGTCATTACCTATGGTTTTGTGGTTAGTTGGATCTGGTATTGCATTATTGTTAATGTGTATAAAGTTAATTCAGCTTTATAAGTTGAAAGAAAAGGCAACTCAAGAAAAACTAGAGCAATGTAAAATCTATATAATTCCGCAGTCCACCTTGGCATTTTCATTTTTCAATACTATTTATATTGGTAAGGATATTTCTGAGCCTAAGCGTAAAAGCATCTTAGATCACGAGTTGGTTCACGTTAAAGAAAAACATTCCATAGATCTTTTTCTATTCGAAATTTTGAGAATTGTGTTATGGTTTAATCCACTAGTATACCTATTTCAAAAACAATTGCGCGTATTACACGAGTATATAGCAGATACTAAAGTAGCGGCACAACAAACCAATTCTAATTATTATCAAGACTTACTTACAGAGGTCTTTCAAACACAGAACTTATCATTCACAAATACATTTTTCAATCAATCTTTAATCAAAAAACGAATCATTATGTTACACAAAAACAGATCAAAATCGATGTTTAAACTAAAGTACCTTTTAACAATTCCATTAGTATGCGGAATCTTATTTTACACCTCTTGTCAAAGCGACAACTCTGTAGTGCAAGATGATACATCTGTTGAAAACAAAATTGTAGAGTTAGAAATGTCTTTAGAAGATAAAGGCTCACTCACAAAAGAAGAGCAAGTGCTTTTAACTAATCTAAAAGCAATAACAAATAAGGAGGATACCTACCTTAAAAATGGTAATGTAGAAGTTATAGAGGTTGTTGAAACAGATGGCTTAGCTACAACGGATGTACCTTTTTCAATAGTTGAGCGTGTGCCTACATTTCAAGGATGTACAGGTACAAATACTGAGTTAAAAACTTGTATGTCTAACAAAGTTTCTTTGTTTGTACAGGAAAATTTTGATGTAAAACTGGCAAAACGTTTAGGGTTAAGTGGTACACAGAAAATTTATGTTGCATTTAAAATAGATAAAACAGGAGAAGCAACAGATATTAAGGCTAGAGCACCTCATCCAGAATTATCTGAAGAAGCAACGCGTGTTATTTCTAAGCTACCTAAGATGTCTCCTGGTTTGCAAAGCGGTAAGGCTGTAAATGTTTTATACTCTTTACCTATAGTTTTTGAAATTGCAGAATAAGCTAATAACATATATACTAATAAGTATTTGCATAATAACTAAAGCCCAATCTCAAGATCGGGCTTTAGCTATTGCAGACAGCCTTTATGCTATTGGCAGTTACACAAATGCTATAAAAGCTTATAACAGCTCTAGCTATAAAAACAACCGATTACTTAAAATAGCAAATGCCTATGAAGCTTTAGGTCAAACTAATTCTGCTTTAAATTATTACAAGAGTTTTATAAAAGATAATCCAAAATCAACAACTGCTATTTTAGCTTATGCAAAGCTATTAATATCTAAAAATGACTTTAAAACTGCAGACAGCTTACTATTAAGTATATATGATGCTAATAAAGACAATCCCAATATACCTTATCAATTAGGAATATCTAAAGATTCTCAGAAAGATTCTTCTGCAACACAATATTTTGAGCAGACATTAAAAATAGATAGCACGCATACAAATGCTAAATATAGATTAGCAAAATTTTATGTTGTTAAACGAAAGTTTAATAAAGCAGAACCTTTAATTACGTCGTACTTATCTAACAATCCAGATGATGTTAGATTTTTAAACTTACAGGCACTTCAATATTTTCACCAAGAGAACTATCACGACGCGATAGTGCATTATAATGAGTTGCAAGCTTTAGGAGAGCATACAGAACAACTCTATAAAAACTTAGCGGTATGCTACTCAAAAACCTATCAATACAATAAATTGATTAGTGTTTATAAAGAGTTATTAAATACGTACGACAACCAAAATGGCTCTTGGCACTATTGGTTAGGACGCGCTTATTTTTTTGAGGGTAAAATAGATGAAGCTCAAAAGCATATAAATTTAGCGTTACTTATTTTAGATCAACCTTTAGATGATTATTATTTAAATTTTGCAATGACCTATGTTGAGCAACAAAACTATGCTGAAGCTATAAAGTTTTTAAAAATTGCTATTGAAGAAAATTCTGAGAATAAAATGGCTCACTATCAATTAGCAGTGGCTGCAGATAATTATTATGAAGATAAAAACGCTGTATTAAATATGTACCAGCGTTATATTGATAAATTTGGTACAGAAACTAATTTAAGCATTCTGGTGAAACGAAGAATGAGTGATTTAAAGAAAGAACAGCATTTTAATGCAACAGAAAAAGATAACTAGAATTACTTTACACGAACTGCCTTTGGAACTAAACCCGTATAATCACCATTGTTTCTAATTACATCTCTAACAATTGAAGATGAGATATAGCTCTTGCCGGAAGAGGTTAGTAAAAACACAGTTTCTATTTCTGCCAACTTTCTATTAGTATGCGCTATAGCTTTCTCAAATTCAAAATCTCCAGGATTACGTAAACCACGCAGTATAAATTGGCAATCGTTTTTCTTCGCAAAATCAACAGTAAGACCTTTGTAGGTTACTACTTTTATCTTAGGCTCATCTTTAAAGGTTTCCTCTAAAAAATTCTTACGCTCTTCAAGAGAAAACATATATTTCTTATCGGCGTTTACACCTATAGCCAAAAATACTTCATCAAAAAGTGTGAGACCACGTTCAATAATATCGTAATGCCCTAATGTAATGGGATCAAAAGAACCAGGAAAAATAGCACGTTTCATAAGGTTGGAGTCTTAGGAATTGTTAGTGAGATAAAGATACTTAATTAAAAATAGACTAGTGCATTGCAGCAGCTATCACATTACTAAATAAATCTTTTAATGAAATGCCAGCTTCTGCAGCTTGTTGTGGTATAATGCTAGCTTCACTTAAGCCAGGACAAGTATTTACTTCAAGAAAATGAGGCTCATTATTATGAAAGATAAATTCTGCTCTTGTAAGTCCTTTTAACTTTAAGGTCTTGTAAATTTTAATTGCTATTTGTTGTACTTCATCACGTTGGGCATCAGAGATTCTGGCAGGTGTTATTTCTTGAGATTGCCCGTTGTATTTTGCCTCGTAATCAAAGAAATCATTCTCAGACACAATTTCAGTAATTGGTAAAGCGGTTATAGTAGTGTTGTAGGTAATTACACCTACAGAAACTTCTGTGCCATCTAGAAAACTTTCAACCAAAACTTCATCGTCTTCTTTAAATGCTACATCTAATGCCTTTGGAAATTCTTCAGCATTATAAACCTTACTAATCCCAAAACTGCTACCAGCTTTATTTGCTTTCACAAAACACGGTAAGCCAACTTTAGAGATAATCTGATTTACATTTACAGTGTCTCCTTTATTTATAAACACATTTGTAGCGGTTTTAATGCCATAAGGTTTAAGAACGCTAATAGTATCCCTTTTATTAAAAGTGAGTGCAGCACTATAAAAATCGCAAGCAGTTTGGGGTATGTTTAACAGCTCCAAATAGGCTTGTAGTTTACCATCTTCGCCTGGTGTGCCGTGTATTGTATTAAAAACAACATCAAACCTTATTGTCTTGCCTTGCTTTATAAAAGAAAAATCATTTTTATTTATAACATAGCTATGATTTTCATTATCAAAAGCTAGCCATTCTTCTTTTAGTATATGTACTCGGTAAGGCGTGTATTTTTCTAGGTCAATGTGTTTGTAAACAACATTTCCGCTGTTAAGTGAAATTTGA
Organism: Croceibacter sp.; assembly: GCF_002716225.1. Classification (NCBI taxonomy): domain Bacteria; kingdom Pseudomonadati; phylum Bacteroidota; class Flavobacteriia; order Flavobacteriales; family Flavobacteriaceae; genus Croceibacter; species Croceibacter sp. The sequence continues at coordinate 114,426 of NZ_PAZX01000013.1, read as the reverse complement.
AATTCACTTGAATATCCGCCCATTGCGATGGCCACAATTGTTTTCATTTTCAATAAAATTAGAAAGGAAACGTTATTTGCTTAACAATTTCAAAAGTAACTCGAAATACGCTACTAACAAAACGCAAGCTATTTTATATCTTTGCGTCTTAACCTTCACAAATGAGCATTGTAAAATTTATTTTTAGTAAGACATTCTTAATTCAAGTTGTCTTAGCAATTGTAGCAGTTTTTGTAATCTGTTATATCGCATTATGGTATTTAGATATATCTACCAATCACGACCAGCGTATCGAGGTTCCAGATCTTTCTAGAATGGCATTAGATCAGGTTGATACTCAATTGGAAGAATTAGACCTTAGAAGAGAAATATTAGACTCTGCTAATTACAATCCAGACTTCCCTAAATATTCTGTGATAGAGCAAGTACCTGCTGCAGGTAAGTTTGTAAAAGAAAATAGGAAAATATACCTTACTTTAAATCCGTCTGGTTATGGAACTATTGAAATTCCTAACCTTATAAGACGTACGCGTAGACAAGTAGAACCTACATTACGTTCTTTAGGTTTTGAGATAGGAGATGTTACTTTTAAACCAGATATTGCTAAAGATGCTGTGCTAGAGTTACGCCATAAAGGCAAACGTATAGAACCAGGTGATATGCTTATGAAAACGTCTAAGATTGATTTAATTTTAGGAGATGGTTCTGGAAGATATAATGGTAATCTGGATAATGATGATGATAATGACGGAACACAAGACACCAATGACACAGAACAGTAAACTTAGCCCTAAAGGGTTTGATACCTCAAACTCATCAGAAGATAATGATGATGACTTGTATGAACACTATGCCTTTACAGCTAGCAAAGGACAGGAACCGTTACGAGTAGATAAATTTTTAATGAATTTCATTGAAAATGCAACACGTAATAAAATACAGAAAGCAGCCAAAGAAGGTAATATTTATGTAAATGATGTTGTTGTAAAACAAAACTACAAAGTAAAAGCAGGCGATGAGGTTAAGGTGTTATTTGAGCATCCGCCTTATGAAATGTTGCTTACGCCTGAAGATATACCTTTAAACATTGTTCACGAAGATGACGATGTACTGGTAGTTAATAAGCCTGCCGGTATGGTTGTTCATCCTGGACATGGTAATTACTCAGGAACCTTAATAAATGCATTAGTTTTTCACTTTGATAACTTACCAAATAATAGCAGTAACCGTCCAGGTTTAGTACATAGGATAGATAAAGATACAAGTGGTTTATTAGTTGTAGCTAAAACAGAACATGCAATGACGCATTTGTCTAAACAGTTTTTTAATAAGACAAGCTCTAGAGAATACTTAGCCTTAGTATGGGGAAATGTTGAAGATGATCAAGGTACTATAGAAGGTCATATTGGAAGACATCCTAAAAATAGATTACAGAATACCGTATTTTTAGAAGATGATGCCGATGAAAAAGGTAAGCCAGCCGTTACACATTATAAAGTGATAGAGCGTTTAGGGTACGTAACATTATTATCTTGTAAATTAGAAACAGGACGCACGCACCAAATTCGTGTTCATTTAAAACATATTGGTCATACTCTTTTTAACGATGAACGTTATGGAGGTGATAAAATCTTAAAAGGAACACACTTTAGTAAGTACAAACAGTTTGTGGACAATTGCTTTAAAACGTTACCACGACAAGCACTACACGCTAAAACTTTGGGATTTGAACATCCAGTGTCTGGCGAGTGGTTAAGTTTTGATTCTGATATACCAAAGGATATAAGTGACTGTGTAGACAAGTGGCGTAATTATGCCACACACGCTATGGACTAATAGCATCCTATTTCTCTATATTTCTATAAATAAATTCGTTGTCAAGCATTTTTAGCAACGCTAATTAGGTTGTATTTTTGACAATATATCCACGCCATTACTATGGTTATAATTAATGTTACGAGTATAAAGAATTGTTTATGAAGATAGTAGTTTCTCCAGCAAAGAGTTTAGATTTTGAAACCAAAATGCCTACCACGCGTGGTACACAACCCACATTTTTAGAACAGGCTGCTCAAATAAATAGAAAACTAGAGACTTTTTCTAAAGCTAAACTAGGTAAGTTAATGAGCATTAGTGATAAGCTTGCTGACCTTAATTACCAACGTTATAAAGACTTTACTGAAACTCATGACAAGAAAAATGCACGGCCAGCAATGTATGCTTTTGCAGGAGATGTTTACACAGGTTTAGATGCTTATACAATAGAAGAAGAAAAGATAGATGCTGTAAATGATAGATTACGAATCTTGAGTGGTATGTATGGAATTTTAAAACCTTTAGATCTTATACAACCATACCGCTTAGAAATGGGAACAAAATTACCTGTAGGACGAGGAAATAAAGACCTTTACGACGTATGGAAAGAACCTGTTACTACATACTTAAATAACGAGCTTGAAGATGATGAGTTATTTTTAAATTTAGCAAGTCAAGAATACTTTAAGGCAGTTGATACCAAGGCTCTAAAAGTTCCTGTGATTTCACCGGTTTTTAAAGATTTTAAAAATGGAAAACTTAAGATAATAGCTTTCTTCGCTAAAAAAGCGAGAGGAAGTATGGTACGTTATATTGTCGATAAAGATTGTAAAACACTTGAAGACGTTAAAGGTTTTGACTACGAAGGCTATCGTTTTAGTGAAGAACATACAGAGAAAGCACAAGAACCAGTTTTTATTAGATAGCTGCTAAAAGATTAATTTGAAAGACTATTAAATTTAGAACTACCTAAACCCGAAACTATCTTTCATCATACGCATCCATACCAGCCTTTTATTCCAAAACATACAACAAAACTGATAGTTGGTACATTGCCGCCACCACGTTTTACAACGGGTATTTTAAAACCAAATGACGTGGCCTTTTCTTACGGAAGTATAGATGGTCTACTTTGGCCAGTTTTAGAACAAGTATTTCAGGTGTCTCTAGATTACGAAACCACAGAAGTTGCTATTTCACAACGAAAAGCGTTATTAAAAAAACATCATATTGGTATTTGTGATATTGTGGATTCAGCATTTAGGGATAAGGTTGATGCTTCAGATGCTGGAATGCGGGATATAAAATTAAGAGACCTTATAGCTTATCTGGAAAAGCATAAGAGTATACACACACTATTGTTTACTGGTGGTAACAGTAAAAATGGACCTGAATATTTTTTCAGAAAACATTTAAAGGAATATCAGTTAAAATTAGAAGTAGTGAATAATGATGTGCCTAGAATACATCAATTTAAAATGCCGTCTTCTAACCGCATGATTACAACCGTGTCTTTAACCTCACCTTCAGGATCTGCAAATAGAGCAGTAGGTAGTATACAGTTGTATAAAGATTTAAAAAAACAAAACCCGAAATTCAATACAATTGATTTCCGAGTCTTGCAATACAGAAAGTTTTTCACAAATCTGTAAGAGAAAATTTAAATGCCTTAAGCGTTTAAATTATTTTTTATTCTGTTGATCTTTGATTGTTTTTTCATCAATATCAACTTTATTAGTTTCTATATTTCTGTTTCCTGTAGGATTCGTTGGATGTTTTTGTTCCGTCTTCCTTTCAAATTTCTTATCCATAATTCTGTATTTTTTTGTTTGATATCTAAATTTAAATATTAAACAGAAGAATGTAAAACTATGACTTCTAAGACTTTGTTAAACTATCTTATGGTTTTAACAAATTGAGGAATATTTGCAACACCTTTTTTAGTAAGATGTTTTATAAATGCAGATCCTATAATTGCTCCTTTAGCATTTGCAGTAGCATCTTTAAAGGTTTGCTCATCTTTAATCCCAAATCCAACAATTTGTGGATTTGTTAAATTTAAATCTTTAATTCTTTTAAAATAAGATTGCTGCGCTTCTCCAAATCCGCTTGTACTACCTGTAACACTTGCAGAACTCACCATATAAATAAAAGCGTTTGAAGCCTCATCTATTTGCTTTATACGCTCATCTGATGTTTGTGGAGTAATTAAGAATACATTGGAAAGGTTGTGTTTTTCGAAAATCCCTTTATAATGTTCTTCATATTCTGCTAATGGTAAATCTGGGACAATTAAGCCATCAATACCTATTGCTTCACATTCTTTACAAAATGCTTCAAACCCAAATTGCAACATAGGATTAAAGTATCCCATAATAATTAAAGGGATAGAAACTTGAGATCTTATATCTCTTAATTGCTCAAACAAAAGTTTGGTAGTCATACCATTTTGTAATGCTTTTGTTGAACTTTCTTGTATGGTAGGTCCATCTGCTAAAGGATCACTAAAAGGTAAACCGATTTCAATCATATCTACACCGCTATCTTCGAGTGATTTTATGATTGTAACCGTATCGTTTAGTTTTGGATAACCTGCTGTAAAGTAAATAGACAAAAGGGTTTTGTCTTCAGCTAATGTTTTGTGTATTCTGTTCATAGTCTGCTAATGTCTTGCAAAAATAAGCAATCGTTAGAGCTTTAAATAGAATAAAGTGTTAGTCTTTTCTCAATAATTTATCTGTAACTTTCTTTACACCTTTAGATGCTGTATCTTCTATAATTGTTAAGCGTTTAGATGCCGTTACGTTTGGCTTAGGATCTATAAAATAAATAGGGGTTTCCTCGTGCACAAAATTTATTAGACTAGCTGCTGGATACACCTGCATAGAGGTACCTATAATTATAAGTATGTCTGCCTGCTCGGTAATAGATACTGCGTGATCGAGCATTGGTACGGCTTCACCAAACCAAACTATGTGAGGCCTAAGTTGGTGATTGTGTTCACAGAAGTCTCCTAGGTTTAAATCTGTTGTCCAGTCTAGCACTAAGTCTTCATCAAAAGTACTTCTTACCTTATTAAGCTCGCCATGTAGATGAATTACATTACTGCTACCAGCACGTTCGTGAAGATTATCTACATTTTGAGTGATGATATGTACATTAAAATGCTCTTCTAATTTAGCGAGACCAATATGACCTTCATTAGGAGATACCTCTTTAAGTTGTTTTCTGCGTTGGTTGTAAAACTCTAATACTAACTCTGGATTACGTTCAAAAGCTTGCGGTGTGGCAACTTCCATCACGTCATGACCTTCCCAAAGGCCGTCTGCATCTCTAAAGGTTTTGAGGCCGCTTTCGGCGCTCATTCCAGCACCAGTTAATACTACTATGGTTTTTTTAGAAGATTCTGTTTTCAAAATTTCAGTTTTACTTAAAATTACTGAAATTTAATTGAAAGCCTAATCTAACCAGGTTTTGAATTCGTAAAAATTTTGTGGTGCAACACCATGACCAACTGGAAATTCAGAATANTTATANTTAATATTTAATTGATCTAGAAAAGGTTTTGCCTTACGCGCCCAATCAATAGGAATAACTTGGTCTACAGAACCGTGTGAGCAATAAAATGATAGGTTAGAAAAATCNTTGTCTTGGTAACCTTCAACTAAAATATCTTCATTTACATAACCGCTTAATGCTACTACACGCTTAATTTTTTCTGGGTAGGATAGTGCTACAGCATAACTCAAGATTGTACCTTGACTAAAACCTAGTAGGGTTACATTATCTTCATCTATTGGGTATGCTTTAAGGGCTTCATCTATAAAATTAGAAATCTTATCTCTACTTTCTATTGCCTCTTCTTCATTACTNAATTTTCCGCCAGCNGCATCAAAATTAATTGTGTACCACGCATTGCCATANGGTTGCATTGGTTGCGGTGCTCTCACAGAGATAATCATATACTTGTCATCTAATTCTGTAGCAAATGAAAATAAATCATTTTCATCGCTACCGTAACCGTGAAACATAAAGATAACAGGTGCTTTTTNGGTTAANGATGAAGGTTTTATGATGTGGTGTAATGATAAGGGTGCTGTTGTCAAAATTGTAATAGTTTTAGTTTGTTGGTACTATAATAGAAAACCATTTTTGGAATAGAGGACCTAATACAGGAATTTCTTGATACTTGCCTTGTGCAGCACCTATAAAGCCAAAGGCCCACAGTACTACAATAAATACCCAAAATGCAGAAAAGATTAAGAGGCTGTCAAACCAACCAATAACAAATGCCAAAGATAACTGCAGTAAATGTATACCTATTGCTTGCCTTAANTGAAAACCTCCAAATTTAGTAGGGTTATCTTTATGCATAAACAATGCTATAAGTGCACCTATAAATGTTAAGTAGGAGACCACTGCAATAGTTTTTCCTGGTATNATGTNTTCTTGTGTATTCATNATAAACTANGAAATTATCTATTTAGTTAAGTAANATATCTCCTTGAGAAACTATGCCGTAAACCGTACCTTTTAAAGTAGTGCCAAGTAAAGCTGAATTTTTGGAGGTAGACAAGACATTTTTTTCTGTAAATGTTGAAGATCCTTCTGGATTAAATAAGCTGAAGTTTGCTTTATTACCTTCCTTAATTTCTGAAGTTTTTATATTAAATCTCTGTTTTCCTCGTGTTAGAAAATTAACGATTTCTTCTGTGGTAAATATAGTTTTTAAGGCACCAAAAGCTGTTTCTAGGCCTATGCTACCATAAGAAGCATTTTCAAATTCAGTTTTCTTATGCTCAATATCTATTGGTTGATGATCACTAGTAACCATATCTATTGTGCCGTCTTTTAATCCTTTTCGTAAAGCATNTACATCNGTGGCAGTTCGTAATGGTGGTTGTAGTTTATAGTTACTCTCAAATTCTTCTAATTTATCATCTGTAAGTAATAAGTGATTTACACTTACACTACAGGTAATATCCAATCCCTTCGCTTTTGCATCTTTAATAAGCTCAACAGATTTTGCTGTGGTTATTGTAGGGATNTGAAGCNTTCCTCCAGTATATTCTANTATGAAAAGGTCTCTTGTAATTTGTAATTCTTCAGCTAATGAAGGAATTCCTTTTAGGCCATAAAGTGTACTGTTATGATGCTCATTAACTAATCCTTTTCCAGCAATTTGATTGTCTTGCGGGTAACTTTGTACTAACCCATTAAAATTTTGGGCATAAAGCAGTGCGATCTTTAACAAATTGGCATTAGTTATAGCGTGTTTGTAGTCTCCAAATGTTATTGCGCCATGTTTATGCATATCATACAGCTCTGCTAAATCTACTCCTTTAGAGTGTTTNGTGAGTGCTCCACATATATGTAATGCAACAGCATGAAGTTGNGCTTTGTTTGTAATAGCCACAACTAAAGAGCTAGTGTCTACAATAGGATTTGTTTTAGGATTTAAGACTATATCTGTAAATCCACTTTTTCCTGCTACATTAAGACCATTNGCTATAGTTTCGCGTTCTTCATAACCAGGTTCTCCAAAACTCACACTGGAGTCAAACCAACCTTGAGAAAGATGAAGGTTTTCTAACTCTACCACAGTATCTGCAGANGTTGTTATAGTTTCTGCAATAGTTTTTATGGTACCATTTTCCACAAGAATATCTACTTGCTTGTTATGAAACGCGCTCTTAGGATCTATTATTTTTGCAGATTTAATTAATATGGTCATTTCAGGAATTTTAAGAGAAGTATTTCTATACAAAGAAATAGTAGTGCAAAAATAACAAACCATTTCCATAAATCGGTTATACTATTATCTTGTTGCATTTGCTTAAAAAATGAAGATACTTGATTGTTAATTGTAATATTTTCGAGTTGAGAAATATTCTGGTAAGTTAACTCACTTTCGTCACGGTTATAATTATAACTTAGTTTAAGCAATTNTTGATTTTCGTTTTTAACCACATAATTATTTGCCAACTNTGGTAGCTCATTAGTNGTAATCTGAACCTTAGAATTAAAGTTTTGTTGCAATGGTATAAAAGACCCATTTTCACTTTCAATTTTAAGAATATCATCTTGTGGTAATGCCACATTTACATCAAGACTATTTGCGTTGTTTATAGTATAATATAAGGTTCCGCCTTTTAAGCTTTGTTTGGCTATATTATAAAATGTAGGAACAATTAATGGCGCATTTTTGAAATTTGAATTTTGAGAATTTAATGCAGCTGTAAATCTGTATACATTGCCAGTTTGTTCTAAAAAACTTGAGTTATCTTGATAGCCTAAAACNTTGTTNGCNNTGGCGNTTGTTGTAAAATACGATTGTACNTTAGGGTATTGAAAGTTATCTATACGNTTGTCAAAAACACCTTCATATATAGGATGCGCAAAGACAATACTGGTNATTTGTTTTTCCTGAGTTTTTAACTCAGAAAAAGGNGATAACCCTAATTGGTTAAATAAAGAATTGTAACTGTTTATATTTGCTTCTNGTGCTGGTANAATTATTACAGTACCGTTTGCTGCTGTTACTTTATTTAAAATAGTAGCAAGGCCATTTGGTAATTGCAAGACTTCATTTAAAATTATACANTTAGCATTATTTAATTGGTTNTAATCTAATTGAGNAGTTGTAGAAGTAATAAGTTCAAATTCTGGTGATTTATATAGTTTTTTTAGATAACTGTCATCTACATCACTAATTGCAATTACCTTAATAGGATCTGGTTTGTTAATNCTAAAATATAGTATGTTGTCATATTGTAAACCAGTATCTTCTACACGAATATTGCCGTTAATACTTTCTGGNTTTTGTATGTTGAAAACTGTTTCTGAAGTGCTGTTTTCCTCAAGNTGCACACTTGTTTTGGCTAAAAGTGTGTTACCGTCATAAAGAGCAACAGGAAGTGTTCCTGATAGTGAACCAGTACTTGATATTTTTGTAGCTAATGTGATAGAATTAATGCCACGATCTTTAACGTAAACACTATCGACAGAAAGGTTNTCTTTATTTACAGGTGAAAGTTGTACAAAGTTTACAGAGATCTCCTCAGGAGTTTGCTGAAATGGATCGTCATTAATTTGAAAGTCTGAAATAGCAACAAAATTCTTTACAACANCTTTGGTTTTTGAAAACTCATTTTTAGCACGTATTAAAGCAGTGTTTACAGATATGCTTTGAGCTTCATAAGTAATTTCTTGTATCTCATTTCGAGACTCTCTCAACGTTGTATTTTTTAATCTATCTGTATTTGTAAGAAGAGTAAAAACTTCATCTTCAGGAATTGTTTCTAATAACTCCTGAATGGCTCTTTTTAAAAGTTCACCCTTTTGTCCCTTTGCCTGCATGCTAAAGCTGTTATCCAAGTAGATTACAGTCTCTTGTGGTTTAGTAGCATTATCATTTGCAGTAAAAAAAGGTTGAGCAAAGGCAGTTATTAAACACGCCATTAATAAGAGACGTGAAAGTAATGTAAGCCATTTTTTAAGTTGAGAGCTTTTTCNTGTTTGTAAGATTACGCGTTGGAGAAATTTAACATTGGTNAACTCTTCTTTCTGAAATTTACGAAGCTGAAAAAGATGTACGATAATAGGAATTACCAGTAAAAAAAGCGCGTAAAGTAATTCTGGGTATTTAAACTGCATTCCTATTTAGTGTATACGCCAAATATAGTGATGTATACCTAAATATATAATACTTGTACAGGGTTTCTGTATAACTTAATTAATAGTTAGTGTTGTAGGCTTTTCAACAGTAAAAGTAAAGGTTGTGAATTTTCCTAATTCTGAAGCTACAGAGATCTCGCCATTTAGTTTTTTNACTAACTTCTTAACCACCGAAAGACCAATGCCATTTCCTTTTTTTCCTCTATTATCAGTTTCACTTGCTGTTTTAAACAGCTTAAAAATTTCTTTGTAATTACTTTTTTCAATGCCAGGACCATTATCGGTCACCGTAAATTTATAATGTGATTTGTTTTCAGTAACATTTACACTAATAATGCAGTTGTCTTTATCATTGTATTTAACGGCATTAGAGAATAAGTTGGTGAAAATCTGAGTTAAAGCAATTTTATTTGAATTTATAACATGAGTTTCTGTAGGNAACCAAAACTGACATTTTTGAGATGTTAGATTNATTTTTAGCAAATTGTCAAAAAANGCTTTAATATTAATGGTCTCNAAACTGTTTTGTATACCGTGCTCACTTGTATACATATCTAACATACCAGTTATGTATTCATTTATTGTAAATGAACAATCTTTAATAAGGTTAAGCCTNTCTTGACCGTCTTTCCCTAACTTGGTNTTNTATTTAGTTTTAATGATGTCTGCAGTAGTAATAATACTTGCAATTGGTAACTTTAAATCGTGTGAGGCCACAGCTGCAAATTCACTAAGCATATCATTAGTTCGCTCTAATTTTTTATGAATATTAGATTGATTTAATTTATGTTTTCTATGGTTTAGTAAATATTCTGCTTGTTTGCCCAANAGCTTCATCGAAGCTATTTGAGAATNACTTAATTGTCTTGGTTTGTCATCAAAAATACATAATGTGCCAATTGCAAAACCATCTTNACTTANNANNGGNACNCCTAAATAAAACACTACAGATTTTANNTCTGTAACNATTGGNTTNTCATGAAAGCGTATATCTTTNCGTGCATCTTCAACAATCATGATTTCGTGAGGATTGTGAATAAGATGACCACAAAAAGAAAGAGATCTAGGTGCTTCAGTAAACGGTACCTTGTTATTGGATTTGTACCAATTTCTATTCTTATCTAAAATAGTTAATAAAGCGTGCTGAACACCACAAATTTGAATAGCTAATTCTGTTAAATTATCAAATTGCTCTTCAGGCTCAGTGTCAACTATGTGGTAAGAATCAACAGCTTGTTGTCTTAAATCTTCTTGTAATGTATAACTAGGTGCTTGCATAGCTTCGAATAATATCTCGGAACACTTTAATAATCAATCAGCTAGCAAAAATAATCTAAAGTCGTATCAAATCATAATATTTTCTTAAAAAACTTAAAAAAATGTTAATTAAATAATTTTCAATACTACGTATAAACAATGAAACCCTTTATTTAAAAGGGTTTCTGGTAATAATAAAGATTTAAATTTTTTTGTTAATTGGAAAACGTTGTTGGTTTACCTATTGTAAAGGTAAACGTNGTGCTCTTNCCAAGTTCTGANGAAACATAAATCCTACCGTTAAGTTTTTTAATTAACTTTTTAACTATTGAGAGCCCAATACCATTTCCTTTTTTTCCTGTATTGTCTTTAGGTAAGGCAGTTTTAAATAGTTTGAAAATATTTCCTAAATGTTCTTCAGGTATTCCTGGACCGTTATCTGTTACAGTGAATTTATAGTGAGAAGCATCTTCAGAGAAATTTACATTAACAATACAACTATTCTTGTCATTGTATTTTACCGCATTTGTAAATAGGTTTGTAAATATCTGTGTAAGTGCAATTTTGTTACTATTTAATACGTGTGTTTCTGAAGGAAGCCAAAACTGACATTTATNTTCACACATATTAATTTTTTGGACACTTTCAAGCAGTTGNTTGAGGTTNATTAATTCAAAATCGTCACTAAGNCCTTTATCACTTGTATACATTTCCAACATTCCGGAGATGTATTCATTTATTGTAAAAGAACACTCCTTAATTAAACTCAACCTATTTAAACCATCTTCATCTAAAACAGATTTGTATTTAGTTTTGAGGATATCTGCTGTTGTAACAATACTAGCAATTGGTAGTTTNATGTCATGAGAAGCAACTGCTGCAAAGTCGCTTAATAGGTTATTTGTTTTTTCTAATTTTCTATGAGTGTTTTGTAATTCTATAGTATGTTTTCTCGATTTAATATGACTTTCCACCTGTTTGGCTAAAGCCTTCATTGCAGTTATCTGTTCATCTTCTANGCGTCTAGGCTTATCATCAAAAACACANAGAGTGCCTAGTGGTAAACCTTCTTCTGATTTAATAGGAACGCCTAAATAAAAAATAGCNGCCTTCATTTCTTCTACTAATGGGTTGTCATAAAAACGCTTNTCTAACCTAGCATCTTCAACAATCATCACTTCTTCAGGNTTATGTATTGCATGACCACAAAANGAAAGGCTTCTTGGAGATTCTGTAAANGGAACNCCTACTGNAGATTTAAACCAATTACGTTCACCATCTAAAAGAGAAATTAAGGATATAGGNGTTTTACATATGTAAGATGCTAACTGAGTAATGTTATCATAATCAATCTCTGGAGGCGTATCTAACAACCTATATGAACGCAGTGCCTTTTGGCGCTTATTCTCATTTAGTGGTAAACTAGGTGACTGCATATGCAAGAGATATTAATAGCGGAAATGGTTAATTATCAAATAATACACTAAGATATACAATAAATATTATTTTCTTAAAGAAATCTTAAAATTTGTGATTCTTGTTTAGAAACTTTCAAATACTCCTAAACCAAATAGTGCATAGTCATATTTTACAGGATCTTTAGGGTCAAGTTTTTTTAAATTNTCATCTAATNCTAAAACTGCTTTTGCGTCGTTTTGCTTTCTNGTAAGNAGGTTTAATTTTCTNGCAACCCTACCAGAATGTACGTCTAAGGGACAAGAAAGTTTAGAGGGTAATATGGAGTTCCATAACCCAAAGTCTACACCATCATTTGGTCTTACCATCCATCTTAAGAACATATTTATTCGTTTTGCAGCAGAGTTTTTGTGAGGATCACTAACATGTTTTTCGGTGCGCTGTAAATGAGGTAATTCAAAAAATATAGATTTAAAATGATGTATGGAATTTTGTAATGANTCTGAGTCTTGATATTTTGAAAATACAGCCTCCAATCCATNATGAGTATTATATATATGCNTTAANGCTGAAATGAAATACGCTAAATCTTTACCATTAAATGTTCTATGAACAAATNTTTGCAGAGTTTCCAGGTCGTTAGCANTATGGTTACAGATAAANTCATAAGGAGCATNGTCCATTAGTTGCATAAGGTTATTTGCATTTTTAAGGATGCTTTTTCTGTTACCCCAAGAAATTGTTGCTGTTAAAAANCCCGAAATCTCNATATCTTCTTTTTTACTGAAGTGATGCGGNATTTGAATAGGATCTGTTTCAATAAACTCTGGTTGGTTGTATTGTAAGACTTTGCTATCTAAAAATTCTTTCAATTCCGTTTTAGTCATTCGATATTGTTTTGCTGTAAAAACCATCTTTAAGCTCTGTGGTCCTTAATTGTGGTATNACCTTAAAGTTTTGTTCAAAATAGTTGAGCTGTTCATAATTCACTGCAGGAAACGGTACATTACCGGTACCCCAAAAGAAATCAATTTCTAANGGATGNTTAAAATTCAAGTTGCCTTTTTTGTATGTTTTAAANTCATCTTCAAATTTTGAATTTGAGTGNGGCATTACTATTTCTNTTATGTTGAAATGACTCAAATTAGTACTGAAACTATTATTTGCTAAAAAATTAATTGGNGTANTTATAATTAAAGGNAACCCNGAAATTAAGATACAAATGGTAAGTAGGCACTTAAGAACAGTTAANCTTTTATATAAAACACTTGCCACGACTAAACATAGTAATATATAAAGCAAGTTAAAATAGAACCTGTAAAGTGGCGATGTGAAAAACAATACGATTAACTGAAGTACATAAAGAACAAATATTAGTGNAGCTGTTTTTTTAATAGTAGTTTTTCTTATAAAGAAAGNTGTAATACATATAAATATTACAGCTATACAATTAAATATACCACGTAATTTACCTAATGTTAACCATTGGTATAAACGTTCTAAAGTAGTTAGGTTTGTATAGTCATCTGGTAACAATAAAAAGCCATATGCTTTAGTCAGGTCAATATAATANTCAGCTAACGCTATAGGAAGTTTCCAGTTTTCNTTNATTACATCAAGATATAATAAAGGAAATAATGGATAGCCNGAGATAATACTATTCTTGCCTATAAATATTAGTAATGTTAGTAAAGCAANAGGCAAAACTTTAATAACCTTAGTNCTTAGAGTTTTATAGTNGTTAATGAATAATACTATAGGAAAACCAATTAATAAAAAGCTTGTCGGTTTTATGAAAATGCAAAATAAAACTAAAGCACATAACACTATAAAGCCATCTGTTTTAGGTAATCTAAAGGATTTCTGAAATATTGAAATANAAATAAATGTTAAGCAATAAATAGGAATATCTTGAGAAGGTGTTCCTATAAATTGAAAGAAAAATAAATTAGCTAAAGGGAAAAGGCCAAAAATTAAATTCCATATATCAACTCTATTTTTAAAATAAAAATTCAACTTATNAAAAGACCATAAAACGGTNAGTAAAAGACAGAATCCGCTTAAATCATTAAAATTCTTAAAAACAAAGTTCAAGTTTAAGGCACTTTGTGTAATATGCCAGCCACTGGTTTGTGCTAAAAAGAAGTGAAGATTGGCAAGCCCTTTTATAAAGCCATAGTCATTGAGTACTGCAATTGTTTGTATATAATAAGACTCATTATCTATTACATAGGGCGCAGAAGCACATTGCATTAAAATTAATACTGCAGTACTAATTAATAACGCTTTTAAAAATGGTGATAATTGCTTAAAAGTATACCTTAAGTGTTTGAGGGTTTGGACAACTTTGTCTTTGTTAAATAAAATTGAAATACAGGAAGTTAATATTATAAAGAGATGAAACTCCCAATGAATCCGTCCCCAAAAAGCCCATATAGAAGCTAATAATGAAATTGAAAATAAGCCAATAAAAGCTACTTCTACACTTTTGTAAGTTTCAATTTTAAATAGTTTGTAAAAGCCTACACCAATTGCTGTACAGATGCTAAATATGTAAATAAATGAAATGGCTATAAGCAGCATGGCAAAATTTATTCTACTGCAAATTACTAAAACAATTGGTTTCCTCTTACGATTCGTATTACATTTGAAATACAAAATTTAAGGATGATAGATTTAAAAAGTGACACGATTACAAAACCTACTAAAGGGATGCTTCAAGCTATGTTTAGCGCAAAAGTTGGAGATGATGTATATAAAGAAGATCCTGCGGTAAATGAGTTAGAAGCCCGCTTAGCTGATATGTTTGGAAAGAAGAATGCATTATTTTTTCCTAGTGGTAGTATGGCTAATCAGGCAGCAATTAAATTACACACTCAGCCAGGAGAACAATTAATTTGTGACAAATGGGCTCATGTGTTTAATTACGAAGGTGGTGGTGTATCATTTAACAGTGGTGTTTCTTGTAAATTAATAGATGGTAATAGAGGCAAAATAACAGCAAAGCAAGTTGAGGAGAACATTAATGCTCCAGATTTTTATCATAGCCCTAAAAGCAGTTTGGTATGTATTGAAAATACAACAAATAAAGGTGGTGGTGCTTGTTATGATTTAAGTGAATTACAAGCTATAAAGAAAGTAACTACAGCGCATAATTTAGGTTACCACTTAGATGGTGCTCGTTTGTTTAATGCGTTGGTGCATAAAAAACAAAATGCTATTGATTATGGAAACTTGTTTCAAACAATATCTGTATGCTTATCTAAAGGGTTAGGTGCGCCTGTTGGTTCTGTATTAATAGGAGATGAAGATATTATGGAAAACGCAATGCGTGTTAGAAAAGTTCTTGGTGGTGGTATGAGGCAAGTTGGGTATCTTGCTGCTGCAGGACTTTATGCGCTGGATAATCATATAGAAAGANTAGAAGAAGATCACCAAAGAGCAAAGGAGATNGAAAATGTNCTATTANNTCTTAGTTATATAAAAAGTGTTGAGCCTGTTGAAACTAATATTGTAATCTTTTATTTAGACACTAAAATTTCTGGAGAAAATTTCCTAAACCACTTAACAGATAAAGGTATAATTATAAGTGCAATGGGTGAAGGCAAGTGGCGTGTTGTAACCCATTTAGATTATACAGAAGAGCAACACCAAACATTTATAAAAACTCTACAAGATTTTAAAAAATAAATAAAAACCCGATGCTAAGTCGGGTTTTTATAATTTATAGCTCTTTAATACTAGCGTTTGGAGCATTCTCTGAAACAGAAGAAATGCCGTTTTCCATTCCTGCNTCACCAGCATACATTTGGCTGCTACCTATAATCTGACCATTTGAAGCTTTTAGATTAAAATAGAATTTTCCATTTTTAGCAGTCTTGCGTTCAAATTTTGTNTCATCTNGGCTATTCTTNTTTACAGACTCTATACCATTACTAGCAGCACTTTTAGAATTGTAAACTTCACTGCTTAAAATAACTTGACCATTTTTAGCTTTAAGTACAAAATGGTAGGTGTTANCGTCTTCTTTTTTCTTTAATTCAAACATATTGCATTTTTTTATTTACTATAAAATTAGTCATTTAATACAACATTAAAATTCATTTCTTACATAATAAATGTAGTTTATCGATTTATATTGCCTTATGTCGAAATTAATANTAAAAACATATAAATCTTTAACAAATAGTTGTGTGTTTTCATAAATTTAGGATATAATATTTAACTAATCCTTATCAAATATGAAAAAACTAATATTCTCTATCCTTGCAATTGCCGTAGCTGGTTTCGGTTTTGCGCAAGATTTACCAACTAATCCAGAACCAGGTAAATGTTATGTGCGTTGTACAACACCAGACATTTATGAAAATCAAACTGTACAGATAGANGTAGAGCCAGCTTATAAGAAACTTAGAGTTGTTCCTGCACAATATGAAACACAAACAGAACGTGTTTTAGTAAAGGAGGCAAGTAAAAAATTACGAATTATACCNGCAGTTTATGGNACAGAAACAGTTACCTATGTAAAAAAACAAAGTAGNTCTGTTTTAAGTATAAATCCAGCGACCTTCGGTAATAGTGCAGAAACTATCGAGATTAAACCTGCTTATGCACAATGGGAAATGAGTGATGTTCCTCCTGCAGAATGCCAATCGAACAATCCAGAAGATTGTCGTTACTGGTGTTATAAAGGTTATCCTGCAGAGTACCAAACAGTAGCTGTTCGTACTTTAGNTAATGATGCATCNACAAGTTCNTCACCTGTAGCAGAGCAAGCTGGTAGTTATACTAAGCGTGTAGTTACAGAGCCAGCGAGAGTTGTGGAAGAAGAAGTTCCTGCAGAGTATGCTACTATCACGAAAACAGTTTTAGTGAAAGATGCTGGCACAACAGAGGAAACGGTAGCTGCTAAATACAAGACAGTAACTAAAGAGGTGCTTAAGCAAAAAGGTGGTTTAACGACTTGGGCAGAAGTAGATTGTAAATTATTAGAATATACAGACCTTAATATAGTTTGGAATTTAGGTAGTGCTTCTTTAACTAATGCAGCTAAAGCAGAGATAGATGCTAAGTTATTACCAGTAATGCAGCAAGGTGTTTCTGTCGAGATTGCATCTCATACAGATTCTAGAGGTACAGCTTCAAGTAACCAAGCATTATCTGAAAGAAGAGCTCAAGCTGTTACAAACTACTTAATTTCTAAAGGNATTAATTCAAGCAAGATAACATCTAACGGCTACGGAGAGTCTAAACTTCGTAATCGTTGTGCAGATGGTGTTTCTTGTACAGAACGTGAGCATACGTTAAACAGAAGAACACAATTTAGAGTTATAGAAAACTAATAGTCCCCAATAAATTAGTCTTAAAGGCGTTTTGTGTATTCAAAGCGCCTTTTTATATTTAGGCATATCTTTTGTAATAAGATTTTCAAATTCTATATAATGAAATCAATCTTTCTTTTAGTATTTATGTTGTCTTCAGCTTTAATACAAGCGCAACAAGATGNTGTNTGGNTAACAGATTACNATGAAGCTCAAAAANTAGCCAAGGAAAAAAAGCTGCCANTATTTATGTATTTTACAGGAAGTGATTGGTGTAAACCTTGTATTAAATTAAAGGAAGATTATTTTGAGACGGCAGAATTTTTAAATAAAACAAATGATTTTGTACTGCTTATGGTAGATAGACCTTACCGTTTAGATATTATATCTGAAGCGCAAATGGAAAAAAATAAAGCTCTTATTAAAAAGTATAATAAAGAAAACACCTTCCCATTAATGCTATTGCTAGACCATAAAGGAAAGGTGCTAAAGGATATTTCTGGTTATAGTGGAGACCCACGATACTACAGAGCATTTATAAATGAAAATTCTTAGATTATTTAAACATATCTAAGCCAGGNATATTTGGCATACCTTCTTTGGCAACAGCACCAATTTCTGCTTCATTAATTTCTGTAGCTTTTTTTATAGCTTTATTTAAAGTTAAAATAAGATAATCTTCTAATTGCTCTTTATCTTCTAAAAGAGTATCGNCTATTTCAATGCTTTTTANAGTTCTATTTGCTGTAAGTTCAACCTTTAATAAATTGTCGCTAGATTGTTCATTAATTAAAACCGTGTCTAAACGTTTTTTTGTGTCTTCAACCTTTTGTTGGGCTTCTTTTAATTTAGACATNATACCCATCATATCTCCAAACATAGTATTGTAAATTTAAGTTATAGGCAAATTTACTATTTTAGAGTTTCAAACCTTATTTAAGATGAAACAAATCCTACTTTTCAGTCTAGTTATCTTTACTTTTGCATCCGCTTGTAAACAACCTAAAGACAATACCTTGAAAAATACAATTCAACCTCCAATAGCTCAGAAAATTCCAGAAAATTTAGAAAAGCACGGAGATCTTAGAATAGATAATTATTACTGGCTTAAAGACAGAGAAAATGAAGAGGTGATAGATTACCTTGANCGTGAGAATGATTACTATGAGAAAATGACTGCNCATACCAAAGAGCTGCAGTCTAACTTGTTTGATGAGATGAAGGCAAGGATTAAAGAAGATGATAGCTCTGTACCTTATAAATATAATGGCTATTGGTATATAACTCGTTTTGAAAANGGTAAAGATTACCCAATATATTCTCGNAAGAAAGAAACATTAGATGCTCAAGAAGANATTATATTCGATTGTAATANAATGGCAGAAGGCCACAGTTACTTTAAATTAACAGCACTTAGCGTTAGTCCTAATAATGAGTTGGTATCTTATGGTGTAGATACNGTTAGTAGAAGACAATATACTATTCACGTAAAAAACTTAAGTACTGGAGAAATTTTAAAAGATAAAGTAGCAAATACTACAGGCAGTTCTGTTTGGGCCAATGATAGCCANACATTATTTTACACAAANAAAGANCCAGAAACACTACGTTCTTACCAAATACTTAAACATGTATTAGGTAAGCCAACAGAAGACGATAATCTCGTATTTCAGGAAGATGATGATACGTTTAATGCCTATGTGTATAAAACAAAATCTAAAGACTATATTATTGTAGGATCATCTGCAACACTTACAGATGAATTTAGAATTTTAGATGCCAATACACCAGACGGTCAATTTAAATTATTTGCACCAAGAGAAAGAGGTTTAGAATATAGTATATCTCATTTTAAAGACAACTTTTATATTGTTACTAATAAAGATAAAGCAGAGAATTTTAAACTCATGAAAACACCTATAGGTAAAACTNCNCAAGAAAATTGGGTAGATGTTTTACCACATAGGGAAGATGTTCTCTTAGAAGACATAGANATTTTTAAAGATTACCTTGTTGTAAGTGANCGTAAACTAGGATTATCNCAAATTAGAGTGATGCGTTGGGATGAAACAGAAGATTATTACTTGCCTTTTGATAACGAAACCTATGCGGCAGGCGCAAGTACAAATCCAGATTTTGAAACAGAGATTTTAAGATACGGCTATACTTCGCTCACAACACCATCTTCTGTGGTAGACTTTAATATGAGAACCAAAGAGAAAGAAGTAAAAAAGGAACAAGCNGTACTTGGTGGTAAGTTTGCAAAAGAAAACTACATGTCAGAACGGCTATGGGCAGTAGCAAGAGATGGAAAAGAAATACCAATATCTATAGTATATAAGAAAGGTATTAAAAGAGATGGTAAAAACCCTATTTTACAATATGCATATGGTTCTTATGGNTATACAATAGANCCAACATTCTCTACAACACGATTAAGTTTGCTNGATCGCGGTTTTATTTTTGCAATNGTGCACATTCGTGGNGGTCAATATTTAGGNCGTCAATGGTATGAAGACGGAAAATACTTTAATAAAATAAACACCTTCACAGACTTCATTGATGCAAGCTCATATTTAATAGATCAGAAATATACTTCTCCAGATCATTTGTATGCTATGGGTGGTTCTGCAGGAGGATTGTTAATGGGAGCAGTTGCTAATATGGCTCCAGAGAAATACAATGGTATTGTAGCTGCNGTTCCTTTTGTAGATGTGGTTACCACTATGTTAGACGACTCAATACCNNTAACAACAGGCGAGTATGACGAATGGGGAAATCCTAATGAAAAAGATTACTATGAGTATATGAAGTCATATTCACCTTATGATCAGGTGAAATCTCAGGAATACCCAAATATGTTAGTTACAACAGGATTACACGATAGTCAAGTGCAATACTGGGAACCAGCTAAATGGGTGGCAAAACTTAGAGATTTAAAGACAGATACCAATGTATTGTATTTAGACACCAATATGGAAGCAGGTCATGGTGGTGCTTCAGGTCGTTTTGAAGCTCTTAAGGAAATAGCTAAAGATTATGCATTTATATTAGACTTAGAGGGAATTACAGAGTAAGTTATATAAAAATAGTATTTTTGCAAGCTGAAACAATAAGTACCCTTATTTATGAAAAAGGAATTACAGGTTTACGATAATATATTGCAATTGGTAGGAGACACACCACTTATACAGTTGCAGAAAATGACAGAAGATATTTCTGGGACCTTCTACGCTAAAGTAGAAGCATTTAATCCAGGACATTCTGCTAAAGATAGAGTTGCTCACTTTATATTATCTCAAGCTGAAGAAAAAGGGTTATTGCAACCTGGAGATACTATTGTTGAAACTACTTCGGGTAATACGGGCTTTAGTATAGCAATGGTAAGTGCTGTAAAAGGTTACAAGTGCATTTTAGCAGTCTCAGACAAATCATCAAAAGATAAGATAGATATGTTGAGAGCTATGGGTGCAGAGGTTCACGTTTGTCCTGCAAATGTGGCTGCAGATGATCCAAGATCCTATTACGAGGTAGCAAAGAGAATACACTTAGAAACACCTGGCAGCATTTATATTAATCAATATTTTAATGAATTAAATATAGATGCTCATTACCATAGTACAGGTCCAGAAATTTGGAAACAAACTGAAGGTAAAATTACACATCTGGTAGCATGCAGTGGTACTGGCGGAACCATTTCTGGAACAGCTAGATACTTGAAAGAAATGAATCCTGAAATTAAAATTTTAGGGATAGATGCCTACGGAAGTGTATTGAAGAAATATCATGAGACAAGACAGTTTGATGAAAATGAAATATACTCCTATAAAATTGAAGGCTTAGGAAAAAACTTAATTCCTACTGCAACAGATTTTGATGCTATTGATGAATTTGTAAAGGTTACAGATGAGTCTGCTGCTCAAATGGCAAGAACTATTGCTAAAGAGGAAGGTTTGTTTGTTGGTTACACAAGTGGAGCTGCTATGCAAGGAGTAAAACAATACGCCTTACAAGGTCAATTTACAAAAGACAGCAAGGTTGTGGTGTTATTTCCAGATCACGGCTCTCGTTATATGGCCAAAATTTATAACGACCAATGGATGGAAGATCAAGGTTTCGAACTTCAGGAAAACCTAAAAGCAATTCCAAATTCTCAAAAAATATAAGTTTGACGTTTTTATTCGAAAAATTGACGTTTTAATTTTTCTAAATTATAGTTTTAATGTAAAACGCCAACAATCTTAATTTAAAGATTGTTGGCGTTTTTGGATACTGTAGTCTTATAGTTTAATGTTTTTGTCTATATACTTAATTATTCTCAAAAAATTATTATAAAAAACTCACAAAACATATTTAACATATTGGTTTTTAGTGATTTGGGTGTGAATTTTCACTTAAACTCATAGTTGTAGGAAAAAACATATTAAATTATCATTTAAATATAATTAATAATAATAAAATATCTAAATCATAATACTCTTAACAGGTTAAAAAGTATTATGTCGTTAAATTGTGTATTTCATCGATGTGTTATGAAATGCTTTAATAGTTATTTATATAAGATTAACTTTGCGTTAACAATTAATCATCTTATAAATAGACTTTTATGTTTAAAAAATCAAGCTATCTACTGCTTGTTTTAACATTATTTATGTTAAATAGTTGCTCGGTAGATAATGAAATTGACTCTAGTATTGATAATAATGAAAATTCAGCTATCGATGCTTTATCTGAAAACTTCAGGTACAACCAATCTATTTTAAATAACTCAGATTGTAATTCTTGCGATGGCAAAGTCTCTATCCTAACTCTTAAGTATACAGGAGATATGGCTGTTGTCGTAAAAGTGGTTCAGCAAAAAGGAGAGGTTGTAAAAAACAGCTTAGTATTCCCAAACGGTGAATTTACGGTTTATGGAGTTGCTAAGAAAAATACTTTAAGTCCTAAGTTATTTTTCTATAAAAATAATACTCTAAACACAATGATACACACTAGTTGCTCAATTCCAATTGGTCCTGGATTAGTAAGTGGCGATTTCGTTGTAGTCTCTGGAGAAAGCAGAAATGGTGGCATTTTGTGCCCGGTTGATGTTATGCCTGAGGAAGAAGAGGAAGACGAAGATCCAATAATTATCGACTAGTTTTTAAAACTACAATTAATCTACAATTAATCTACAATTAATCAATCTATAAATAAACATTCATGTTTAAAAATTACAATTACGTCGTTTTTGTTTTAGCATTATTCATGTTAAACAGTTGTACTTCAGATAATATTGATGAGTATAACACTGAAGAATTAGTTATTAATAGCACATATTCAACCAATAATGAAGACTGTGGTGAGTGTGATGGTCGTTTAAAAAACATCTCATTTAAGTACACGGGAAATAGTGCGAAATATTTAGTGATTAAAGGAAGTTACAATAGTGGCACTTATTTTTGTGGTTATGTATACCCAAATGAAACAATTACACTAAATCCTATCGGCAGCAACTCTATACTTCATAGAACATTAAAGTTCTATCAAAATGGTTGTTATATAGGTGCTTTAAAGACAGACTGTACAATGCCAGTTGAGGTAGGTACAACTTATGGTAATTACCAAGTTGTAGGTGGAGAAAGTACTAATAACGGTTTGTTATGCTCTCCAGAAGAAGAGGAAGTAGTAGAAGAAGGTTGTACATCTTGTAATGAGAAGGCAACATCTTTAACGTTAAAGTATGAAGGTTTAGTGGCAGGAATTGTAAAAGTTACTCAAGGGCAAGGTGAGGTAGCTTATAATTCATTTGTATTTCCTGGTTCTAGGTTTACTATTGTAGGAGAAGATAGTGAAGGTACATTAAGTGATCAAATTTCAATCTCTATAAACGGATTGTTAAACACTACAATTAATACAAATTGTGACAATCCTATTGGTCCAGGATTAGTTAGCGGTTTGTTTATGGTAGTTAATGGAGAGAGTAAAGATGGTGGCGAACTTTGCCCTGTTGCAGATATGCCAGACGATACTGGAAATAATGAAAATGAGGGAATAATTATAGATTAACCCTTAGTTTTCATAATAAACAAATTAAGAAACACCTGCATTTGCAGGTGTTTTATTTTATACTCCACTTAAGAATTTGCAAAGTGTATTGGTTTACATCTAAAATTCAGTACTTTTGCGCTTCGTTTAAAAACTATTGAATGAAAGATTTATTTCAAAAAATCTATGATGATAAAGGTCCGTTAGGTAAATGGGCAAGTCAAGCAGAAGGTTATTTTATATTTCCAAAGTTAGAAGGTCCTATCTCTAACAGAATGAAATTTCAAGGTAAAGAAGTAATTACCTGGAGCGTAAATGATTATTTAGGGTTGGCTAACAGACCAGAAGTAAGAAAAGCAGATGCAGAAGCTGCAGCAGCATATGGTTCTGCTTACCCTATGGGAGCAAGGATGATGAGTGGTCACACAGATTTACACGAGCAATTACAAAACGAGCTTGCAGAATTTGTAAATAAAGAAGCAGCTTACCTTTTAAATTTTGGATATCAAGGTATGGTATCTACAATTGATGCTTTGGTAGGTAAAGATGATGTTATTGTTTATGATGTAGATGCACATGCGTGTATTATAGATGGTGTTCGCCTTCATATGGGACAACGCTTTACTTACAAACATAACGACGTAGAGAGTATTGAAAAAAACTTAAAACGTGCAGAACGTATTGCAGAAAAAACTGGAGGTGGAATTTTACTAATTTCTGAAGGTGTTTTTGGAATGCGCGGAGAGCAAGGTAAACTTAAGGAAATTGTAGAGCTTAAGAAAAAGTATAATTTCCGTTTATTTGTTGATGATGCTCACGGTTTTGGTACCTTAGGTAAAACAGGTGCTGGTGCAGGTGAAGAACAAGGAGTGCAAGATGATATAGACGTGTATTTTGCCACGTTTGCAAAATCTATGGCAAGCACAGGAGCTTTTATCGCTGCAGATGCAGAGATTATACAATTCCTAAAGTATAACCTACGATCTCAAATGTTTGCAAAATCTTTGCAGATGCAATTAGTAGTAGGAGCTTTAAAACGTTTAGATATGTTACGTACTATGCCAGAGCTTAAGGAAAAGCTTTGGGAAAACGTAAATGCTTTACAAGGCGGCTTAAAAGAACGTGGGTTTGATATTGGTACAACACAAAGTTGTGTAACGCCAGTATATTTAAAAGGTAGTATTCCAGAAGCTATGGCTTTGGTAAAAGATCTTAGAGAAAATCACGGTGTATTTTGTAGTATTGTAGTTTATCCTGTAATACCTAAAGGATTAATTTTACTTAGATTAATTCCTACTGCTTCACATACATTACAAGATGTAAATGAAACATTAGATGCATTTAGTAGTATAAGAGAGCGATTAGAAAACGGAACATATAAAAGATTATCTGACGCTGCTATGGCTTCAGAATAATTAATAGATACTTAAAAAAAAAGCTTCTCTAAATGAGAAGCTTTTTTTTTACGCTACAATTATTTTCCGTCATTAAAATCTGTGTCTTTTCGCTTTTGCTTAGACTTCTTGCCTCGATCTTTATCTTTATTTTTTCCAGAACTATTTTCTAAAAGCATGTCATCTTTGTCGGTTCTGCTATTTATTCGGTAAGATGCTCCTAGGCCAATCTGCCAACGCGAAGGTGTATCCTTAAAACTAAATAAACCAGAAAGATCTATTTGCAAGTCTTTAGTAATTAGATATGCGCCTCCACCTCGAATAATATTATCACTATATAAATCATTTTTAAAAGCTTGGTATTCTAAGAAGCCTGCTGTTTTAGGTGAAAATGAATGTGTGAGCGTAAAGATACCTGCGTAAGTTGGAAAATCTGTAGTTACTTTGTCTGCTACAAAGTTAATGACAAAGACCCAACCGCCAGCCCAGTTGTTTTGGGTTATCAACTCAATTCTTGGAGTTATTTTACCTTCATCTGGTACAGCAAAAGGATTGTCTTCACTTAAATTTAAATTAGCTCCAGCATAAACTGATACTGCTGGAATCAAACTTTTCCATTTAAAACTATTGTTTGCTTTCCAACTATAAATATTAGGCTTTTCTGGACCGCTTTTATAGGGATCATAAAGTAAATATTTTCCACCAATAGTAATCCTGTCAAAATTACTTCGTTTAACTTCTTGTTGTCCTCCAGTTGTAAATTGTCTAGTTTCAGAAAGAAAATCTGCAGCTATGCTAAGTTCTAGTTGCTCTCTCACCACTCCATATCTAAGGAAGGCATCTACGCCAAAAATATCAGATTCATAATTTAGTAAGCTATGATCGTCTTTTCCAATCTTAGCACCTAGTTCTGCTTGAAATATGTTAGTACCTACAGAAAAGGCACCTTGAGAGTTTCCTGGTCTGTTAGAATTAATAGTTTCAGTAAATTGTGCGTGGGTATATGGTATACAAACACTAAAAATAAATAGAGTTAGTAGGGTAGATCTCATGATTTTGATTTAGGTTGATTCAAATATAATTGAATTTATCATTAATTTAAGATTACAACGTTTATTAAGGCGTTGGAGTATATTAAATTTGTACTATGGAGTTTTTAAAAGTTATATTAATTATTCTTCTTGTTTACTTTGGCCTAAAGTTTCTTTTTAGATTACTTGGCCCATTGTTAATGAAGTATGCTATGAAGAAAATGGGGAAGAAGTTTGAAGAGCAATTCAGCCAATTTAATTCAATGAATAAACAACAGGCACCTCAGGAAAAAGAAGGTGAAGTTGTTTTAGATAAAGTGCCAAAAAATAAAAGAAAGTCTTCTAAAACTGTAGGTGAGTATGTAGAGTATGAAGAGGTTAAGGATTAATGTTCCTCTTTGCTTTCTTTAATTATAGATATAATTACTGTAGCCTCTATATCTGCCAAGTAAATTAATCGTAAATCTGCTCTTAGTTTTAGGGTGTGTAATTTTCCATAGCTAGAGGACTTAGGAAAAAGCTTTGGGAATCTCGAAATTAAACATTCTGCATGTTTTAAAGTTTTTTTTAGCTCTAAATAAGATTCAAAGGTTTCTTCATGCCTAACCATGTTTAAAATACGTAGGGAGTCTTTAGCAGCTAGCTCTGTCCAGAATATAGGGTGTTTAGTCATCTAAATATGTCCAATAGGTTTTTGAATTCATTAGCGCACCGTTCTCAAGTTGTTGTAAGCCGTTCTTTATCTGGTTTAATTGTAAGACATATAGCTGTTGCCACCAATCGGAGCTTAAATCGTCTTTAGAAACTTGAATAATTTGAGTGACAATCTTTAAATCTTCATTAGAAAGTGTGTCTATCCAACTATCAAATTTTCCCTTTGTATTCATTGTTATTAATTAAGTACGGTGAAAAAATCTCGCAACCCAGTTAGTATACTTTGTACAGCATAAGATGCTAGTATGAGTCCCATAACTTTACTTATTACAGTGATTCCATATTCTCCTATACGCTTTTGTACGACATTGGCTGCAAGTAGCAGTAAGCAAGTAAGGCCTATAACAACTAAAACAAGAATAGTTGTAATGATTTGTTCCTTAATAGTATAGAGGTTGTTGTTTGTCATTAAAACCACAGCCATAATAGCACCTGGTGAAGCAATTGAAGGTATAGCTAACGGAAATACTGCAACGTGTTTATAATCATCTATATGACTTTTTTCTTGGGATGGTTTTCCGTCTCCAAAAATCATTGTTAATGCAAAAAGGAATAATATAACACCTCCTGAAATTTGAAATGCATCTAAAGATATTTCCATACCTTCTAAAATAAGCTGCCCAATTACTATAAAGAATAATAAGATAGAGAATGCTATAAGTGTTGCTCTAATAGCTACTCTTGTTTTTTTTGCTTTGTCAAATTTCTTAGTAGCCTCTAAGTAAACTGGTACTGATCCAAGCGGATCTATAACAGCAAATAAAAATAGTACAGTAGTAATAATTTCAGACATTGTAAAGTCTTTTCAATTAGATCTTTAAAGGTATATAAAATGATACAGTTCTTAAACCTTATTAGAATATGAAAAAACACCTTAATCACATTACTTATCTATGGTTAAGGTGTTTTTTAAAATTAGTTAATATAATGTTTACCTAGGCTCTAGGACAGCAAAAGGAATTACCATTTCCTCTAATGAAACACCACCATGTTGATAGGTGTTTCTATAATAACTTACATAATGGTTAAAGTTGTTTGGATATGCAAAAAACAAATCGCCTTTTGCAAAAATAAAGCTACTGCTCATATTAATACTAGGTAAATGTATTTCCTTAGGATTTTTTGCAGCAAGTACATCTTTGTCTTGGTATGTAAGACTTTTGCCTGTTTTATATCTTAAATTAAGACTTGTGTTTTTATCTCCAATAACTTTAGAAGGGTTATTAACATTAATGGTTCCGTGATCTGTAGTTACTATCAGCTTAAAGCCCATTTGTTGAGCTTGTTGTATAATCTCTAATAATGGTGAGTTTTTAAACCAGCTTTCTGTTAAGCTTCTGTAAGATTTATCATTAGAGGCTAATTCTTTTATAACCTCCATTTCAGTCTTACTATGGGACAACATATCGACAAAATTGTAAACAACTACTGTTAAGTCATTATCTTTCTGAGATTTAAAATTTTCCACCAATTTTTTACCTCCTTTTACATTGGTAATTTTATGATAATCTGTTTTAAGATGACTTTGTCCAAGCCTTTTTAATTGTCTTCTCAGAAATTCTGCCTCGTGCATATTCTTACCACCATCATCTGTATCGTTTAACCAAAGATCTGGATGTAGTTTTTCCATATCTGCTGGCATTAGTCCTGAGAAAATTGCATTACGAGCATATTGGGTTGCTGTTGGTAATATGGAGTAATATGGTTCTTCTTTTTGCTTTTTATAATGGTTGTTTAATATAGGTTCAAATGCGCGCCATTGGTCATAGCGTAAATTGTCTATTACTACTAAAAGAGTTGGTTGTTCGCCCAATTCAGGAATTACACGTTCTCTTAATAACGTGTGACTCATTATTGGAGCATCATCTGCGCCATTAAACCAGTCGCGGTAATTTTTTTCAACAAATTTGCAAAATTGAGTATTAGCTTCAGATTTTTGAGATTCTAGGATACCTATCATTCCAGTATCTTCAATATTCTCTAACTCCATTTCCCAATAGATTAATTTTTGATACATTTCTGCCCAACCTTCATAGGAGTTTATGCTAGACATATCCATGGCTATTTTTCTAAACTCTTGTTGGTAATGAGAAGTCGTGGTTTCAGAAACTAATCGAGAATGGTCTAAATTCTTTTTTAAGCTTAATAAAATTTGGTTTGGGTTTACAGGCTTAATTAAATAATCTGCTATTTTAGAGCCTATAGCTTCTTCCATGATATGCTCTTCTTCACTCTTGGTAATCATTATTACCGGTAAATTAGCTTGTTTTTCTTTTATTCCAGATAAAGTCTCAAGACCTGTTAGTCCAGGCATATTCTCATCTAAGAATACAATGTCAAAACGGTTGCCATCAATCTCCTCAAGGGCTTCTGTACCACTTTGGCATGTAGTAACACTATAGTTTTTGTTTTCTAAAAAAAGAATATGTGGCTTAAGAAGATCAATTTCATCATCTACCCACAGTACATTTATATTGTTCATAGTATATTTTCGTTTAGTTTTGTATTATTAAATACGACCAGCTTGTCACAACGTAACAAACTTAAAATACTTAACGACCCAATTTACGGATTTATTACTATCCCTAACGCGCGTCTTTTTGATATTATAGAACATAAATATTTTCAAAGATTACGCCGCATTTCTCAAATGGGCGTTTCATTTTTAGTATATCCAGGTGCGCATCATACGCGTTTTCATCATGCACTTGGTTGTATGCATCTCATGCAAAAAGCTGTTAGGGTCTTGCGCTTTAAGGGTGTAGCAATTTCTGATGCAGAGGCGGAAGCCTTACAGATAGCTATTTTATTACACGATATTGGTCATGGTCCTTTTTCTCATGCGATGGAACATAGCATTGTAAGTGGTGTGAATCACGAGCGAATTTCTGAGCTATTTATGGAAAAAATGAATGCCGACTTTAACCAAAGTTTAACGTTGGCCATCTCAATTTTTAAGGGACATTATGACAGACACTTTATGCATCAGCTTATTTCAAGTCAATTAGACATGGATAGGTTAGACTATTTAAAGCGAGATAGTTTTTATACAGGTGTTTCTGAAGGTAATATAAATAGTGAACGCCTAATTGCTATGCTTAATGTTGTAGATGATCAACTAGTGGTCGAGCATAAGGGAATTTATTCTGTTGAAAAATTTTTAGTGGCAAGACGCTTAATGTATTGGCAGGTATATTTACATAAAACAAGTTTAGGTGCCGAGCAGTTAATGATAAGAGTACTAAAACGAGCAAAGGAGCTAACAGACAAAGGCGAAATTTTAAATTGTAATAAACCGCTTTTATATTTTCTTGAAAACAGAATAACAGAAGACAAATTTAACGACGATATCCTAAACACCTTTGCAGAATTAGATGATTATGACGTTATCTCTGCAATGAAACAGTGGATGCACCACGATGATTTTGTCTTAAGTGAGCTTTGTAAAATGATTATTAATAGAGATCTGCTAAAAGTTAAGCTAAAGAAAAGAGAAGTTTCTAAAGAAAAAATTGAAAAGCAAATTAACTTATTAATGTCTCGTTATGATATTTCTGCACACGAAGCTAGCTATTTTGTGTTTAGTGGTAGTGTAGAAAATTTGGCATATAAGATTAAAGCCAATCCTATAAACATTCTTCATAAAAATGGAAAAATAACAGATGTTGTAAAAGCTAGTGATCAACTAAATTTAAAGGCATTATCTAAAGTGGTGAAAAAATATTTTTGGTGTTATCCTAAGTAAAGGCCTTAAGAGCTAAATTATAATGTTTATCATTTTCACTCCATTTTAAAATTAAAGTATAAGTAATTAAAGGGTAATTAAAACAGAGTTTTTGCAAGTATTGTTAGCCAAATAGCTTTAAAATAACAATCCGTTCATAACTTAAGTAAAGCATAAGTTTGTTAACAATCGTTAATAACCCTAAAATTGCTATTTTTGCATCGATGAAATTTACAGCTGCTCAAATCGCAGGCATTTTAGAAGGTGATATTGTTGGTAATCCCGACGTCGAAGTTTCAAAATTAGCCAAGATAGAAGAAGGGACAAAAGGGTCGTTGACGTTTTTGGCAAACCCTAAATACAATTCATATATATACTCTACAAATGCTTCAATTTGCATAGTAAACTCAACCTTTGAGCCAGAACAGACTGTTTCTGCCACATTAATAAAGGTTGAAGATGCTTATAAAAGTTTTTCAAAATTACTTGAATATTATAATCAAGTAAAGTTAAACAAGACAGGAATTGAGCAACCTCACTTTATCTCAGAAACTGCTAAGTATGGTGAAAATATTTACTTGGGAGCATTTACCTATATAGGTGAGAATGTTGTTTTAGGAGATAATGTAAAAGTTTATCCTAATGTATATATTGGAGATAATGTAAAGATTGGAGATAACACTATGATCTTTGCAGGTGCAAAGATTTATTCAGAGTCTATTATTGGTGATCATTGTGTTATTCATAGTGGAGCTATTGTTGGAGCAGATGGGTTTGGATTTACACCAAATGAAAAAGGAGAATATCAAAAAGTACCTCAAACTGGTAATGTTATTATTGAAGATTTTGTAGATGTAGGTGCAGGTACAACTATTGATAGAGCTACACTCGGATCTACTATAATTAGAAAAGGTGTAAAGCTAGATAATCAAATACAAATAGCTCATAACGTAGAGATAGGAGCGCATACTGCAATTGCAGCACAAACAGGTGTTGCAGGATCAACTAAAATTGGTAAGCATTGTCTTATTGGAGGACAAGTTGGTATTGCAGGTCATTTAACCATAGGAGATAAGGTGCGTATACAAGCACAATCTGGTATTGGTAGAAATGTGAAAGATGAAGAAACATTGCAAGGCTCTCCAGCATTAAATTATGGAGATTATAATAAGTCCTATGTGCATTTTAAAAACTTACCACAAACGGTAAAATCAATACATAACCTAGAAAAAAAACTGGAAAGTAATGACTGAAACCATTGCTCAAAAGCAACAGACCATAGCTAAAGAAGTTACTCTTAAAGGAGTAGGTCTTCACACTGGTAAAGAAGTAACATTAACTTTTAAGCCGGCACCCGAAAATTTTGGATACGCTTTTAAACGTGTTGATCTTGAAGGAGAACCTGTTATAGAGGCAGATGCCAATTACGTGGTAAACACTCAACGAGGTACTAACCTTGAGAAAAACGGCGTTAGCATACAGACAAGTGAACACGTACTTGCTGCTTGTGTAGGCTTAGAGATAGATAATGTTTTAATTGAATTAAATGCATCTGAGCCTCCAATTATGGATGGGTCTTCAAAATTCTTTGTTGAAGCTTTAGAAAAAGCAGGAATACAAGAACAAGAAAAGAATAGAGAAGTTTATGTTGTTAAAGAAAATATCTCTTATATCGATGAGGAAACTGGTAGCGAGATACTTTTAATGCCTTCAGACGATTACCAAATTACCACAATGGTAGATTTTGGTACTAAGATATTAGGAACCCAAAATGCTTCAATAAAAAATATTTCAGAATTTAAAGATGAAATATCAGACGCACGTACATTTAGTTTCCTTCATGAATTAGAAATGCTTTTAGAACATGGCTTAATAAAAGGTGGTGATCTAAATAATGCAATTGTTTATGTAGATAAAGAAATAAGCTCAGATACTGTCGAAAAATTAAAGAAAGCATTTAATAAAGAAACAATCTCTGTTAAACCTAATGGTATATTAGATAACCTAACGTTACATTATCCTAATGAAGCAGCACGTCATAAACTATTAGATGTAATAGGAGATTTAGCGTTGGTAGGTACAAGAATACAAGGTAAAATTATTGCCAATAAACCAGGACATTTTGTAAATACCCAATTTGCTAAAAAACTATCTAAAATTATCAAGATAGAAAAGCGTAATGCAGTTCCTCAGGTAGATTTAAATCAAAAACCATTGATGGATGTTGTGCAAATCATGAAAATGTTACCGCACAGACAACCATTTTTATTAATAGATAAGATTTTTGAGTTATCTGATACACATGTATTAGGATCAAAAAATGTAACCATGAATGAAGACTTTTTTAGAGGTCACTTTCCTGGTTCACCTGTAATGCCAGGTGTACTAATTGTTGAGGCAATGGCACAAACCGGAGGCATATTAATATTGAGTACCGTTCCAGATCCAGAAAACTACTTAACCTACTTCATGAAGATAGATAATGTTAAGTTTAAACAAATGGTCGTACCTGGAGATACATTAGTTTTTAAGTGTGATTTAATATCACCTATAAGACGAGGCATTTGTCATATGCAAGGTTACGCCTATGCAAACGGCAAATTAGCTTGTGAAGCCGAACTTATGGCACAAATTTCAAAAGTAAAGTAATGAATCAACCACTAGCATACGTACATCCAAGCGCTAAAATAGCTAAGAATGTAGTTATAGAGCCTTTTACAACCATACATGGAAATGTAACAATTGGAGAAGGCACTTGGATAGGATCTAATGTCACCATTATGGAAGGCGCGCGCATTGGTAAAAATTGTAATATTTTTCCAGGTGCAGTAATTTCTGCAATTCCACAAGACAAGAAGTTTGATGATGAAGATACAACAACTATCATTGGAGATGGTACAACCATTAGAGAGTGCGTAACAATAAATAGAGGTACGACAGATAAAATGCGTACAGAAATTGGTAAAAATTGCTGGATAATGGCATATTGCCACATTGCACATGACTGCATTGTTGGAGATAACTGTATTTTTAGTAATAACAGTACGCTTGCAGGACATATAAATGTTGGAGACTATGTTGTTTTAGCAGGTATGTCTGCAGTACAGCAATTTTGTACAATAGGAAGCCACGCATTTGTTACAGGAGGATCATTGGTTAGAAAAGATGTTCCACCATATGTAAAAGCAGGAAGAGAACCATTATCCTATGTTGGTATAAACTCAATAGGTTTAAGAAGACGTGGATTTTCAACAGAAAAAATTAGAGAGATTCAAAATATATACAGAATTCTCTATCAAAAAAATTATAACAACTCACAGGCTGTAGCCATTATTGAAGCAGAAATGGAAGCTACTTCGGAGAGAGATGAGATTTTAGAATTTGTAAAAAGCTCTCAACGTGGTGTAATGAAAGGCTACTTCTCAAACTAATTTAAACACAATAACTAATTATGGCATCAACTTCAGATATTCGTAAGGGATTATGTATTCGTTACAATAACGATATTTATAAAATTATAGAGTTTTTACACGTAAAGCCTGGAAAAGGGCCTGCTTTTGTAAGAACTAA
Source organism: Croceibacter sp. (assembly GCF_002716225.1). Classification (NCBI taxonomy): domain Bacteria; kingdom Pseudomonadati; phylum Bacteroidota; class Flavobacteriia; order Flavobacteriales; family Flavobacteriaceae; genus Croceibacter; species Croceibacter sp. The sequence continues at coordinate 80,480 of NZ_PAZX01000013.1, read as the reverse complement.
ATTAAAGAGCATTACAACTGGAAAAGTTCTTGATAACACTTTTTCTGCTGGTCATAAAATTGAAGACATTCGTGTAGAAACACATAAATTTCAATTCTTATATAATGATGGTGAATTCTATCATTTTATGAACCAAGAAGACTATACTCAGATTAGACTAGTAGAATCTGTATTGGATGCTCCAGGTTTAATGAAAGAAGGTGAGGTTGTATCTATTCAAATAAATACAGAAGATAATATGCCGTTATCTGTTGAGATGCCTGCATATGTTGTGTTAGAGATTGCGCATACAGAACCTGGTGTAAAAGGAAATACAGCAACTAATGCTACTAAACCAGCAACTGTTGAGACAGGTGCAGAAGTAAACGTTCCTTTATTTATAAACGAAGGAGACAAAGTTAAAATAGATACAGAAACAGGTAACTATAAAGAACGTGTAACAGACTAAGCTTTATGAAAGCGCGTTCTATAGATGATATTGCAAAAACTGAAGCAGAGTATTGGAATGAAAATAAATTAGATCGACGTAAAATTAAAAAGTTACGTCGTCATGCGTTTCATTATTCTTATAAAAGAGAGTCAAAATTCCTTCAAGAAAAAGTAAAACACTTTAATGATAAGGATGTTTTAGAAATAGGCTCGCATGCATGGGTTTCTTGGATTAAAGGAAATGCCACACCTAAATCTTTAGATTGTATTAATATATCTGAAGTTGAACTAGAAAAAGGAATTAGTAATGCTAAAAACATACCATTTGAAATTAACTTTCATTTAATGGATGCTAATACATTAACCTTTAAAGATGAAATGTTTGATGTTGTTTATGGAGGAGCTATTTTACATCATTTAGATGTAAAGAGATCTATTTCAGAAATTTATCGTGTTCTTAAACCAAATGGTATAATCCTGTTTACAGAACCGTTAAATATGAATCCTTTTTATAAGCTATACAGGTACTTTAATAAAAAGGAGCGTACACCAGATGAGCACGCGTTAGTAAATAAAGACTTTAAGATTATTAAAGAGAAATTCACATTCGAGCACGTATTTCTCGATTTTTTCTCAGTAATTACAGGATATTTATCATTAAAAATCTTTGGTGACAAGAACTACGATAACTGGATAAACAAAATTGGGTATCGTTTAGATGTTTTTTTTTCAAAAATTCCTTTTCTTCACGTTTTATTTGCGAGAGTAATAATATATGGTACTAAGAAGTAAGTTTATATGAAGTTTCCTCAAACACATACACTAAAGCAAATTGCTACAATTATAAATGCAAAATTTGTTGGTGATGCAAAATTTCCTGTTGAGGGAATGAATGAAATTCATGTTGTTACCAAAGGTGATATAGTTTTTGTAGATCATCCAAAATATTATGACAAAGCATTAAATTCTGCGGCTACAATTATTTTAATTAATAAAGAAGTAGAATGTCCAGAAGGAAAAGCGTTATTAATTTCAGAAGATCCTTTCAGAGATTTTAATACACTAACAGAGTATTTTAAACCATTTAAGAAGTCTGTTTCACAAATATCAGAAACAGCGCAAATTGGAGAAGGTACAATTATACAACCTGGTGCATTTGTTGGTAACCACGTAGCGATAGGGAATAATTGTGTAATTCACAGCAATGTTGTTCTTTATGATCATACAGTTATAGGAAACAACTGTACAATACATTCTGGATCTATATTGGGAGCAGATGCTTTTTATTATAAGAATAGACCAGAAGGATTTGATAAACTAAAATCTGGTGGTCGTGTGGTGCTACAAGATAATGTAGATTTAGGAGCTCTTTGTACTATAGATAAAGGCGTAACTGGAGATACCACAATTGGTGAAGGCACTAAAATAGATAATCAAGTACACGTTGGCCACGATACTGTAATAGGAAAGAAATGTTTAATAGCATCTCAGACTGGCATAGCAGGCTGTGTTGTTATAGAAGATGAAGTTACACTTTGGGGGCAAGTAGGAGTTATTAGCGGTATAACCATAGGAAAAAAAGCAACTGTACTGGCGCAAGCAGGTGTAGGTAAATCACTTAAGGAAAATGGTCGTTATTTAGGTTCACCTGCAGATGATTTTAGAACTAAAGTAAAAGAGATGGTAACACTAAGTAGGTTGCCAAGCATTGTAGATAAAATAAAATCTTAATTATGAATGCAAAACACGTAGTAAAAACTTTTTTTGAATCAGATTTCTATAAGGATACATCAATCTTAGAGAAGACTCTACATGAGGATTTTGAGTTATATTGGAACAGCAGTTCTGGTTACTTTAAGTTAAATAAAGAAACCTTTACTCAAATGCTACTAGAGATGTCTAAATCTTTTGAATTCTTAAGATGTGATATTACACATTTGTTGGAAGAAGATGGTACAGTTACACTAAGGCATAGTTTTCATGTTAAGACAATTGAGAATCCAGACGATATAACACCATTAGCACATTTTATTTCTATTTTCGAAGTAAAAGATGGTCAATTGTATAAAGGACATCAAATTAGTCAACCAGCAGATGAAACTCACGAAAATTTAAAGTCGTTTCTTCCAAAAAGTGTGGAATAACTTTTATACTTAGAAACGAAACAAGTACTTTTGCCAAACAATCAAAACAACAATAAATGAGCGTTCTAGTAAATAAAGATTCAAAAATAATAGTTCAAGGATTTACAGGTAGTGAAGGTACATTTCACGCCGGACAAATGATTGAATATGGTACTAATGTTGTTGGTGGTGTTACACCAGGAAAAGGTGGCCAAACACATTTAGATAAGCCAGTATTTAATACAGTTGATGAAGCTGTAAAAGAAGCAAAGGCAGATACATCTATCATATTTGTACCACCAGCATTTGCTGCTGATGCTATAATGGAAGCTGCAGAAGCTGGAATTAAAGTAATAATCTGTATTACAGAAGGTATTCCTGTAAAAGATATGATTACTGTAAAGAATTATATTGAAAACAAGGATGTACGTTTAATAGGACCTAACTGTCCAGGTGTTATTACACCAGGTGAAGCAAAAGTTGGTATTATGCCAGGATTTGTATTTAAGAAAGGTAATGTAGGTATTGTATCTAAGTCTGGTACTTTAACTTATGAAGCTGCAGATCAAGTTGTAAAGCAAAACCTAGGTATTACAACAGCTATTGGTATTGGTGGAGATCCAATTATTGGAACTACTACAAAAGAAGCTGTTGAGATGCTAATTAATGATGACGAAACAGACTGCGTTGTTATGATTGGTGAAATAGGTGGTCAATTAGAGGCAGATGCTGCTAAATGGTATAAGGAAAGCGGTAGTAAAAAACCTATCGTTGGTTTTATTGCTGGTGAAACTGCTCCTGCAGGACGTACTATGGGCCACGCAGGTGCAATTGTAGGTGGTAGTGAAGATACTGCACAGGCAAAGAAAAAAATTCTTAAAGAATCTGGAATACACGTTGTAGATTCTCCAGCAGAAATTGGTAAAAAAGTAGCAGAAGTATTAGGCTAAAGCTTACTTATAAGATAAAACGTTAGTCATAACGTTTCCAATCCGTTGGCAGGTATGTCAACGGATTTTTCTATTTTTAGAAGACTATTAAAACACCCAAGTTAATTTTATACAAGATCCCCAAATCTATGAATGCAATTAAATTACTTGTCACCTTAATTGTTATCACATCTGTACTAGGATGTAAGCAAAACAATCTTGAGAATACAACAGATATTGTTACCCAAACCAAAGAAGATGCCAACGGGTTTAGCTATGAGTCTGTAACAAATGATCCTACAGGATTAAGGCTTTATACCTTAGATAATGGCCTAAAAGTTTATTTAGGTAAAAATGAAGATGAGCCTAAAATTCAAACTTTAATTGCAGTAAGAGCTGGCTCAACATATGATCCAGAAGATAATACAGGTTTGGCTCATTATTTAGAGCATATGGTTTTTAAAGGCACAGATGAAATAGGTACTCAAAACTGGCAGAAAGAGAAACAACTTATTTCAAAAATATCTGAACTTTATGAGCAACATAAAAATGAAAAAGATCCTATAACTAAACAAGCTATTTATAAAGATATAGATAGTGTGTCTCAAGAAGCTTCAAAATATTCTATTGCAAATGAATATGATAAAATGATAAGCTCTTTAGGTGCAGAAAATACTAATGCTTTTACTTCAACAGAAGAAACGGTATATATTAGTAAAATTCCTTCAAACGAAATAGACAAGTGGTTAAAGGTAGAGAGCGAAAGGTTTAGCCAACTTGTTTTAAGATTATTTCATACAGAGTTAGAGGCTGTTTATGAAGAGTTTAATAGAGGTCAAGATAGTGATGGGCGTAAACATTATGCAGCAGTATTAGAAGGTTTATTTCCTAATCATCCTTATGGTACACAGTCTACAATAGGTACTAGTGAGCACCTTAAAAACCCATCGATGGTTGCTATTAATAATTATTTTGATACCTATTATGTACCTAATAATATGGCAGTAATAATGGTTGGCGATTTAGATTTTGAGGAAACTATTAAGAAAATAAATTCTGCATTTGGCACTTTTAAATATAAAGAGGTTAATCACCCAACTTTTCCAGAACAACCCGAAATAGGTGAGCCTATTGAAAAAGTTGTTTATGGCCCAACGACCGAATCTGTGTATGTAGCATTTAGGACTAAAGGAGTTGGTAGTAAAGACGAACAAATTGTAACATTAATAGATTATATACTTGCAAATTCAGCTGCAGGATTAATAGATTTAGATTTAAACCAACAGCAAAAAGTACAAAGAGCATCTTCGTTCACAAATTTCGATAATGACTATGGTATGCATATCCTGTATGGTATACCAAAAGCTGAACAGTCTTTAGATGAAGTTAAGTCTTTATTATTAGGTGAACTAGAAAAAGTTAAGCAAGGCAAGTTTGATGAATGGTTAATTGATGCAGTTGTAAACGATTTAAAAAAATCTAGAATACAACAATATGAAAACAACTCTGCTACAGCATATGCATACCTCGATGCATTTATAGGTAAACAAGATTGGGAAAAGCGTCTTAAGTTTTTAAATGAATTAAAATCAATTACAAAACAAGAATTAGTAGAGTTTGCAAACGCACACTACAAAAACAATTATGTAGTTGCGTTTAAAAAACAAGGTAAGGATAGCACGACTGTAAAGGTTGAGAATCCAAATATTACACCAATTCAAGTAAATAGAAATAAGCAATCTCAGTTCTTAACAGACTTTAATACGATGGATTCTCCTACGTTAAAGCCACAGTTTGTAGACTATAGCAAAGCAATAAAAACACAAAAAACGGCGAACGGTCTAGATTTACAATTCGTATTAAATGAGAATAATGAGTTGTTTACCTTAAATATAATATTTGATATGGGTAGTGATCACGATAAAGAATTATCGTTAGCTGCTGGTTATCTTGATTTTTTAGGAACAGATAAGTATACGCCTAAGGAACTAAAAAAGGAATTTTATAAAATAGGTGTAGATTATAGTGTTTATACCCAAAATGATAAAACTTATATAAGTTTAAGTGGTTTAGGAGAAAACTTAGAAAAAGGATTAGAGCTTATCCAACACCTATGGGATAACGCAATACCAAATCAGGAAGCATATGATAAATATGTTGAAAGTATTGCAAAAAATAGAGAGGATAAAAAAATGGAAAAACGTAATATCCTTTTTAACGGATTAATGAATTTTGGTAAATACGGAGAAGACTCCAGGCTAAGAGATATTTATTCTATAAAAGAATTACAAAACATTAAACCTTTAGATTTAGTACAAAAAGTTAAAGATCTGCAAGACTTTAAGCATCGTATTTTCTATTACGGTAATGATGTTGAAACTGCTAATTCTGCAATATCTAATCAATTACAAATTGCTGATACCTTAAAAGAGTATCCAGATCCTAAAGATTATAATGAAAAAGATACAGGTGGTCGTGTTTACTTTACAAATTACGATATGACTCAAACTGAAATTGTATTTATAGCAAAAGGCGAAGAATTTGATGCTAAGAAAATGGCAGCGACAAACCTTTTTAACACCTATTTTGGTAGTGGGCTTTCATCAATCGTATTTCAGGATATTCGCGAAAGTAAAGCATTGGCATACTCAGCATTTTCCTCATATCAAAATGCGTCAGAAAAAGGAGAACCTAATTATGTAATGGCATATATTGGCACACAAGCTAATAAAATGCCAGAAGCAGTTGAGGCTATGATGGATTTAATGTCTAATATGCCAGAAGCTAAAGATCAATTTCAAGCCGCAAAAGAAGCCACGCTTAAAAAAATTGCAGCTAATAGAATTACTAAAGCAGATATATTCTGGACTTATGAAAGCATTAAAAAAAGAGGACTTTCAAAAGACAACAGGCAGGAAATGTATAATGCAGTTTTGGAAATGACCTTAGATGATCTAAGTGACTTCTTCGAAGAAAATATAAAAGGTGAAAACTATAACATATTAGTCATAGGCAATAAAAATGAAATCAATTTTGAAGCATTATCCAAGTATGGTGAAATTATAGAATTAGATAGAGATTATCTTTTTAATTATGAAGTCCCAACTCCTATAAAAAACTAAAATAAAATAATGAGTAATATTCTGAAAATGTATTAATTACGATTAAATGATATTGAAAAAATACCCAATTTTGGGTATTTTTTTTGGTTTTGTTTAACAATAAGTTTGTAACGCCTTCTAACTAAAATTATGCGTTATGGTTAAATATTTCCTTTTACTCACATTTATTTTTTCTGCTTTATTAATACCTAATGGGTATTCAAACACCTTAGGTCACACAAATGGAGCGGTTGGTTTAGAGTCTAATATCACTAACGAAGCTGTTATATACATTATTAAAAATGGTGGCGGATCTACAGTAGATATTTTTCATGATTATGAGTATTTGGGTGCTCCAGCTGGAAGAAATATTATTAAACTATTTGTAGCGCCAGGCGTTCATAATTTAACAGCAGTAGTATCTAAAGACGCCTATACATTGCAGTTAGATGCAGTTGCTGGTGAAGAGTATTATATATATGCAGATCCAGGAGAGGATCAAATTTTGTTTGATGCAAGGAGTGATGCTAAATCTAATAAAGATTTTCATAAAGATTTAGGTAAAGATTTAGATTACTTAACTCCAAACTTAAAGGACAGATCTAAAGCATCTAAAAAATATCAGATGTATGTATCAGCAGCATTAAGATATCCAGGACAATTAATTGAAGATGAAGACTCAAGTCTTATGCAGGTGTCTTCAGCGCCAATCACTTCTATTTATAGTCAGGAAGAAAAGATTAATGCTATAAGGGCTAGAAAAGGCAAGGCTCCTAAAAGTAAATCTAAATCTAAAAACTCAATTTTTTCAGGAATAACCTCTATAGTAGGGTTAAGCGCAAATACTACTAGTAGTGCACCAACGTCTTCGGTTGCTGCTACTACCACAAGTGTAAAGGTAGAAGAAGTACCTACAGAAACTATAAACTTTTATAAAGCAGCTCAAGCAGAATTAATTAATACTCTAGAAAAGACAGAAGGTATAGACGCTAATCTAAAGTGGGATATTTTAAAAATGAGCAACGATCAGTTAAAGACAGGATTTTCTTTAACCAATGCAAGTTTTAATGATGAGTATGAATCAGATCTTCAGCAAATAGATAAGTTAGCCTTATCTGGAGAAGAAAAGTATATTAAATTTAAAAGAATGCAGGAGTCTGGTGATGCTGACTCTGCAAACATTGAAGATCAAGCTGCCGGAATAGCAAGTATAATAGCTGAGAAAAATGGCTTTGTATTGCAATCTCCAGACGCTGCAGATGCTTCATCTGGACCTAGTACAGAAGAAGCTGCTACAGATATTGCTTCTATTGCAACAACTTCAGAAGTTTCTTTAAACAAGCGTGATGCAATGTATAAAGAAATACAGAAGATGAAGCTTGAAAACGGGTTTACAAGTGTAAATAAATCTGTGTCAAATGCAGTGTCTAATGAAAATTATGATGAAGATGCAAGAGTAAAAGATAATAGAGGAAGTTTAGAGGAAACAGGTTTAAAGTATAGACGTAGTTCTTTATATACATTAATGATTAATGATAAAAATAGAGAACATTATGGCCGTATCAGAAATTCCTTTGGAGATATTGAATTGTCAGAAAAATTTAATGATCATAACGTAGGTCCTTACCTAATTCCAGGGACAGAAGGAGAAGATCAAACACTTAACATTAATAATTTCTTGGCACAAAATAACATTGCAAAAGAACTTGTGGCAAAGTGGTTTAACAGATCTGCAGACGGTACGTTTAATATGGATCTTGTTGCAGAGCGCGGATCTTATGACGCAAGTGAGTTAGATGTTATGGTTGCTCAAGAAAGCAAACGTGGAAGTGCTTTACTGGCAGATGCAGGTGAAGAACTTATAAAAAACACATTCATTGTAGTTTACGACTATAAGTATTCTAATAAACAAGAGTCTGCTAAAAAGACTGGTCGTTGGTTAAATGTTATAAGTACAGTTTCTAGCTATGCAGGTTTAGATGTTGTATCAAGCGTTGCAGATGTTGCAAATATTGCGCAAACCACTATGGGTAAAGGCTATTTTGTGAAAACAACAGCTTATCTGTACAAACTTAAATGGGACGAAGAAATAGCATCACGTTTTTATAATGAGATGTGGATAGATGAAAGTAATTACGATCCGTCTAAAAAAGAAGCATTTGATAATACAGACATGTTTCAGTTAGAGTTTGTAGGAACTCAAGTAGCGCGTAGAAATTTACAGTCTTCTATATTTTCTTCTAAGACAAATGAAGACTTAATAGGTATTGCAACAATTCGCGCAGCAGATAAATCTATCTCAAAACTTCAACGAGAATACGAACAATTTAGAGTTAAAACTCCATTGTTAAGTGGAGAACCTATTACAGCTGCAATCGGCGTAAAAGAAGGTTTAGAAAAAGGCGACAAGTTTGAAGTTTTAGAACAAACCATAAATGATGATGGCGTAACAGAATACAAGCGTGTAGGAATAATAAAAGTAGACCACAAGCAAATTTGGGACAACAGCTATTTGGCAGAAGAAGACCAAACTGCAAATAAATCTGGTTACACAGTATTTAAAGGTGCAAAAAACAAATTTTATCCAGGAATGCTTATAAGACAAATTAAATAACCCTAATTATTATAATTATGATTAAACAAGTAAAACTATGCTTTGTAACTGTACTGTTTTTAATAACAGGCGTAACAGTTAATGCTCAAAAACGCTTTGAAAAGCGAGCAGATGAAGATACCAAAAACTGGCGTTATGAGATAGACTGTGTAGGAACAGGAAAAGACGGTACATCTCTTATAAAAGTATGGTCTTATTCTAAGAAACCACAAGTAGCAATGGAGCAAGCAAAGAAAAATGCTGTTCACGGCGTTATTTTTAAAGGTGTTCCTCAAGGAGAACGTGGTTGTGTATCACAACCAGCATTAGCAAGAAACTCTAACGTAGAACAGGAAAAACAGGCCTACTTTAATGACTTTTTTGCTGAAGGTGGAAAGTATATGAAGTTTGTAAACCTTGCTACAGATGGTGCAATAGGCCCTGGCGATAGGGTGAAGATTAGCAGAAAAGAATACAAAATGGGAGTGATAGTTTCAGTTAATAAGGCACTCTTAAGAAAGGAGCTAGAAGATGCAGGAATTGTAAGAGGACTTTCTTCTGGATTTTAATTTAAAACTATAAACACATGAAACTAAAATTCACCTTTATAATAGCAGCCTTAACAACCTTCGTGGTGTTAACTGGTTGCAGAACGCCAGAGAAGAGCTCAGGATATTACAATTATTCTGTAGAGTGTTTAGGCAATGAGAACAATGGTAATATCATAGTAAAAAGTTGGGGAACAGGAAGAGATAGAAATGAAGCTGAAGCCAATGCTGAAAAAAATGCCTTAAAAGATATCATGTTTAAAGGCATAAGAAATGGCAAGGAAGAATGCGGAAGCAGACCCTTAATTGTTAAGCCAAATACATTAGAAAATAATGAGGTGTATTTTAATCGCTTCTTTACAAGTACCTACAAGAAATTTGTGGCTATGCATAGAGAGCCATTATTAGATAGAACTTTTAATCCTAACCCAAGAACTAATAAGAATGTAGCCTATGCATTAACCTTAACAGTAGATGTTTCGATGCTTAAAAGCCACCTTGTTAGAGATAACATAATAGACTAAGTACTATGAGAAAAATTATAACACTTTTATTATTAGCTGTAAGTACCCTAGCAATTGGGCAAGCAAAAAAACCTACTCTTATGGTAGTGCCAAGTGATGCTTGGTGTATACAAAATGGGTACAGTATGAATTTTGAAAATCAAGGTACTGTAGAGACTATTCCAGATTACAAAGCCGCTTTTCAAAATGATCCAGACCTTTTACTTGTAATAAGTAAAATTAATGGTCTTATGGCAGATCGTGGCTTTCCACTTCAAAATATGGAGTCTGTAATTAAGTCCCTAAATAGTTATTCTGCAGAAGATGCCTTAAGGTCTTCCAAATCTGGAGGCGAAGTAGAAGAAAGTCCTGTTGATAGATTTAAAGCTGTAGCAAAAGCAGATATTATTATGCAACTAACCTGGACGTTAAACAAAACAGGACCAAAACGTTCTGTAACCTTTAACTTGCAAGGCTTAGATGCTTATTCAAATAAACAGATAGCAACAGCAGCAGGAACAGGAGCGCCATCATTCTCTGCAGAATTGCCTGTACTTTTGGAAGAATCTGTACTATCACACATGGATAATTTTACTAACTCTCTACAAAATCATTTTGATGATTTATTTGAAAATGGTCGCGAGATTAAAATTAGAATTAAACGTTGGGATGATTGGGATGAAGATCTTGAAAGCTCTTTTGGTCCAGAAGATGAAGAGTTAAGTTTTATTATTGAAGATTGGATAGCAGATAATACAGTAAAGGGAAGATTCTCCACAACAGATGCTACAGAGAATATGATGATTTTTGACCAAGTTAGAATTCCATTGTATTACACTAGAAATGGTAGAGAACGCGCAATGGATACAAGACGATTTGCAAAAGGGCTAAGTGATATGCTCAAAAATTCGCCTTATAATATTGTAAACAAATTAACAACAAGAGGATTAGGCGAAGCCACTATCTTTTTGGGAAGTAAATAATAATACATCATGAAAAGATATATAAAATATAGTGTTGTGGTAGGCCTTTTATTGGCGCTACTACCGTTACAAGCTCAAAATGATTTTGGAACTTCAGACGATTTAGGTAGAATACAGCTTACCTCTTATGTCTCTAACCAAATTGAAAATCTACCAATAGTTGCTCGTAATAACTTACAAAGTAAATTGGCGAGAGCCGTTAATAAATACGGTTTAGGAGGTTCTACCAATAATGCAAGATTTATAATTACACCAAATGTATCTGTCCTAGAGAAAAATGTGTTGGCTACGGCGCCACCTAGAGTTGTAGTTGTTTTAGATATAGGATTATTTGTAGGAGATGGTGTTTCTGGCACTAAATTTTCTTCAGGATCTATTACTGCTAAAGGAGTAGGCTCTAATGAAACAAAGGCATATATAAATGCATTTAAACAATTACGTCCCGAAAACAAAGAATTTAAAAGCGTAATTGAAGCAGCAAAGCCTAAGATATTAGAGTATTATAATACTAATTGTAATTTTATTGTAGCTGAAGCTCAAAACCAGGCTGCACAAAACAATTTTGATATGGCTTTACTTAACCTAACCACAGTGCCACAAGTAAGTAAAGATTGTTATAGCAAAGTATCTGCATTAATTCCAGAATACTATCAAAAGAAGATAGATACAGAGTGTAATCTAAAACTAAACAATGCACGTAATGTTTGGAATACAGATCAAAATTTAGATGGAGCAGACAAAGCAGGAATTATACTTTCTAGTATAGACCCTAACGCTTCTTGTTATAGAGATGCTGTACGTCTGTCTAACGATATAGGAAAACGTGTAAAAGACCTTACAGATCGTGAATGGAAGTATATTCTAAATCAGCAGAAACTTGATGCTCAAGTAGAAAAAGCGTCTTTAGATACAGCTCAAAAAGTATTGACAACCTATTTTGAAAATCAACCACAAACAATAAACTATAATGTGAGAGGTTGGTGGTAATAGCTAATTAATAGTGTTAATATAAACCGTCACAGCTATTGTGGCGGTTTTTTTATGCGTGATACATTTAACTTGTTATATTTACAACCATTGAACAACCAAACACGATTTAATACTATGAAATTATTAGAAGGTAAGAACGCAATTATAACGGGTGCAAGTAGAGGTATAGGTAAAGGTATTGCCGAAGTTTTTGCAAAACACGGTGCTAACGTTGCATTTACATACAGTTCGTCTTCTGAAGCTGCAGAAGAATTGGAAAAAGAACTTTCAGCTTTAGGGGTTAAAGCTAAAGCTTATAAAAGTAATGCAGCAAGCTTTCAACAATGTCAGGACTTGGTTTCTGATGTGGCAAGAGATTTTGAAAGTATAGATATTCTTATAAATAACGCAGGTATTACTAAAGACAATTTGTTAATGCGTATGACAGAAGAAGATTTTGATAAAGTTATAGATGTTAACTTAAAATCTGTCTTTAATATGACTAAAGCTGTACAACGTACTATGCTTAAGCAACGTAAAGGAAGCATTATTAATATGAGTAGTGTTGTAGGTGTAAAAGGTAATGCAGGACAAAGTAATTATGCAGCATCTAAAGCTGGTATTATAGGTTTTTCTAAATCTATGGCATTAGAGCTTGGAAGCAGAAATATTAGAACAAACGTAATTGCACCTGGTTTCATAGAAACTGAAATGACAGGTAAACTAGATGAGAAAACAGTGCAAAGTTGGAGAGATGCTATTCCATTAAAACGTGGTGGTTCTCCAGAAGATATCGCAAATGTTTGTGTTTTCTTAGGAAGTGATATGAGTGGTTATGTTACAGGACAAGTATTAAATGTTGATGGTGGTATGTTAACCTAAATCAAGATTCAAAAAGAATACGATTCTTGTGATTTCACCTATGGAAAGTCAAACAATCTTATTAATATTTTTAGCCGCTATTTCTGCTTTAGGAATAGCGGTCTTTCAATATTTAAAATCTAAGAAAGAGCGTACTAAGCGGTCTTTCATGTTAGCGTTATTAAGGTTTGTTTCTATTTTCGGGATATTACTGCTTTTAATAAACCCAAAATTTACAAATACTTCTTACGTACTCGAAAAAAGCAACCTTGTTTTAGCTGTAGATAATAGTCAATCTATAAACTATTTTAAGTCTACAGATGAGGTTACTGCATTTGTAGCTTCAATTAGAGAGAATAAAAATATTCAAGAAAAATATAACATTTCAATATTTACGTTTGGTAATACATTAAAAGCTCAAGACACTTTTAGCTTTTCAGAAAACCAAACTAATGTTACTTCAGCATTTAAAGAGCTTCAAGATATTTATAAGGCTAAGGTTGCGCCAACCGTAATAATTACAGATGGTAATCAAACTTACGGAGAAGCTTACCAATACGCTGCTAAAAAATATAAGCAAGATGTATATCCTGTTATAGTTGGAGACACCACAAGCTATCAAGATTTAAAGATTTCTCAGTTAAATGCTAATAGATATGCGTTTTTAAACAATAAATTTCCTGTTGAAATTATTGCAAATTATAATGGAAATTCAGCAGTATCAACCAAATTAAATGTGTTTCAAAATGGTCGAGTAATCTATAGTAAGCCATTATCTTTTTCTAAAGAGAAAACTTCAGAAATTGTTCAGGTAACCTTACCGGTAACTTCAATAGGAGTTAAGACTTATACTGTAAGTTTACAAGCTTTAGATGCCGAAAAAAACACTGTAAATAATAAAAAATCTTTTGGAATAGAAGTTATTGATGAGCGTACTAATGTTCTAATCTTAACAAGTATAATTCATCCAGATTTAGGGACACTAAAAAAAGCAATAGTAAGCAATGAGCAACGCAACGTTACTATTAAAAAAAGTGATGAGCCAGATATTAATTTAAAAGATTATCAAGCAGTATTGCTTTACCAACCTAATGTAAGTTTTAAACCTTATTATGAAACTATAAAAACGTTAGGCATAAATACGTTTACAATAACAGGAACACGTACAGATTATAGATTTTTAAACGATAATGGTGAGTTGTTTACTAGAGAATTAAGTGCTCAAGTTGAAGATTATCAAGCAGAATTCAATTCTAATTTTTCAACATTTCAGGTAGACGATATAGGATTTTCAAACTTTCCTCCATTAGTAGATGAGTTTGGTGAAGTGTCTATTAAAAAAGCCCATACGCCACTATTAATGCAAACAATTTCTGGACTACCAACAGGAAGCTCACTGCTAACAACCATTGAAGATGGAGCACAACGACACGCTGTTTTATTTGGAGAAGGTATTTGGAGATGGAGAGCTCAAAGTTATTTAGATAACCAATCTTTTGAACCCTTTGATGAGTTTGTTGGTAAATTAATACAATATTTAGCATCTAAGGAAAGGCGTAATAGGTTAAATATAAATTACAACTCTTTTTACAATGGTGGAGATAACATTGTTTTAGCCGCTCAGTATTTTGATAAGAACTACGAGTTTGATGCGAGGGCTAAACTCTCTATGGTTGTAATTGGTGAGCGTAACAATACAAGGCAAGAGATACCTATGGTTTTAAAAAATAATAGGTATGAGGTAGACTTAAGTAGTCTTACTCCAGATTCCTACAAATTTTCGGTAACAGTTGCAGGCGAGTCAATCTCAAGATCTGGAAATTTTGAGATTATTGAATTTAATGTAGAGCAGCAATTTTTAAGTGCTAATGTAACACCGTTACAACAAATAGCGACTAATACTAATAAAGAGCTGTTCAGTATGGGTAATTCAGCTCAGCTTATAACTAATTTATTAGAAAATGAAACTTATAACCCCATACAAAAACAACAAAAGCAAATTAAACCTTTAATAGATTGGTACTATTTATTAGGCATCATAATCTTAACTCTTAGTTTGGAGTGGTTTATTAGAAAGTATAACGGATTAATATAACTAAATATAAAAACAAAACATGGACAAATTACCTAAGATAGGATTACCAATTATTATAGGAGTAGTCATTATCATCATAATTCTAGCAAAATCTGCAATCACAATAGGATCTGGAGAAGCTGGTGTACTTTATAAAACTTTTGGTGGCGGTGTAGTAACAGAAGAGTCTCCACTAGGTGAAGGCTTTCACTTAATTGCACCTTGGAACAAAGTAATTGTATACGAAGTAAGACAGCAGGAAGTATTTGAAAAGATGAAAGTATTATCAAGCAACGGTCTAGAAATTAATATCGATGCATCTGCTTGGTTTCAACCAATATATGACGATTTAGGAAAGCTTCACCGTCAAAAAGGCCGTGACTATAAAGAACGCGTGTTGTTGCCTAGTATAAGATCTGCAGCAAGAAGTGTAGTGGGACGTTATACACCAGAGCAATTATATTCTAGCAAGAGAGATGCTATACAACAAGAAATTTTTGAGGAAACTAGAAATCTTGTGAATGACCAGTTTATTCAATTAAATGAAGTGTTAGTAAGAGATGTTACTTTGCCTCCTACAATTAAAGACGCCATTGAGCGTAAATTAAGACAAGAACAGGAATCTTTAGAATATGAGTTTAGGCTTACTAAAGCTGAGAAAGAGGCAGAGCGCCAACGTATTGATGCAGAAGGTAAAGCAGCAGCCAACCGTATTTTAAGTGCATCTTTAACAGATAAAATTTTACAGGAAAAAGGTATAGAAGCAACCTTGCAATTATCTAAATCTCCAAATGCTAAAGTTGTAGTTGTAGGTGGTGGCGATGGTGGTTTGCCAATTATATTAGGTAACAACTAATAGAAAAGTAACAACAAATCTTAAACATAAAAAAAGCCCTATCAAATAAATGATAGGGCTTTTACTTTGATAAAAAATATATGCTTAGTCGATAACTCTTACGTTAACGGCGTTCATTCCTTTGTTACCTTGTTTCAATTCGAATTCAACTCTGTCGTCTTCTCTAATCTCGTCGATTAAACCTGTAACGTGTACAAAGTGCTCTTCGTTTGTTCCTTCTTCTTTGATAAAACCAAATCCTTTAGTGTCATTGAAGAATTTTACTGTTCCTGTTTGCATTATAAAATAATTAATTAATAAAGTGCGAAAATACTTAAAATAAAATTAGTTAGAGCTATTTATACTTAAAAACTTTAAAATAAATACGTTATAAATTTAAAAAGTCTTTAAATTTTAAGTTTAGGTTATTAAATTTCACCCTTATAATAGCCTAAAACTGTGAGCAATTACACTGGTTCTTTAATTTAAAACACAAAAAAAGCGAGACATTTCTGCCTCGCTTTAATAAATTGTTACTTAAAACTTATGCTTTATTAGCAACTAGCTTTACAGTAATTTCCATATCGTCACTTACCCACTTGTCTCCTAAGTTGTCAAATACAGATTTAGATCCGTAGTTTACATCCCATTTAGTACGATCTATTGTAAATGGCTCAGACTCTAAAGTCATAGTGTCACCATTCATAGTTGTAGTTACAGGAAATTCAATATTATTCTTTTTCTCTTTAATTTGTAAGTTACCTTGTACGTAAGTCTTACCATCTTTTTCAGTTACACCTGTTACAGAAAATGCAGCATTAGGATATTTTTGAACATTAAAGAAGTCACCTTCTTTACCTTCAACAGTTCCTCTAAGGTGCGCATCTAAATTATTCTTCATATCACCTTCTAAATCTGTAGATTCAATAGTAGTCATATCAATAATAAAAGTACCACTCTGTATTGCACCGTTTTCAACGTTTAATACACCAGACTCTATAGCTACTGTACCATTGTGTTTACCTGTTGGCTTAGAACCCATCCACATTAAAGAAGAAGCAGCAGTATCTACTTTGTATTTAGCAGCAGCTTCAGAGGCAGCAACTTCAGTTTGAGCTTCACCAGCTTCTGTTTCATTTTTTTTATCACCTTTACAAGCTACAGCAGTACCTACAAGAGCAAGAGCAAGTGCAGCATTCAAGAAAAATCGTTTCATAATCTTAGTTTTTAAATAATTTAATATGATGCAAAATTACATAGTATATAAATGTATGCTCTTAAATTATTATTAAATTATTGCGATGACATTTTGACATTTTAGAAGTATTGGCAGTACTTTTGCCAACTTATATTCAGTTATAAAATTTGATTTAGAAAATGAGCACTAATAAAGAAGAATCTACAGTTAAAGATAATATAGAAGAAGTCTTAGACGACGCTATAGATAAAGTTTCTGAAGAACAGGAAAACAAAGGAGAGACAGAAGAAGAAACAACCGAAGTTTCTGAACTTGAAACTTTAAAAGAAGATTTACAAAAGGAAAAAGATAAATTCTTACGATTATTTGCTGAATTTGAAAACTTTAAGAAGCGCACAAGTAGGGAGCGTATGGAGTTGTATAAGACAGCAAACCAAGAAATGATGGGTGCTATGCTTCCAGTGTTAGATGATTTTGATCGTGCACATTCTGAAATAAGCAAAGCAAAAGATAAAAACCTATCTAAAGGAGTAGAGCTTATTCATAATAAGTTAAGAGATACTTTAGTAAGCAAAGGTCTTACTGAAATGAAAGTAAAAGAAGGTGATACTTTTGATGCAGAAATTCACGAAGCTATCACACAAATTCCTGCTCCAAAAGACAAGCTTAAAGGTAAGATTGTTGATGTGGTTGAAAAAGGCTACAAGTTAGGAGAGCGTATAATACGTTACCCAAAGGTGGTAACAGGAATGTAATATTGGCATTAAGATGTCACATCTTACAGAGTCTGGATGTAAAAGTAGACTCATAGATTTTAATCTAAACCTCACTTTAGGATTTAGAAAACACAGATATGAAAGAAGATTATTACGACATATTAGGAATTAGCAAAGGTGCTAGTGATGCAGAAATTAAAAAAGCATACCGTAAGAAGGCCATAAAATATCATCCAGATAAAAATCCTGGTAATGAAGAGGCAGAGGCAATGTTTAAAAAAGCTGCAGAAGCTTATGAAGTTTTAAGAGATCCTCAAAAGAGAGCACGTTACGATCAATATGGTCACCAAGCTTTCGATGGTTCTGGCGGCTTTGGCGGTGGCGGTATGAATATGGACGATATCTTTAGCCAATTTGGTGATATCTTTGGCGGCGCATTTGGCGGCGGCGGTGGCGGTTTCTCTGGTTTTGGAGGCGGCTTTGGTGGCGGCGGACAACGTCGTGTAAAAGGAAGCAACCTTAGGATTAGAGTAAAACTTACACTTGAGGAAATTGCAAATGGTGTAGAGAAAAAAATAAAAGTAAAACGAAAGAAACAAGCAGAAGGTACTACGTTTAAAACCTGTACAACCTGTAATGGTTCTGGACAAGTTACAAGAGTAACCAATACAATTTTGGGTAGAATGCAAACTGCAGCTACTTGTAACGTTTGTAATGGGGCAGGACAAATTGTTGAGTCTAAAGGCTCTGGAGCAGATACTCAAGGTATGACAACTGTTGAGGAAACTGTAAGTATTAAAATACCAGCAGGTGTTGTAGATGGAATGCAGCTTAAAGTTACTGGAAAAGGTAACGAAGCGCCAGGAAATGGTATTGCAGGAGACTTATTGGTAGCTATTGAAGAAAAAGAGCATCCTAACTTACAACGTGAAGGAGATAATCTTCACTACGACCTTTATATTAGTTTCTCTGAAGCTGCTTTAGGAGCATCAAAAGAAATAGACACTGTAACGGGTAAAGTAAGAATTAAGATAGATGAAGGTACCCAAAGTGGTAAGATATTAAGATTGAGAGGAAAAGGTATTCCTAGTATTAATAACTATGGAAAAGGAGACCTTTTAGTACACGTAAATGTGTGGACTCCTAAGACATTAAACAAAGAACAGAAAGAGTTTTTTGAAAGAATGCAGAATGATGAAAACTTTATACCAAATCCAGAAGGTGGCGATAAGTCGTTTTTTGAGAAAGTAAAAGATATGTTTTCATAATTTAGGTTCTTTAACAATATTTTACATATATTTGAATATCACTAATAACTTATTAGTGGTATTTTCTTTTTCATAGCAATTTTTTTCCCATCCTTGGTTTACTAAGGATGGGTTTTGTTTTTTATAGAAGTCACTGTGTAATAAATCATTATTAAAGTCTTCTTAAACACCCTTAAAAAATGTACATTTAGCCTTACTTTTGAAGCATATGGACTACATTCTGGAAGCTAAAAACGTTACCAAAACTTACGGTGACTTTACCGCATTAAACTCGGTATCATTGGCTATTCCCAAAGGCAGTATTTTTGGTCTTCTTGGCCCTAATGGTGCAGGCAAGACAACATTGCTGCGTATTATTAACCAGATTAGTGTTCCAACATCTGGACAAATACTTTTAGACGGAGAGCCATTGCAACAACATCACGTTGCTCATATTGGTTACTTGCCAGAAGAACGTGGACTTTATAAAAGTATGAAAGTTGGAGAGCAGGCTTTGTATTTAGCGCAACTAAAAGGACTAAGCAAACAGCAAGCTAGAACAAGACTAACATATTGGTTCGAAAAGTTTGGAATAGAAAGTTGGTGGAACAAAAAGATTGAAGAGCTCTCTAAAGGAATGGCTCAAAAAATTCAATTTATTGTAACGGTATTACACGAACCAAAGTTTTTAATTTTTGATGAGCCCTTTAGTGGTTTTGATCCTGTTAATGCTAATCTAATAAAAGATGAGATTTTAAAGCTAAGAGACAATGGTGCTACAATAGTATTTTCAACTCACAGAATGGAGTCTGTAGAAGAACTTTGCGATTATGTGGCATTAATACATCACGGTAATAAACTTCTCGATGGAGAAATTACAGAAGTTAAAAAGGCATACCGCTCAAATCAATATGAGGTTGGTATTAAAACCTCAAACATTACAGAGCTGCAAAAAGAATTAGAAGAATTATACACAATTTCTCCAGCACATTTTAAGAGCTTAGAAAATATATTAAAATGTACAATACAGGTAGATACAAATAATACATCTAATAATTTACTTCAATACCTAATGAGTAAAGGTCAAGTAGTTCATTTTAAGGAAGTAATACCTTCTATTCACGATATATTTATAGAAAGCGTCACAGATCATGCGTAACTTAAAACTTATAATTAAAAGAGAATATTTGGCACGTGTTAGAAATAAGACGTTTGTCATTATGACATTTTTAAGTCCGTTAATCTTTGTGGGAATGATAGTCCTAATTGCCTATCTCGCTAAGTTAAATAATGATGAGACTAAGGTAGTAGCCATACATGATGCTAATCGTACATTTTACTCAGATTTTGAAAACACTAACGACATTAACTATTTAGATGTTTCTACGTTAAGTGTAGAGCTTGCCAAAGAACAAGCTATGAAAGATGACTATTATGGATTGTTAGTAATACCTAAACAAATTAATAATCCCACATTTGAAACTGAAGTCAAGTTTTTTTCAAAAGAGTCACCAAGCTTTATTGTTATATCTAATATAGAGAATACGCTATCCAGAAAGTTATCTAATATGAGGTTGTTGTCTGAAGGTGTAGAGTCTTCTGCGTTAGATAAGGCAAGAGCATCTGTTAATTTAGACATAGAAAACTTTCAGGGCGAAAAAAGCTCTAAGTTAGATAACATCACTAAAATGGTATTTGGCGGTATTGCAGGATATCTCTTAATGATGTTCATTATAATTTATGGTAACATGGTAATGCGTAGTGTTATCGAAGAAAAGGTAAATAGGATTATTGAGATTATAATTTCTTCAGTAAAACCTATTCATCTTATGTTAGGAAAGATATTAGGTACTTCCTTAGCTGGTATAACGCAGTTTACAATCTGGGTTATTTTAGGAAGCATTTTATTAACTGTTGTAACTACAATTTTAGGCATAGATACTTCAGAAGGAACCATAGTACAACAAAAAGCTTTAGAAGCCGCTTCCAACTCCAATACTATGCAGGATTTTGTAATAGCGTTCTCTAAATTACCACTGTTGTCACTTATTGTATGTTTTTTCTTATATTTTACAGGAGGCTATTTTCTGTACAGTTCAATTTACGCGGCAATAGGAGCAGCTGTAGATAGTGAGACAGATACCCAACAATTTATGTTGCCAGTAATACTGCCACTTATGTTAGGAATATATGTAGGTTTCTTTTCAGTAATCGAAAACCCTCACGGTACAGTTTCCGTTATATTTTCTATGATACCACTCACTTCGCCAATTGTAATGCTTATGCGTATTCCTTTTGGTGTTCCTATTTGGGAAGTAGCCTTATCCATGTTAATTTTAGCTTTGTCTATTTGGGGTATGGTTTGGTTAGCAGCAAAAATTTATAAAGTAGGAATTTTAAAATACGGTAAAAAACCAACATTTAAAGAACTGTATAAATGGCTTAAATACTAATGAAGTTACTTATATCATTTATTATATTATTACAAGACGTTCAAGACAAGGTCAAGGAATCTGTAGAGAAAGCTGAAGAAGGTGTAGAAAAAGCTATAGAGACAGACATTCTTGGTTGGGGCTCCATTAAAGAATTTTTAAACTATGGCCCGCGTTGGAATGCAGGTACCGATAAGGAAATACACCTTACTGTCGGGATGTTGCTATTAGTAATATTAGTGTTCCTTATCACTACATATGCACTTAGATTCTTTAGAAAGTTTTACACACGTAAAATGGAAATTGAAGATAAGAACAAGTTTATAAGCATATTTAGCTTCTTTAAGTATGTTATTTATCTGTTCGTAATTATCATAACACTAAACTCAGCAGGTGTTCAAATTACAGCATTGTTAGCAGCATCTGCAGCATTATTTGTTGGTTTAGGTTTAGCATTACAAGAGTTATTTCAAGATGTTATTGGTGGTGTTTTTATAATAACAGATAAATCTTTACACGTAGGAGATATCATAGAGATGGAAGGTAGAGTAGGACGTGTAATAGAAATAAAATTACGCACCACAAGAGCCTTAACAAGAGATGATAAGGTAATTATCATACCAAATCATAAATTTATAAGTGATACGATCTTTAACTACACACAAAACCATAAGACCACACGTGAAGCCGTAAAAGTTGGCGTGGCTTACGGAAGTGACACAGAAAAAGTGAAACAGATTCTTTTAGATTGTGCTGCAGAACAACGTGGCATACTAAAAAAACCTGCACCTTTTGTTCTGTTTGAAGACTTTGCAGACTCTGCTCTGCTTTTTGGCGTTTACTTTTTTGTTAGCGATTCTTTTGTAGATCCTAAAATTAAAAGTGAACTTCGTTTTAATATAGATAAGAAATTTAGATTAAATAATGTGTCTATACCGTTCCCACAACGCGATGTGCATATATTTAATCAACCAAATAATAACCCAAATAATAACCTTGCAAATGACTAGAATCTGTTTAGTAATATTCGCTTTATTAAGTATTGGCATGCATCAAGCAGAAGCCCAAACTTCAGACTTAGCCAGAATTGAATATACCTATTTTCCACAATCAGATTCAGACAATTCATTTAGGCGTTTTAGGGCATTAATAAATGCACCTATAAAAGTTAAAGAAGGCAGTTACCTTGTTATTGGAGCAGAATACAGAAATGTAAATTTGGTTTATGAAGATTTAACGCCATTTCCTACAAGAGATTTAGAGAGATTCCAGTCTTATGATCTTTCATTAGGTTATACCTTTAAAATGAAAAATGACTGGAGGTTTGGAGTAAAAACAGGAACAATTATAGCGTCTAACTTTACAGATGGTATAAAATCAGACGATCTTTTATTCTCAGGAGCTGTATACTTTATTAAAGATAAAGATATGGAGGACCAACCAGGAACTTCTAAAAACTGGAGATTAATCTTAGGGTTAAGATATTCAACCACAGCTGGTAGGCCTTTTCCCTTACCTGTAATTAACTATAATGTAAGAGCTTCAGAAAAATGGAGCTATACGTTGGGTGTTCCAAAAACTAACCTCAAACATTATTTTAGTGAAAAGAGTATTGTACAATCTTTTGTAACTCTAGACGGATTTTTTGCAAATATACAAGAGAACATAGATGTAGATGGTAACCCTACAACTAAACCAGCAGACAATATCTCCATGACAGTTGTATTAGCAGGACTAGGTTACGAATATTACTTAACAGATCACCTGTTACTTTATGCTTATGCAGGATATACACTTCTTAATGATATAAGAATGCGAAACGAAGATACAGACGATGTGTATACTGTAAACGATTCTAACACGTTTTATTCTCGTGGCGGAATTAAATTTAAACTCTAAACAATGCCAAAAATACTTATAATAGAAGACGAAGCTGCAATACGCCGCGTACTTACTAAAATACTTTCTGAAGAAAATGACACGTATGAAGTGCAGGAGGCAGAAGATGGTCTTTCTGGAATTGAGCTTATAAAAGATAATGATTTTGACTTGGTTCTTTGTGATATTAAGATGCCAAAGATGGATGGTGTCGAAGTGTTAGAAGCTGCGAAGAAAATTAAACCAGAAACTCCAATTGTTATGATTTCTGGTCATGGCGATTTAGATACTGCAGTAAACACTATGCGTTTAGGAGCATTCGATTATATTTCTAAACCACCAGATTTAAACAGGCTTTTAAATACAGTTAGAATTGCATTAGATAGAAAAGAACTTGTAGTTGAAAACAAACGATTAAAGCGTAAGGTTGGTAAAAACTATCAAATGATAGGCGAGTCTAAAGAAATAGACACTATTAAGGAAATGATAGAAAAAGTAGCACCTACAGATGCACGCGTACTTATAACAGGTCCTAATGGTACTGGAAAAGAGTTGGTAGCACATTGGATACACCAAAAGAGTGAACGTTCTAAAGGACCTATGATTGAGGTTAATTGTGCTGCAATACCTTCAGAGTTAATTGAAAGTGAATTATTTGGTCACGTAAAAGGTGCATTTACTTCTGCAAACAAAGATCGCGCTGGTAAGTTTGAAGCTGCAAATGGTGGTACAATTTTCTTAGATGAGGTTGGTGATATGAGTCTGTCAGCACAGGCTAAAGTACTACGTGCACTTCAAGAAAATAAGATTCAACGTGTGGGTAGTGATAAGGATATAAAAGTAAATGTACGTGTTGTAGCCGCTACAAATAAAGACCTTAAGCAAGAAATAGAAGAAAAGAATTTCAGGGAAGACCTTTACCATAGGCTTGCAGTAATACTTATAAAAGTACCTTCATTAAACGAGCGTAGAGAAGATATACCACTACTGGTAAACTATTTTTCTGGTAAGATATCTGAAGAACACGGCACACCTGCTAAAAGTTTTTCAAAAGATGCCATCAAGCTATTACAGGAATATGATTGGACAGGAAACATACGTGAACTGCGTAATGTAGTTGAGCGTCTTATAATTTTAGGAAACAAAGAGATTGTAGAAACAGATGTAAAGATGTTTGCTAGTAAGCAATAGTCATTAAACTATAGCAACATCACATTCCTTATATCTCCATAGTTTTTAGTTCCTTGTAGTTCTTTTTTAAGCGTGTTGTTAATATACCATATACCAATCTGTAAAAAAGTATTAGTATCCCTAAAATAACAATTAGAGTGGCAATTAATACAAACAACAACAGGTATGGAGAGACACCTTCTGGAGTTGTACTAAATTCATTATGGGTATACATTAATACACTTACTACACAAAATGAAAGTGCAAAGAATAAAAGGTTAAACCAGACATAATGCTTAACAGTACGTCTTGTCTGTATTATATTTCGCATTAGCCCTTTTATAGAATCATCTGTGTTTATGCGTTTGTAGTTTATATAAAACTTAACCATAAAAAAGATAATTACCCCATAAAAGATAATATTACTAATCCAGTTAAAAACTTGAAATTCTGGTTTTGTCATCATATTATCCTTATCAAAAATAGCAATGATAACAGATAAGCCTATCCAGAATACAAACTCTATAATACTTATATAAAATATCCACTTTACTATAGAAGACGACTTTTCTAGAAGCATCTTATATAAATCGTTACTCTTATATTTAGGAAGAGAAGCATCCTGCTTCTTCCATTCCTGTTTCAATAAATCCAATCCTTCCATGATATCTACGGATTTAATATTGTTTTTAATTTTGTTTTTATTCGGTTCATCTTCACTCTTGCATTTACCTCGCTTATTCCTAAGGTTTCAGAAATATCTCTGTAATTCTTATCTTCTAAATAAAGAAATACTAAAGCTTTTTCTATATCATTTAACTGCTTAACGGCTTTATACATTAGGTTAAGCTGTTGTTCTGTTTCATCATCATAAGGTATGTCACTAATCTTAAAATGAACCGTCTCATAATCCTGTGTTTTAATTCGGCGTTTAGATTTTCTGTATAATGTTATAGCAGTGTTTAAGGCTACTCTATACATCCACGTACTAAACTTAGAGTCTCCTCTAAATTTAGGGTAGGCACGCCACAACTGTATGGTAATCTCTTGAAACAAATCTTTGTGCGATTGTTGGTCGTTGGTATACATACGACAAATTTTATGCACAATGTTTTGGTTTTCCTCGAGTTGGGCTACAAAACGTTGTTCTAATTGTGTTTTCACAGGTTGTTAGATAGTTACTTGTTAGTTGTATAAAGTTATAACTTGTTACAGCGCAATTAGAAAAAAAATAAGTTTTAAAATATCTGAAGCAAATATATATTTAGAAAAGCACTGGTTTAACGCCTGTTTAAGAATAGTAAAATGCTTTGTTTCGTATCTTTGGGAGAAACATCTTCTATGAATCTTCCAAAAACAGAACATCCACGATTAGTTATAATTGGTGGCGGTTTTGCAGGCATTTCTCTAGTAAAAAAACTTAAAGGATTGCCATTACAAGTGGTGTTATTAGACAAGAGAAACTACCATACGTTTCAACCTTTATTATACCAGGTTTCTACTAGTGGTTTAGAGCCGGATTCCATAGCGTATCCATTGCGAAAAATAACTAAGAATGCAAGCAACTGTCATTACAGGATGGCAGAGGTGCATCAAATAAATGCTGAAACAAATTCAATTTCAACCAACATAGGTGATTTAAAATTTGACTACTTGGTAATTGCTACAGGAAGCAAAACAAATTTCTTTGGCAATAAGAGTATAGAAGAAAACGGAATGTGGATGAAAACTGTACCACAAGCCTTAAACATTAGAAGCTTAATTCTTGAAAACTTAGAGCAAGCTAATATTACAGCTTCAAAAGAAAAGAGGAAAGCATTATTAAACTTTGTCATTGCTGGTGCTGGTCCAACTGGAGTAGAGTTAAGTGGTGCTATTGCAGAACTTAAAAACAATGTAATTCCCAAAGATTATCCTGGACTAGATATAAATGAGATGGAAATACATCTTATTGAAGGTTTAGATAGGGTTTTACCGCCAATGAGTGAGGCAGCTTCAAAAAAAGCAGAGAAATTCCTAAAAAACTTAGGAGTACAGCTACATTTTGAAACGTTTGTTGAAGACTATGATGGTAAAACAGTAACTACTAAAAGCGATTTGTCTTTTGAAACCGAAACGTTTATTTGGTCTGCAGGTGTAACAGGAGCACCAGTAAAAGGTTTAAACGCTAATGCTATTATAGATAAAGCAAACCGATATAAAGTAAACGCATTTAATCAAGTTGAGGGTTATGAGCATATTTTTGCGGTAGGAGACATAGCATTAATGGCAAGTAATGAATACCCTAAAGGACATCCGATGGTTGCACAACCTGCCATTCAACAAGGTGCACAACTTGCCAAAAACATTAAACATATATTAAAAAGTAAACCACTTGAGCCGTTTAGCTATTTTGATAAAGGCACAATGGCTACTATAGGTAGAAATAAAGCAGTTGTCGATTTAGGTAAATTTCGTATTGGTGGTTTTTTTGCTTGGTTTATCTGGATGTTTATTCACCTTTGGTTTTTGGTCGGTTTTAGAAATAGGTTAGTTACATTCTTTAATTGGACGTATAATTATATTAATTATGATAAAGCTGCACGACTAATAATTAGACCATTTAAACAGAAAAAGCAAGAAATGTCAGATGGTGAATAATTCAATTTACTGTATCTAATATTCAGACGTAACATAGATACTTTTATGGCGTCTAATCTCTAAACCCTTAAATTAAATTTTATGTATATAGCACAAGTTCAAAACACACTTCATGATTGGTGGCGTTACATTATTGGTGTGATAATAGCTATAGTTGGTGTTTTTGTTTTCTCTGTACCACATCTTATAGGATTAGGTTACAAAGTGGCACAAGGTGAATTAGAGGCTTCACAATTAGAAGATGTTTCTGCAGTTATGACAGCATTTTCTTCCAACGTTAATTTAATTTTTATCATTCTTCCGTTTCTTGGTGGTTTATTGTTTCTGCTTTTTGCAGTAAAAAAACTACACGAGCAAAGCATTACTTCATTAACAACAGCAAGAAAAACTGTAGACTGGAAGCGAATATTCTTTGCATTCTTCTTTTGGGGTATACTATCATCTGGATTGGTGTTGTTAGATTATGCTGTTACACCTGAAGATTATGTGTTAAATTTTAATTGGCAACCATTCATAATACTTTGTCTTATATCTTTCCTGCTATTACCTTTTCAAACCAGTTTTGAGGAATATTTATTTAGAGGATACTTAATGCAGGGCATTGGTTATTTTGTGAAAAACAAATGGTTTCCATTACTGCTTACATCAGTAGTATTTGGATTATTGCATATTGCAAACCCAGAAGTAGATAAACTAGGCTATGGTGTTATGGTATATTATATTGGTACAGGTTTGTTTTTAGGGATACTTACCTTAATGGATGATGGTATGGAGTTGGCCTTAGGGTTTCACGCTGCAAATAATATATTTACTGCGCTCTTAGTTACCGCAGACTGGACAGCATTGCAAACCGATTCTATTTTTAAAGATATTTCAGACCCTAGCTTAGGGTTTGTGGAGTTAATTGCTCCAGTTTTTATAATGTTTCCTTTATTATTATTCATATTTGGAAAAGTTTACAAATGGAATAATTGGAAGGAACGTCTAATTGGAAAAGTAAATGTTTATCAAAAACCTGTTGATCCAGATTACAGTATACTATCTGATGCTGAAGATTTAGAATAAAAATATAACGCTTTCTTAGTATTCTCATAACGTATAAGTTAATATCTTAGTCTAACATTGATAATTATGTTAGAAGAACTAAATATAGAGACCGTAGAGACACATCGAGATTTTAAACTTAACAAGCACCATTATTCTTCTCAAGACCTAAAGGTGGTTGCTTACAGTTTGGTAAAGGAAGGAGAGCCTTATGAAGAGAAAGTAGGTAATTTTCTTTTAGATTGGTTAGATGAGAAAGACTATGTAGAAGTTAGTACATCTGGTTCTACCGGAAAACCTAAGGTAATTAAACTTAAAAAAGAGCATATGATAAATAGTGCTCTTGCCTCTCAAAAATTCTTTAAACTTCAAAATCCATGTACTGCATTATTATGTTTGCCTGCAGATTATATAGCTGGTAAGATGATGTTGGTTAGGGCAATAGTTTTGGGTTGGGAACTAGATATGGTTCCTCCAAAAGCAAATCCTTTAGATCAAGTTTACAAGCGTTATGATTTTTGTGCAATGACGCCATTTCAGCTTGATAACTCATTAGCGAGACTGCATTTAGTAAAAAAACTAATAGTTGGTGGTGGTGCTATTTCTGTTAATTTAAGCAAGCTTGTACAAGGAATTAAAACTAAGGTGTATGAAACTTATGGTATGACAGAAACCTGTAGTCATATTGCCGCACGACGTATAAATCCTAAAAAGCAGAAAAAAACGACCATACCATTTAAGACCTTTCCTAAGGTAACTATAAAGTTAGACCATAGAGACTGTCTTATAATTAAAGCACCTAATGTTAGTGATGAGGAACTTGTAACAAATGATGTTGTAGAGCTGCTTACCTATAAAAAATTTATATGGCGTGGTAGGTATGACAATGTCATAAATAGTGGTGGTGTAAAATTGTATCCTGAAGAAATTGAAACCAAATTATCTAAAATAATAGGGCATAGATTTTTTGTAGCTTCTGTAGAAGATGATTCTCTAGGAGAAAAACTAATCTTACTCGTAGAGAGAGAATTTTCTGAAGAAACCAAAACAAATCTTTCTCAAGCCATAAAAAGCTTGAAAACACTAGATCGTTTTGAGCGTCCAAAACAAATCATATTTATAGAAAAATTTGAAGAGACAGACTCAGGTAAAATACATAGATTAAATACACTGGATCAAAATCTTATGAATTAAAGATATTAAACCTGTAAAACACCAAGATTAAACTTCTTCTCTATAGGAGCGTGGTTTGCAGCTTCAATCCCATGAGAAATCCATTTTCTGGTATCTAAAGGATTAATTACAGCATCTGTCCATAATCTAGATGCAGCGTAGTAAGGAGACACTTGCTCGTCATAACGATCTTTTATCTTCTTAAACATTTCATCTTCCTTCTCTTTAGTAATTGTTTTGCCTTGTTTCTTTAAAGATGCAGTTTCAATTTGCAATAAGACTTTTGCGGCAGAGTTTCCACTCATTACAGCAAGTTCTGCAGTTGGCCAAGCCGCAATTAATCTTGGGTCATAAGCCTTTCCGCACATTGCATAATTACCAGCACCATAAGAGTTACCAATTACAATAGTAAACTTAGGAACAACACTGTTACTTACAGCATTTACTAATTTAGCGCCATCTTTAATAATGCCACCATGTTCACTTTTACTACCTACCATAAAACCTGTAACATCTTGTAAAAACACTAGCGGTATTTTCTTTTGATTACAGTTTGCTATAAATCGTGTGGCTTTATCTGCACTGTCGCTATAAATTACACCACCAAATTGCATTTCACCTTTCTTGGTTTTTACAATTTTACGTTGGTTGGCTACAATTCCAACAGCCCAACCATCTATGCGAGCATATCCAGTAATAATTGTTTGTCCATAGCCGTCTTTATAAGCTTCAAATTCAGAGTTATCTACTAATCTTGAGATAATCTCCATCATATCATATTGCTCATGCCTAGCTTTTGGTAGGATTCCGAAAATTTCATCTTGATTTAAAGATGGTTTTTGAGCTTTTTTACGATTAAAACCAGCTTTATCAAAATCGCCAATTTTATCCATGATATTCTTTATGGTATCTAAAGCATCTTTGTCGTCTTTAGACTTATAATCTGTTACACCGCTAATTTCACAATGTGTTGTTGCGCCTCCAAGAGTTTCATTATCTATAGTTTCACCAATGGCAGCTTTTACCAAATAACTTCCAGCTAAAAATATACTTCCAGTTTTATCTACTATCAACGCTTCATCACTCATAATAGGTAAATAGGCGCCACCAGCAACACAACTACCCATAACTGCACTTATTTGAGTAATACCCATACTACTCATTACAGCATTGTTTCTAAAAATGCGCCCAAAATGCTCTTTATCTGGAAAGATTTCATCTTGCATAGGTAAATACACACCAGCACTATCTACTAAGTAAATAATAGGTAATCTATTTTCCATAGCTATTTCTTGGGCTCTCAAGTTCTTCTTGCCAGTCATAGGAAACCAAGCACCAGCTTTTACGGTAGCATCATTTGCTACAACAATACACTGTTTGCCTTTAACATGTCCTATTTTAATAACAACACCTGCACTTGGGCAACCACCATGGTCTTCGTACATACCGTCTGCAGCAAAAGCACCAATTTCAATAGCAGCTTCGTGATCATCTAGTAAATAGTTAATACGTTCTCTTGCTGTCATCTTTCCTTTAGCATGGTGTTTTTCAATACGCTTTTCACCGCCGCCAAGTTTAATTTTTGCAAGTCGATCTCTTAAATTTGAAACCTTTAATTTATTAACGTCTTCATTTTTATTGAAGTTGATATCCATAGAATAATGATGTGTTGGTTTGCTATTGTTGCGAAAATACAAAAAACCACTTTGAAATTTAAGAGTTTATATTTTTTCAATTGGCAGTATTCCTTTTATAAATGGAAAATGTTTAAAACCTGTTTATAACACGCAAATAGATTTGTAATTGTTCATCTTATATTAACATAGAATATAGGGAGTTAGATGTACATTTATCACTTGTATTAACCAAACCAAACATTTATGAAATCATTTTTATTTAAACCCCTAATTGTATTATCAACGCTTTTAATTATTGTATCCTGTTCGAAGGATGATGATACTTATGAATCTTTAGAAACACTTTCTGTTGAAGTTATTGGAGAAATTGAAGCTAAGACAACTTTACAAGATAATAGTGGAGCACATGAACATAACTTCTCAGGACTAAGAGTGGATGGCTTTACTGAAGCTTTTGAAAGCGGCTCTAAAGGTAGTTACGCTGGTGCCAATGTTACGCTTGCATCTGGAAGCTGGTACTTAACAGATGCTTTGTTAGGCTCACTATCTAATGATAGAAAATATGGCTCTAAATCTATGCGCATAAGAAATTCTGGTTATGCTATCATGAATTTTAATATGGATAACGGTGCAAACATAGTAAGAGTTAGGCACGCTAAATACGGTAGCAATGGCACATCTACTTGGCGTTTAATTGCTTCTTATGATAATGGAGCAAACTGGTACTATGTAGGTGATACAGTAACCACAAACTCTACAACCTTAAACACTGTAACATTTACAGTAAATACAACGTCTGCTGTAAGATTTGGTATTATGAAACTTTCTGGTGGTAGCAATAGAATAAATATAGACAACTTCGAAATCACAACATCATCTGGAAGTGGAAATGGTGGTGGCGGAACAGCAGCAAGAGATAGCAATATTACCTTCGGAAATCCATCTAATGCCAACACTTCATCTAACAACTATTACCTTTCTAAACCAGATTTCATCTTGTCTTACAATAACTCACGAGGAACAGCAAATTGGGTAAGCTGGCATTTAAGTGATGCTTGGAGAGGAAATGCAGACCGTTGTGATTGTTTTAAAGGTGATTACTCATTACCTAGCAGTTTTTATAAACCAACTACTGGAGATTATACTGGTACAGGATTTAATAGAGGTCATTTGTGTCCTTCGGCAGATAGAACTTATACAGATGGTGCTAATGAAAACACATTTTATATGAGTAACATTGCGCCACAATCTCCAGATAACAACCAGCAAACTTGGGCAAATTTTGAAAACTATCTAAGATCGTTAACAGATGAAGGTAAGGAAATTCATATTATTTCTGGGGTTCACGGTTCTGGTGGTACAGGAAGTAATGGTTATGCTGCAACCATAGATAGTGGGCAAATTACAGTGCCAGATACGTTCTGGAAAGTGGCATTGATTTTAGATAATGGCACAGATGATATTAATCGAGTAACCACAAGCACTAGAGTCATTGCAATTAATGTCCCTAATGACCAAGGCGTTAATAGCAATTGGGCACAGTATAGAACAACTGTTAATGCTATAGAGAACCTTACTGGATATGATTTATTAGAAAATATTCCAAACTCAATTGAAGCTGTGTTAGAGTCTAACGTCGATAATGGACCTACAAGCTAAATTGAAGCTAATATAATTTTTCAAAACCCCTTATAAATTGTAGTTTACATTTTATAAGGGGTTTTTTCCTGCAAGTAAAAACAGTGTTGTAGGAAAGTTACCAATACACGATATTTGTCCTTCATTACTGCGCTAAGGATAGAAGCGGTATCCTCCTTTGTAAAGGAGATTTAGCGAATAGCCTGTTTAAGCGCCCAAATAACACAATAAAATTTTATAGAAGGATGATGAATAAAAATACAGTATTGGCTTGGGCCACATTTATAATGATATTAGTAGGTCTAGGATTAATTGCTCTAGGTGCTTTTAAATATGACGATGTAGCCGGTTGGGGCTTTGTGTCTGTGGGAATTGGTTTCTTTGCTATTGCTTGGGTGTTTAATGCCTTAAAAGGACGCGTTTAGTAACCCTCTTATTTTAAATTTAAATTTTTGACTATTTATGAGCGACGATAAAAAAGTAATTTTTTCAATGTCTGGTGTAAGCAAGACATTTCCTGGTGCTAATACACCAGTAATTAAGAATATGTATTTGAGTTTTTTCTATGGTGCTAAAATTGGTATCCTAGGTTTAAACGGTTCTGGTAAGTCTACATTATTAAAGATTATTGCAGGTGTAGATAAGAATTTTCAAGGTGATGTGGTTTTCTCTCAAGATTATTCTGTAGGTTACTTAGAGCAAGAACCAAAATTAGATGAAGACAAAACAGTACTGGAAGTTGTAAAAGAAGGTGTAGCAGAAACTGTTGCTGTTTTAGATGAGTACAATAAAATAAATGATCAATTTGGATTAGAAGAGGTTTACTCAGATCCAGATAAGATGGAAAAGCTTATGAACCGTCAGGCAGTTTTGCAAGACGAGATAGATGCCAGCAATGCTTGGGATCTAGACACAAAGCTTAATATAGCTATGGATGCGCTACGTACGCCAGATGCAGATAAAAAAATAAGTGTACTTTCTGGTGGAGAACGCCGTCGTGTTGCTTTATGTAGATTACTGCTTAGAGAGCCAGATGTTCTTTTATTAGATGAGCCTACCAACCACCTTGATGCAGAATCTGTACATTGGTTAGAGCACCATTTACAACAATATAAAGGAACGGTAATAGCAGTAACTCACGATAGGTACTTTTTAGATAACGTTGCTGGTTGGATTTTAGAATTAGATAGAGGTGAAGGTATTCCTTGGGAAGGTAACTACTCTTCTTGGCTAGATCAAAAGTCTAAACGTTTGGCTCAAGAAAGCAAAACAGCCTCTAAACGTCAAAAAACTTTAGAGCGAGAGTTAGAATGGGTGCGTCAAGGTGCAAAAGGACGCCAGACTAAACAAAAGGCACGTCTTAAAAATTATGATAAGCTATTATCTCAAGACCAAAAACAGTTAGATGACAAGTTGGAAATTTATATTCCAAATGGTCCACGTTTAGGAACAAATGTAATCGAAGCTAAAAACGTAAGTAAAGCTTACGGTGATAAATTGTTATATGACGACTTAAACTTTCAACTTCCTCAAGCAGGTATTGTTGGTATTATTGGACCAAACGGTGCTGGTAAAACAACAATTTTTAAAATGATTATGGGCGAAGAAAGTCCAGATAGCGGTAATTTTGAGGTAGGAGACACAGCTAAGATCGCCTATGTAGATCAAAAGCACGCTAATATAGATAACGATAAATCTATTTGGGAAAACTTTAGCGATAGCCAAGAATTAGTAATGATGGGTGGCAAGCAGGTTAACTCTAGAGCTTACTTAAGCAGATTTAATTTTAGTGGTAGCGAACAAAACAAAAAAGTAAGCAAGCTTTCTGGTGGTGAACGAAACCGTCTTCACTTGGCAATGACGCTTAAAGAAGAAGGTAACGTATTACTGTTAGATGAGCCTACTAACGATTTAGATGTAAATACACTTAGAGCATTAGAGGAAGGTTTAGAAAACTTTGCAGGCTGTGCAGTAGTAATTTCTCACGACCGTTGGTTCTTAGATAGAATTTGTACTCATATTCTTGCTTTTGAAGGTAATAGTCAAGTATATTTCTTTGAAGGTGGTTTTAGTGACTATGAAGAGAACAAAAAGAAACGATTAGGAGGCGATTTAATGCCAAAACGAATCAAATACAAACGACTAACAAGAGATTAGTTCGTCGATTAAATTTTACAAGAGCTTAACTACCAGTAGTTAAGCTCTTTTTATTTTAACATATTTTTACATAAACACGTTAAATCTTAGCTAAATAACATAATTTCAATACATTCGAGACGTTTAACTATATAATATTGCAACGTATAAATGCTCCACGTTTAGTGTAGAGCTATAAAAATTAAATTTATGACAACTGAAAAAAATAACACAGGAATGCGTGTACTCACTATACTATTAGCAGTATTGCTAGTTGTTGCGGGTATTATGGTTGTAAAGTTATACAACCAGGAAAAAGAGACTAAAGCTCAATTAGAGAAAGAGAAAGAAATTGTACTTAAAGACCTTAATGAAATGGTTGTGCAGTATGATGAGGTTATTGAAGAAAACAACCTTGTAAACTCAGACTTAAATGAAGCTAGAGAGCGTGTAAAAATACTTATAGATTCTGTTGAGGTAATGAAAGCAGATATTGCTGTATTACGTCGTTACCAAGGTCAAGTTAATAAGCTTAACAAGCAGTTAGAGTATTTATTTGCTCAAAACGATTCTTTAAGAGGTACTAATAGCTTATTAGCTATGCGTGTTACAGAAACTAAGGAAGAGTTAGATCAAACCAATGCAGCAAAAGATTCTTTAGCTACTAAAGCAGAAGAGTTAGAAACGGTAATTGCCAAAGAAGCTAGATTATCTGTAGTAAGTTTAAAATCTAATGCAGTTATTGAAAGACGTTCAGGACGTTTAGTT
The DNA here is from genome assembly GCF_002716225.1 of Croceibacter sp. Classification (NCBI taxonomy): domain Bacteria; kingdom Pseudomonadati; phylum Bacteroidota; class Flavobacteriia; order Flavobacteriales; family Flavobacteriaceae; genus Croceibacter; species Croceibacter sp. The sequence goes on along the minus strand of NZ_PAZX01000013.1, from coordinate 44,855 downwards.
GAAAATGACAACGCAAGTAGAGTAGACTTAATAAGAACTTGTTATACTATACCTACAAACCGTTTAGCAGAACCTGGAGACAAAGTATTATATGTACAAGTAAAAGATCCTAAAGGTATTATTATGGGTGCCAATCAAACTGTTACAGTTGATGGTGAGCAGATAACATATAGTAAAATTTCAAGATTCTACTACGAGAACAAGCCTTTAGATGTTTGTGAAAATGTAAAAAACACAAGAGGAGATTTCTTAGAAGGAAAGTATACAGTAAATGTATTTAATGGTAATGAATTACTATCTACAACAGAGTTTGTGTTAGACTAAACACTATTTAAATACTATAAATTATTAAATCCCGATGGTTTAACCATCGGGATTTTTTTTGTGCTAAATCTAGTCTTTAAGGCTTATTTTGTAAATAAACTGTAACATTTTAACGATTTTGATTACTTATCTATTAAACAACCCTAAAAATGAGTTACGGTCCACATCAGATGAAAATGTTACAGGACAGAAGGCAAAAGACGTCTTCTCGTACTCAGGAATTCTTTAAGCAATCCACGCATAAAGTATATTCAGGTAAGGTTAAAAAACTACATTCAGTTGAGGTTACAGAATCATTATTATTCGATATAAGAAGACGATTAAAAAAGGAGCATAAAATGAGATTGAAAAAGATTGTCGTATTCACAACAATAGTTCTCATTTTAATACTCACAGTAATTTTTATTTACTTGTAAAAATGAAAGCCTTCAAAATTTTAATACTCAACTATTTTAACGAAATTGCTATAACATTTTTCATTAATCAACACTAAGACTTAACACAATTTAAATACAACATGGCAGACGATTTTGATTTATTAGAAACGGCATCTTCAGAAAAGAGCCAAGAAAAAGTAGATGTAAACTGGGGCAAAACCATAGACCAGATGAAGTCTAGACTTTCTCAGGAACAAGACCCACAAACAAGACAAAAAATCTTAAATGCCACATTAGACGATGTTGTGAAAATGGCAGAGACAGATAGGTCTACACTATTAGATGCCATTAAAGATCTTACAGACTATCAAGATGAAGTAGGAATAATATTCGAGAAATTCTCATCATTAAATGCCGAAGAGCAAAAAGTGATAGATGATGCTCAAAAAGCATTAGAACGTGCTAAGATTGAACTGGAAGATGCAGAAAATGTAAAAGACACGTGGTGGAATAATTTATTTGGTCGCAAAAGCCGAATTAAAAAGAAAGAAGAAGAACTTAAAGAAGCTCAGAAAACTAGAGATGCTGCAGATAATAAAGCTAAAGCAATGTTTCAAGAGCGTATTGAAAGTGCAGATGTACAAACACTTTTAGGTGAATTATCTTATAAGTCTCAAGCAGCAGTTACACGTCTTAAAAATAGGGAAGTTGAAATTAAAGAAGTAGAAGACAGGTTACAAGATGCTATTGTAGAAGCAAGTAAAAACCATACAAAAGCACTTGAGAAAAAAGCAGAAACAGAAGAAAAGCTAGAAGAGCAATATGCATTGTTGAAGCAAGCACGTCAAGCTCTAGAAGAAGTTACTGACAAGCAATCTACACAATACTCAGAGGCAATAGGAAAAGTTACTCAGATTGAGCAAAAAGTAGAAGAGTTAGAAGGGTTGAGAAACGCCTATATAACGCTTGCAGCTTCAAAAGACAGCTTTGTACATAAACATAATCTTACCATTAAAGTTTTAACGTCTTTACGCAGTAACTTACAAACGCATCGTGCTAAATTAAAGAGTGATACAGAAGAGCGTCTAAAATACTATGATGGTTATATTGTAGCATTAAAAGCACGTACAGATCAAGAGTTTGCGGCAATCTTAGAACACCTAGGTGTTAAGACAGATGAGCATATAGGAGAAACATTGGCATCTATGCATACAGCAAGTGCTAAGGCAAGACAAAGTATGATGGATAACATTCCTGTTCATGAAAAAGTTATGAAAGGTGTGTATGGCAGTTATGCTGAAGCATTACAGGAAATAAGAGAAAAGGATGCTACAATACGACAAAATTTTGCAGACAGATATGGGATAGATATGAAAGAACTGTTTGAAGAATATTACGCAGATGATAAAAAGCAAAATCCTACACCAGAAACTCCTAAGAAACCAAGTGAACCAGACACTTCTGGAGATGACCTTTTAAGTTAATTCCCTTTAAGTTTAAACACTAAAAATGTAATCGCATAGTGTTGCATTTTTAGTGTTTTCAATAATACGAGTACTTTTTTTTACTGTCTATTCTAGTTTTCCAATATATTACATGTCCTTAAATCAAATTGTAACACCGTTAGATTCTGCTACCTTAGAGACTAAGGAACAGTATGTTTTTTATCATCATATTGTAACACATGCTATAGATGTTGTCTTAAAAGGCTTAGAAACTCATAGCTTATGTAATACCCAAGAAGTAGTTTTAATTAAGCAATACATGAAGCTATTCTTGTATTCTTTAGAGATGATGCGTGTTAAATATAAATATGATGAAGAGCATCATATGAAAATTGATGTTACAGAATCTGGTTTTCCTAACTACCTTGAGTTTAGATATCTTATAAACGACTTAGCATTAAGAAATGAACATATTAATAGGCTACCTAAAGTAGAAGAGCTAAAGGAGAAATTTTTAGATACTCTTTTAAAAGACAAAACTCATATTAGTGAGCACCAATTATTTCAAGCAGCATCTATAGTATATTACTCAGATGTTGAAGAGCATAAAATTTTCAAAAGATTTATACAGGGAAAAATATTAAAGGCAAATGCACACAACGCTCAATATATGGTGAGTTGGTGCTTTTATGATGTGAGCTTAAACAGACCTTTTTTAAACTTCATGTACTTTGATTATTCTGGAGACGTAGAAGACCTAAAAGACGATTTATATACAGTGTTGTTAAGTACTGCAGACCGATCTATGAGTTTGGATACCTTGGCATATCTTATAGACAAAAAACTATATAAGGTATATCCAAAACTATTAAGGAGATTAGATTTAGGACCAATTCATAGCGTATTTGCAAAAGACGAAAATATTTTCACACACCAAATACTTAAGAGTATTGTAAGTAAAGACTTACCGTTATCTTCTTATGCATTAACATTAAGTATAGACAACTTAACTACAAAAGGCACTTTTAAGGAAGGTAGTTTTTTTATGAAGCAAACCCTTCAACATTGGGATAAGCAACCAACAGAGAAATACTTATTTGCACCACATCGTGTATTGCAAATGTTATATCATAACGTTCCAGAAACAATTACAAGGTTAAGTAAATCTCCTTTCCTAATAGACGATCTTGAAATTGATTTAAAGAAAAAAGAACATTGAAAAAAGGAATTTAGGGAATAGTACTTAGTGCCGTAAAGTGCTTTCTTATAATTTTTTATTCATAGAACCAGACAACTATCTTAACCTAAAACAAATGGAACATAACAGTACATTCCCAATAAAAGAAGCAGATTTAAAAGCGTTGCGAGAAGAAGCGGCTTCCTATATTAAAGGAATACAATGGGAGCAAGGTTATCGAGCAAAAAGCAAGGAAAAGGAAACCAAAGAGCAGGAAAACATATTACTTTACCTTTCTAAAGCAACTGGAGGTTCTTCTGCCACAGACATTACTTCTGTTTCAAAAACAATTTTAGCTCTTAAAAAACGGTTGTTGCCAGATACAGTAGCATTACCATTACAACTAAATGAGACGCTATTTGTTTTACAAGAAGCTATAGCCATAGGTATATGGGCAAAGGATAGTTATTATGATGCCTCTGGTTTAAGCGATTTAAATGAACGCAAGGCAACCTTAACACCTAACCAGCGTCACGACTTAGAAGCTAAGATGCAAACCGCTACGGCATTTATGTTATTTAGTTTGGCAAGTTACATAGTCACTACATTAAAAGAACGCACAAGTGAAACTGTAAACGTGATGAAAAACAAGTTTGCAGGAATACCAGAACTGTCTTTAAACACACCTACAAAAGGACTATCGTGTGTGCTGTTTTATTATGACAAGTACTTAAATCATCCTGATATTATTACTAAAGAACGTGATAGTATAGATTTTACGGTTGTTTTCTTTGAAGCATTAATAGGAGAAATTAATCTTCGTAAAAATGCGTTGGAGCACACAGAAACTATAACAGACAGAACATATAAATTAGAGAATTCAACATTTTCTATCTCAGGTTGGGATCTAAATTTTTTAGATACAGCAAAGAGTGTAGAGTTTAATAAAATTAAGTTTGAAGAAATTGTTGGTAACCGAGACGCCAAACATTTTTCTAGACGGCTAACAGAGCGTTTGCTAAGTTATGATGTAGAAGCAAAGAAGAACCCGTTTCAGGAATTAGGCGGCTTTATGCCAGTATTTATGGGTTACGGTATTCCTGGTACAGGAAAGAGTATGCTAATTGCAGCTATTGCAACACGATTAAAAGAGTTAACAGACCAATTAGAAGTTCCATTTTTATTTCACCCAATGCCAGATACGTTAATATCTACATTTCAAGGTGGTTCTGCGGAAAAGATGGTACAGTGGATGAAACCTTTGCAAGACCCAACTCGCTTAATCTTTGCACCTATAGATGATGCTGAGAATAATTTACAAGAACGTACAGCACAAGGTGTTTCTGCAGGTGTTAAAGAAGTAATAGGTGTGTTTTTAAGGTATACAGAAGGTGCATATGCTATGAATTACGGAAATTCATCTATTGGCTTATTTACAAACTTACCAGAGCAATTAGATAAAGCAGTAATAAATAGGATTCAAGGCAGATTTAAAATTGATGGCGCGCAATCTGAGAACGACTTTATAGATCAAGACTATTTGTGGTGGAAAAAATTTGAAACCACATTACCTGGTTTTGTAAGTATGAAAAATCCAGACTATAGTTTTTTAGCCGATCAACAATTGGTTTCAAACTTATCTCAACTTATGGAGACAATTGAAAAGCCAACAGAAGAACGCGTCTTGAAAATTTATGAAACTGTTGAAGCTGCTCATACAGCTAACGAGCACCAATTTTATGCAGCGTTATACAAACAAGTACAAGATGTTTTTCCATTTTTCTCTTCTAGAGATGTAAGAAATATACAGAGTGCAATTTCGCTAAGGTTAACAGATTTCGATTTGCCCGAAGACTGGTATGAAAATCCTGAAATATATTTTAAGAAAACCTATAACACAAAGCTCGATATGCTTAGGGAGTTAATGAAAGCCAATATGAAAGGCCTTAATTTCTCTGACATAAGAAAGCAAGAAGTTATTCGCTATCTAGATAATATGGCCATAATAGCAGATACAGATTTTAAACGCAAAGTAGACAGCCGTATTAAACAAATGAATGTTGAGGTTGCAGCAAGAAAACAGTTTGAGAGCTAAGGTTTCTTAGTTATTCAGCTAATAATTCTGTTACAAAAGCATCAAACTCACTTTTAAAAACTTCATACTTTTCTCCAGTTGCAGGACCATCAAAACCAGTGTGAATCTTTCTTACTACACCTTTTTTATCTACAAATATAGTAGTAGGATAGGAGAGAATTTGGTTAAGCATAGGTAACTTTTCTTGAGATTTAGCTTTGTCTGCACTAACATATTGTGCTAATAATATAGGATAAGGGACATTTGCATTGTCTTTTAACCTTTCAATACTTTTAAAAGCCTTTTCCTCGGTAGGAGCATACTCAAAAGCAAGAGCTAGAAATTCTAAATCATCTGTTTTATTAGCATTATAATAGTCTACATAATATCTTGTCTCATCTAAACAGTTAGGGCACCAAGTTCCCATAATTTGTATAATTCTTACTTTTCCTTTAAGATTGTCATCATTTAAGGAGATACTTTCGCCTTTAAGATTTGGAAAAGTAAACTCTAAACCATCATAACCATCTTTAATATAAGTTAATGAATTTGCATCTGGAAGCTCATAAGCATCATTGCGCATAGCCTCAAAGGGTTCCTTAAAATGATTGCCAGAATAAAAAGTTCCTTTTAATTGCTCACCTTCTACTTGGCCGCTAAATAAAAATGCGTGAGCACCATCAAAAGTAGAAAGTTCAAAATAGTTGCCATATACAACACCTTCTAAGTAACGGTAGTCTCCAGTTGTAGTTCTAAAAGTTCCCGTAATGGTATTACCATGTTGTTTAAAAATACCTTTTGCGACATAACTATCTTCTGTGCCTGGACTAAAAATAGTTTCCCATGAGCCTGTCATGTCTACACTTGGTTCATCTTCAATTTCAAACCGATCTTTTTTACCATATGTAGCTGTAAAGTTTACAATGCGATTTAAGCTTGGTTTAATATACTTAGCAGAAATATTTGTAGAGTCGAATGTGCCTTTAATGATACCTTCGTATACAGGAAATTGAATAGTAATGGTGTCGCCTTCTACATTAATATCTTCAACATTAATTTCCTCTTCGGCATTAAAAACCGTTAAGGTATTATTATCATTAACCTTAAATGTAAAGGGTAACTGTTTACCATCTTGTACATCTAAAACAGCATGCCAATCTCCTGTTTTTAAAGGGAGACTTTCTTGAGTGTTAGTAGTAGTTTCTGTTTTACAAGATAGTAGCGTAGTGAACACTAATAAGGTTGCAAAAAATGCTTTCATAACTAATAAATTAAGTTGGTTGGTCGTAGTAGAAAGGTATAGCTTTCTATAAAATTAAAGAAATGTAAGTGCTAAATTATAAGGTGTATTTACGTTTTCTAAGACTTATAAATACAACTCCAAATATAGCTAATAAGACAAGTGGCAATAAAATATTGATAAGCTGCCACTTAAGTTTTTCATCTGCTATTTTATCTGGATTTAGGAAGGCAATAGATATTTCTTTAGATCTAATATCTATTAACCCAGTATCGTCTAGCAAGTAATTTACACTGTTTAAGAGAAATTCTTTGTTTCCATAAGCAGCGCCAGTATAACGTTCAAAACCTAACTCTAAAGGTTGATTGCCGTTAGTTTTGTTTTTAATAATATCTCCATCTGAGATGACGAGCATTGCAGTAGCTTCACTATTGTTTATGTTGTTTTTATAACTAAAAGGTTTTAATCTATTTTCATACACAGATGTAAAAGAACCTTCTAACAATACAGCTAAAGGTTGTTCGCCATCTTTATAAAGTTCTAAATTTGGTTGTTGCCCTAAAGCTTTTAAGGATAATTGTCTTGGTACAGCATCGAGCTTTGTTGTGGGTGAACTTGTAAGTAATACAGTTTTGTTTATACTATTCTTTAATGTGTCTATTGGGTTGGCATACTCAAATTTTACAGCTTCAATATTGTTAACTATAGGATGTGCTTTTGTTGCTGTTGGTAGCGGAAAGTAAAACCAAGGATATGGGTTAAATTGTGTGTCTTCACCTTGTCCACTTGCTAAAATTAATGGCGCGCTATACAGATCATTTACCAACTCAGTATTTATCCTAATGCCATATTTAAAGAAATAGTCATCTAAATTAAGTGGTCTTGGTAATGCAAATGAAGTTTGAGTAGGGTTAAAGAGACTATCAGTTTCAAAAGCAACTTGCTCTGTTAGCCAGAGCATTTTACCACCTTGCATAAGATACTGGTCCAAAACATATTTTTCTTGCTCTGTAAAAGCTTGAGTTGGTTTAGCTTCAATCACTAAATCATACTCATTTAGCTTCTCTAATGTACCAGTTGGATTATTAGCAACACTATCTAAAGTAAATGGAGCAACACGATAATACGGTTTTATAGTCTTTATAAAGTCTGCAATATTTAGATCTGGTAATTCACCATTACCTCTCATAATTGCAATTTTTTGCTTTCTTGGTGTAAGTAATTTAGAAAATGCATCTGCAAACACATACTCAAGTTGTTGCACAGAAGCGTTAACACGTTCTTCTGTGGTAGCTCCTAAATTATTTTTTAATAATGGAATTTTTACAGTTTCATCGTTATAATTAGCCATTGCCCACGGAAAAATAATACGTTGCTCATTTTTACCATTTTCTTTAACGGTCACTCTTGCTGGTGTCATTCCCATTTGGTAAAACTGTGTAGCTATGGCCTCAGCATCGGCATTTCCTTCTAATGGATTTATAAAGTTGAAGTATATGTTAGGGTTTTCAGCATTAAACTCTTCAAGGATAGATCGAGTTTCTGTTTGAAGTCTTTTAAACTCCGATGGAAATTCTCCTTGTAAAAATACATCTACTATAAGTGGAGCTTCTGCTTTGTTGGTAATATCTAAAGCAGCTTCAGAAAGTGTATATCTGTTGTCTTTTGTAAAATCAAATCGGTTAAAAAATGAAGTTGAAACACTGTTTATTATAACAAGTATGACAACAACTAATATGAGTGGCTTTATATGTGAGTTAGACGTTTTCAAATTAATTAATATAGCGTTTAATATTGAAATGCGTTAAGGCTATAAAGAGAACAGTTATACTTATAAAATAGATAAGATCACGAGTGTCTAAGACACCTCTTCCTAAACTATCATAATGGTATTGTAATCCAAAAAAACTAAGATTAAAAGACGACTCATTAATTAATTGGCTTGAAATCCCATCAAATCCATAAAACATTAAAAAACATATTAGAACGGCAATTATAAATGCCACTAATTGGTTTTGGGTTACGCTTGAAGCAAATAATCCAATAGCTACAAATGTAGATGCTAATAACAGCATACCTATATATGAGGTAAGGATAACGCCTAAATCTAAATTACCTGTAGGATTACCTAATGCATATATGGTCCAGACATAAACAAGTGTTGGTAGTATTGCAATTACTATTAATGACAATGCACCAAAATATTTCCCTAAAATAAGTTGCTTAGAGCTAATAGGCTTGGTGAGTAATAACTCTAATGTACCTTGTTTTCGCTCTTCAGCAATACTTCTCATAGTAACAGCAGGAATAAGAAAGAGTAATACCCAAGGTGCTAACCTAAAGTAAGAAGACAACTCAGCGAACCCATAATTAAAGACATTAAAGTCACCTTGGAACACCCAAAGAAATAATCCATTAACTATTAGGAAAACAGCAATGACCAAATACCCTATGGTACTTGAGAAAAAGGTTTGTATGTCTTTTTTTAAGATGGCGTACATAAGCTATGACAATGATACCAATTTGTTGACACTCCAAGCTTCTGGTTTGCCATTAAATTTCAGTTTAGTTTCTGCCCAAACAGCTTTAAAAAGGGTTGAGTGTCTGTAATTTTCTAAATCCTCTTCAAGATTCCAATAACTATACGTGAAAAAAATCTCTTTATTATTTTTATCCTGATATAATTCTAAAAATTGACATCCTGGAAAATTTCTGATTAAAGCTTTCTTCTCATCAAACATTGTTTTAAACGAAGAAATCTCTTCAGTTTTAATAATCAATTTTACAATTCTTACAAACATAGGATTATTTAAAAGTTACGGTAACAGTATCTAAATAGGTAAGCCCAAATAGACTAGAGGCACCACCACTTGTTTGAGGGTTACTTCTGTACATTGCCAGCTCTATGAAATCTGATGTATTAAAGATGGCAAGTTTCTTACCTTCATCATCAAATCGTTGTTCTTTATTTACCGTAAAATCAATTGCCTGGCTATAACTGGTAAATATTTTAGAAATCTTTAAACTTCTCGCGTGTATGGTAAACGCTCTTCCTTTACCAATAGTCTCGAAAATAGATTTGCTAATATTGGTAACCACATTACCATAATTGTCTATATATATTACGTGTCCTGTAATTTGTGTTAGGTCATTATTAGCTTGAGCTTTTAGGTAATGTAACTCTTTAATAGTTTCACTAATTTTTCCAACAACCTCCAACGTACCTCCACGCGCTATGTGGCAAGCAACACTTACAAAAACATCTAGAACAGGAAAATTTGTCTTAATAGCATCGTGAATATTAATCTCAACTATCTTTTCAGGATTAATTTCTGAAGTAAGCAAACTCATAATTCCATTATCTGCACAAATAAAGAAATGCCCATCTAGTTTTAATGCAAGATGTTTGTTTTCTGGGGTTAGCTCTGCATCTACACCAATAATATGAATGGTACCTTCAGGAAAACTTTTGTAGGCATTTTTTATAATGTACGCAGCCTCTGGAATGTGAAACGGTGAAATACTATGCGTAATATCTACAATACGCATATCTGGCATCTCATTATATATAGCACCCTTAACTGCACCAGCAAAAGGGTCTTTCTCCCCAAAATCTGTAGTAAGCGTAATTATAGCCATATATAAAGGTTAATATTTAGATTTAAGAAATTAAGAATGAAAACACTTTATGAGGATATATTTTCATTAAATTTGTTAGACAAAACTATGCAATTAAACACAACTTTGTAAATAAATCCTACCGGCTTTTGAACGAACTTATCATAGAACTTTCCGAAATTAACCCACAAGAATTTTTTGGGTCTCAAAATTCAAATATTCAGCTTCTTAAGAAATATTTTCCTAAGTTAAAACTTGTTGCAAGAGGCAATAAGTTAAAGGCTTTTGGAGATGAAGATCACTTAGAGGAGTTTGATAAACGCATGAGTATGCTAATGGAACATTTTTCTAAGTATAATAAGCTAGATGAAAATGTAATAGAACGTGTACTTACTAGCGACAAAAAATCTGATTACGAAACCTCTGCAACTAGTGGAGATGTGTTAGTGCATGGTGTTAGCGGAAAACTTATTAAAGCGCAGACGGCAAACCAACGTAAGTTGGTTGATCTTATGAGTAAGAACGATATGGTTTTTGCAATAGGACCTGCAGGAACAGGGAAAACGTATACAGGTGTAGCATTAGCTGTAAAAGCGTTAAAAGATAAAGAAGTAAAACGTATTATCTTAACACGACCTGCAGTTGAAGCTGGTGAAAATTTAGGGTTTCTTCCTGGAGATTTAAAAGAAAAATTAGATCCTTATATGCAGCCTTTGTATGATGCGTTGCGAGATATGATACCTCATGAAAAGCTAGAAACGTATATAGAAAAAGGAGTAATCCAAATTGCACCAATGGCATTTATGCGTGGGCGTACTTTAGATAATGCCTTTGTTATTTTAGATGAAGCACAAAACACTACGCATGCACAAATGAAAATGTTTTTAACCCGTATGGGTAAAAGCGCAAAATTTATGATAACAGGAGATCCTGGACAAATAGATTTACCTAGACGAATTATTAGTGGCCTTAAAGAAGCTATTTTAGTGCTTAAGGATACAGAAGGAATTGGCATGGTGTATTTAGATGACAAAGATGTAATACGCCATAAACTTGTTAAAAAGGTTATTGAAGCTTACAAAGCTATTGAAAACCAAAGCTAGGATAACCTAAGACAATCACAACAATTTATAACCCTATCAACGCATTACAATGAATACGATTACAGAGTCAAATTTTACGTTTCCAGGTCAAACAGATGTATATAAAGGAAAGGTAAGAGACGTTTATACATTAAATGATGGTAGGTTGGTTATGGTAGCATCAGACAGGTTAAGTGCTTTCGATGTTGTTATGCCAAAAGGAATACCATATAAAGGACAAATACTAAATCAAATAGCCACAAAGATGATGGCTGCTACAGAAGATTTAGTACCTAATTGGTTACAAGCAACACCAGATCCTAATGTTGCTGTGGGTATAGCTTGTGAACCATTTAAAGTAGAAATGGTTATAAGAGGATATTTATCTGGGCACGCAGCAAGAGAATATAAAGCAGGAAAACGAATGCTTTGTGGCGTAGCTATGCCAGATGGTATGAAAGAGAATGATAAATTTCCAGAACCTATAATAACTCCTGCAACTAAAGCAGAGAAAGGTGATCATGATGAAGATATCTCGAAAGAAGATATTCTTAAACGTGGCATTGTTTCTAAAGAAGATTATACGGTATTAGAAGACTATACTAAAAAGCTTTTTAAACGCGGCAGCGAACTTGCAGATAAGCGCGGATTAATACTTGTAGATACTAAATATGAATTTGGGAAAACTTTAGACGGAAAAATCCTACTCATTGATGAAATTCATACACCAGATTCTTCTAGATATTTTTATAAAGAAGGGTATGCAGATCGTCAAAACGCTGGTGAAGCCCAGAAACAGTTATCTAAGGAGTTTGTTAGGCAATGGTTAATTGCTAATGATTTTCAAGGTTTTGAAGGACAAACTATTCCTGAAATGAGTGATGCATATATTAAATCTGTCTCAGATCGTTATATTGAGCTTTACGAAAACATTACAGGTGAGGCTTTTATAAAATCAGATATTTCTAATATTACTTCAAGAATATCGAATAATTTAACAGAGTACTTGAAATAAAATTAATTGATTTCTTCGTTTTTAGACTTTTTTAACAAAATATTTCACTTCTGCACAAGCATTAACAGTCTTCATTTTGTTAAATAAAATACCATTTTAAGATTTTTTTAATAAAATACGTAATTATGTTAAAAAGATTAACATAGGTGATGTTTTAAATATTGATTATTCTTAATAAAATCTTAATTTTTTATTTGAAGCTATGTAATTTCAGCATTTAATAATTATTCAAATAATACTTAGTTATGGTTTAACCATAATTTTTATTATGCGTGTACAATAATTCTTGTTAATATATTCTTAAATACATTTCAGCGTTGTTAAAATTCTGGAAGAGGTGCAATACGGTCGTAAATTGTATTTGTATTAAAAATTTAAATCCTCTTATTATGAAAACAACATTACAAATTACGACTGCAGCGCTTTTCGCAGCAACTTTACTTTCTTCTTCCAATCTTTCTGCTCAAGTTGATCCAATAATCACCTTAAGTGAAGATCACATGATTTATTTTCAAGGTTTGCCACAAGCAAGTTTATCTACTTATTTAGATAATAGCGATAATCAAAATATTACTAGAGATGGAGATATACTTTATCTAGATAATGCAAACCCAGTTGATTTATCTGACCTACGTGATAACACAGACAATCAATACCTATTAAAATTTGGACACACCTTATTATTAGAAGATGGTGGTTCTGTAGATTTTTCAGAGTATGCTCAAAATGCTCACAGAGATGGTGATATGCTATTGATAGACAATGCTGATCCTGTTGATTTATCTGACCTTAGAGATAATACAGATAACCAATACCTTTTAAAGTTTGGCCATATGTTATTACTAGAAGATGGTGGCTCTGTAGATTTTTCTAGCTATATGGATAATACAGACGAGCAAACAATTTCTGCTACAACAAGTGCAAACAACTTAAGACTAAGTATTTCTAATGGTAATGATATCGATATTGATATGGCGCCAGTTTTTGAAGAACATAAATTAGCTATTAAAGCTTTACTTTTACAAGTTGAAGCTTTAACTGAACGTGTAACAGCATTAGAAGCTTGTTCTTGTCAGACTATTAAAACAACTGGGCAAAGTAAGCCACAAACAATTGAAGCTAATGGCGGTCTTAATGCTAGAGGAACACAAACTCAAACTCAAGATGTAGACGCTAAGGTGACTACAGAAAACTCTGCAAAACTTTACCAAAATATACCTAATCCTTTTCAGGCTACAAGTTCTATCAAGCTTTTTGTGCCAGAACAAGCTAAGTCTGCAGTAGTTAAATTTTCAAATACTAGTGGGAAAACAGTTTCTTCAATAGATCTTACTCAACGAGGATATTCTGAATTAGATGTAAACGCATCAGATTTGTCTGCTGGAATCTACTTATATACTTTATACGTAGATGGAAAATTAATTTCAACAAGAAAGATGGTAGTTAAATAATGATTTAACCTTATTAGAATATTAAAAAAGCTTCAGTTAATTCTGAAGCTTTTTTTTATGCCTTAAACTTTCGTGTATCTACAACGTGTTAACTATATAAAAGATACTTTAAAATTCTTTGTTTACTAAGGTTTAAAGGCTCTTTAGTTATAAAGTGAGTTTGTTATCTATGACAAGCTAAACAAGCTTAAAAAAGATACAAGGTTAAGGCCTTAATAGAGATGTTCTGCAGATTCTATAGTTTTATTTCATAATAATACTGAGTGACAATATCTTAAAAACTAGGTCTAAGAATGCTTAAAATTAAGTAGCTCTCAATTATTCGGGTATAGCTATACCTGTTGAATTGTACTCTTATACATAAACCCTTGACAAGATGAGTTAATACTTATAGATAGATACTTCTTAAGCTTCAGAAACAACCCTGTAGCGATAGAATACTATTAGCTAATATGGTAGTCTTAAAGACTAAAGTATAGTGTATAAAAAAAAGGCTTCAGAATTAACTGAAGCCTTTTTAATATTTATAAAAGAGTAGGTGTGATTAGTTCAATTTGAAAGTCACACGTCTCATTAATTGTCTTGCGTATTTAGAAGACTTGTCTACAGAGTTGTCTTCGCCACCACCTTTAACAGTTAGTCTGCTTGCAGATACTCCAGAAGCAACTAAGATGTCATTAATTTTCTGTGCACGTTGCTCAGATAATTTTTGGTTGTAAGCTTCGTTACCAATTTCATCAGCATAACCTACTAAAGTAGCGTTAGCATCTGTATTAGCATTCATATACTTTACTAAGTAGTTAATAGCTTCAAGTGAGTAAACAGAAGGCTCTTCGCTGTTAAACTTAAAGTATACGTTTACGTAACCTTTATCAATTAGTTCAGCAATTACGTCATCACCATTAACTGTAGTTTCAGATCCAGTTTTTAAGTATCTAGCATCTAAAGCAGATTCCATTTCATCTGGAATACCATTTTTGTTTAAGTCGATAGCTTGACCACGAGTGTTAACAGCTACACCAGACTCAGTTCTGTTATCTTGGTCTAAGTAGTTTGGCACACCATCTTTATCGTCATCTATCATATCATTCTCTATCTTAGCAATACGCATTCTAAGAGAATCCATTTCTTCTTCTAAAGCATCAGCTTCGTAATACCAGTCTGCGTGAGTAGAAGCACTTCCTAAGTTAATAGAGATACCAGCAGATACATTTACAAGCATACTGTTAAAACCTCTTGCAGCATTATCACCAGCAATAGATCTTACAGAAGATTGTCCATCCCAAGTAACATCTTGCCCTACGTGACCAATAATAGAAAGGTCTGTAGTGAAAGTTACACGCTCGCTTAATTTAAATTGAGGTGTTACACCAAGAATTGCGTGAAACATAGCATCGTCTTCATCTGCACCAAAGTTAATATCATCAGCTTTAGCAGAAGAATATCCGAAACCACCATGTCCTAAGATTGTAAACCAATCTGTAAATGTGTTAAAGTCTAAAATAGTACCTAAATTAGCTACACCTTGAATAGAACCTCTGTAATAGTTGTTCTTAAATTCTAAGTTGCTATCATTGTCGTTTTCGATATTGTTGTAACCAAAATCTAGCTTTACACCAAATTTATTGTTGAACATATATCGTGCACCTACAGAACCTTGGAAAAAAGTAGCCTCATCTGCTACGTATCCAGGAGTGAAAGGTCTTGTTGCTTTACTAGCACCACCTTGTAACTCGATAGACCATTTATTGTAGTCTGCCTCTTGAGCCACTATTGTGCCTGTAAGTAATAATAATCCAATTAATAAAATTTTCTTCATTGCGGTTGTTTTTGTTTAACATGGGCAAAGATAATGTTAATCAAAGGACTATGTGTTAAAAAAAATTAAAATAATTAGGCAACTTCTAGTGTTTCAAACAGCTGTATTTGAGACTGTAAGCGTTCTGTTGTAAGATTCATCATACGTTTGTTAAGAGCAGATGAATCATTTATATAGGTTAAATATTCTAATTTAGTAAACTGTCCTATTAGAATTCCTTTCAGGCTATTCCTAAATTTTATATCTTTCTGAATTGCATTTTCTATATATGCAAACCGCTTTTCTGCATTTAACTTGTAAAACAGGTTTTTGTGTTTTCTTATATAATTTCTAAAGACTTCAATTAATAAATCATTCTGTAATTTAAGTATAGGCCTAATGGTTTCGTTTTGAAATTTCTCTCCAGAACTTGTGCTTGCAGTAACTGTTGCAGTTACAATTTTAGGACGCATTGCTTTAATTTCTCTGTCTCTATCATTCATAATAAGATCATTTTCTATTAAAATTAACGATACTTTAAATACAATCTTGTAAGTAGTCACTTTAGTTTTTAACGTGTTATAAACACTTTGCGTTAAACTACTACTAATAGGTGTAGGAGAGCCATAAGCATTTTGTAATTTTATAAAAAACAGTATATGAAATCTATAAATCCTTATACAGGAGAAACCATACAAACATTTACGCAGTTTACGCCATCTCAAGTAAGTGCTTCAATAACTAAAGCACACGAAGCTTTTTTTTCTTGGAAGAAAACCTCATTTAGTGAGCGTTCTAACTTAATGCGTTCTGTAGCTAAAGGATTAAGAGAACAAAAAGATAAATACGCTAAAACAATGACCCTTGAAATGGGTAAGCCAATTACTCAAGCTAAAGCAGAAATTGATAAATGTGCTTGGTTATGCGAATATTATGCAGATACTGCAGAGCAACATTTAACCACTAAGATAATTAAGACAGATGCTGCAAAAAGCTATGTAAACTACGAACCTATTGGTGTTGTCTTGGCGGTTATGCCATGGAATTATCCTTTCTGGCAAGTATTTAGGTTCATTGTTCCTGCATTAATGGCTGGAAATGTTGGCGTTTTAAAGCATGCAAGTAATGTTATGGGCTGCGCAGAACTTATAGAAGCTGTGTTTATAAATGCTGGCTTCCCTAAGCATTGTTTTCAGAATTTACCAATAAATTCAAGCAAGGTTGAAGCTATTATAAGGCATAAACATATTAAAGCGGTTACCTTAACAGGTAGTAAACCTGCTGGTAGTATGGTTGCAAGTGTGGCAGGTGAAGAAATTAAAAAGTCTGTACTTGAACTTGGTGGTAGTAATGCACTGGTTGTTTTTAAAGATGCAGAAATAGATAATACTGTAGCAACATGTGTACAAGCAAGATTTCAAAATACAGGGCAAAGTTGTATAGCAGGAAAACGATTGTTATTACATAAATCTATTGAAGAAGAGTTTCTTGATAAATTGAAAAAAGAAGTAATTGCTTTAAAAAGCGGGAATCCTTTAGAGGAAGATACCTATATAGGAACAATGGCCAGAGAAGATTTAGCTGAAGAATTGGAAGAGCAATTAAAAGCTTCGGTTAAAGAAGGCGCTAAAATTTTAATAGGAGGAAAGCGAACCAATGCTTACTTTGAGCCAACTATAGTTACTAATGTAACACCAGAAATGTCAATTTTTAAAGAAGAAACATTTGGACCTGTTTTATCTGTGACTACATTTAATACAAATGAAGAGGCAGTTGATTTAGTAAATCAATCTGATTTTGGATTAGGAGTTTCGATATTTACTGAAAACGATTCTAAAATTGAAAAACTAATTCCGTTGTTTGAAGATGGTGCTGTATTTGTAAATGAGCTGGTAAAAAGTGATCCGCGACTACCATTTGGTGGAACAAAAATTTCAGGTTATGGTAGGGAGTTGTCTGAAGATGGTATTAAAGAGTTTGTAAATAAAAAGACAGTTTACATTAAGTAGCTATAGGTAATTTACTATTGATGGTGATAAGGTTCATTCCTTAAAATTGTAAATGCACGGTATAACTGTTCAATAAAAAACACACGAATCATTTGATGTGAAAATGTCATTTTTGAAAGTGAAAGTTTACTATTTGCTCTGCTATAAACCTCCGTGGAAAATCCATAAGGACCGCCAATTATAAAAACCAGACGTTTTAAACCTGTGTTCATTCGTTTTTGAAGATAAGCAGAGAAGTTAACAGAACTAAACTCTTTACCATTTTCATCAAGAAGAATAACAAAATCTGAAGTTTCTAACTGTTTCATAATTAGTTTGCCTTCCTCGTTCTTCTGTTGTTCTATAGAAAGGTTTTTAGTATTCTTTATATCTGGGATAATTGTAAAGTCAAAATTTATATAGTGGCTTACACGTTTAGTATATATATCTGTGAGCTCTTCAATTAATTTTTGGTCTGTTTTGCCAATGGCATATAATTGTATGTTCATTTTAAAAACAATTAATTAAGTAATTGGTATTTTCTCTTGAAATTTTTCCAAAGCTATATTTATCAGTAATTTTATAGTGAGTATCACCTTCGATGTTAAATGATATATTTTTAAACATACCTGTAAGCTTTAACTCAGAATACCTTGTCTTATCTATCTCCTGTTTATAAACATCTAGATAGAAAGTATCATTAGGATTGGTGTTTTGAGTTCTTAATTGAAGGGAAAAGAAAACAATAGATAATAAAAGTAAAACTTTCAATTTCATAATTTCAAATTAACTTATAAAAAGTATAATTTGCCATTAAAACCAGAGAAATGATTTCAGAAGAACAATTTCAGTTCGAGATAGACCAAATTATAAAAAATGCAATTCGTGAAGATGTAGGAAATGGAGACCACAGTTCTTTGGCTTGCATACCTTCAGAGGCACAAGGAAAGGCAAAATTACTTGTAAAAGACGACGGCATTATTGCAGGAATCGAGTTTGCAAAACAAGTATTTTCGTATGTAGATCCTCAAATTAAAATAGAGCAGCTTATTAAGGATGGAGATCCTGTTAACTATGGTGACATTGCCTTTTATGTAGAAGGCGCATCACAATCTATTTTAAAAGCAGAACGTCTTTTGCTAAATGCAATGCAGCGTATGAGTGCTATTGCAACCAAAACAAATACGTTTGTAAAATTATTAGAAGGTACAAAAACTCAAATTCTAGATACTCGTAAAACAACACCAGGAATTAGAGCTCTTGAAAAATGGGCAGTAAAAATAGGTGGTGGTACCAACCATAGGTTCGCACTTTATGATATGGTAATGTTAAAAGATAATCATATAGATTTTGCAGGCGGAATCACTAAAGCCATAGATAAAACAAAATCATACTTAAAAGAAAACAACTTAGATCTTAAAATCATTGTTGAAGCTCGAGATTTAGATGAAATAAAAACCATATTAAAATCTGATGGTGTCTACAGGATATTAATAGATAACTTTAATTACGAAGACACAAAAACCGCTGTAACGTTAATAGGCGATAAGTGCTTAACAGAAAGTAGTGGTGGCATTACTCTAGATACAGCAAGAAAGTACGCCGAATGTGGTGTAGACTTTATTTCAAGTGGCGCACTTACACATTCAGTTTATAATATGGATCTTAGTCTTAAAGCCGTTTAAATGAGTAAACCTGTAGAAGATGAGTTAAAAAAAATCCCTATAGTTAGCTGGTTTGTAGCTTCAGGGAAGAAAATCATCTTACCAGGTATGCAAGGTCTGTCTTTATACGACCTATGGGAAATGTATTCTGTAGGAATTATAAAGGGAACTTTTTCAACAAGAGCAAGTGCAATAGCCTTTAGTTTCTTTATGGCTGTATTTCCGTTCTTACTTTTTATGCTTAACCTTATACCCTTTATA
The DNA here is from genome assembly GCF_002716225.1 of Croceibacter sp. Taxonomy (NCBI): domain Bacteria; kingdom Pseudomonadati; phylum Bacteroidota; class Flavobacteriia; order Flavobacteriales; family Flavobacteriaceae; genus Croceibacter; species Croceibacter sp. The sequence continues at coordinate 25,341 of NZ_PAZX01000013.1, read as the reverse complement.
ACTTTTATTGATGATTTTCAGTTAGAGTTTCTCACATTTATGGATGCTCTTTTGCCTCCAACGACAACCGAGTTCTTTAATGGTATTTTTGCAGATATAGCAAGTAACCAACGTGGTGGTTTACTGTCTTTTACATTCGTGCTATCTATATTTTTAATGGCAAACGGTGTAAATGCTGTATTTACGGGTTTTGAGTATTCATTTCACACTTCAATAAATAGATCTATAATAAGACAGTATATGGTTGCTGTAGGTGTTTCAATAATATTGGCATTGTTGTTGCTAACTACAGTTATAGCAACAGTTTACATATCGTATATTATAGATGGCTTAACCAGTATGGGTATTTTTAATGATGATGTTTTCTGGTTGCAAATTGCAAGATATGGTGTATTTGTAATAATTGTATATGTAATTACTGCATTACTGTATTATACAGGAACAAGAGAAGGAAAACATACTTCTTTTTGGTCTGCAGGAGCTTTATTTACAACATTGCTAATTATGTTAACCACATATTTATTTGGAATTTATATTGAAAATTTCAGCAATTATAATGAACTCTATGGATCTATAGGAACACTATTAATACTAATGGTATACATTTGGATTAATTCAAACATTATCCTTTTAGGTTTTGAATTGAATGCATCTATTTACAGATTAAAACAGAATTTCGCATAAATTATGCGTACATAATAAAAATTTATTAATTTAACCGCTATAAACAAAAACTAGAAATATGAGAATTTTACTTTTTACCCTGATTGCTTTCTTAATGATTGCACCAAGCCAAGCTCAAACTAAAGTAGGAGATGTAACACTTCCTAATACAATGAAAGTAGGAGATGCTAGTCTGCAACTTAATGGTGCAGGAATACGAGAAAAAATGTGGTTTGATCTTTATTCTGGAGGTCTTTACCTTACAGAAATAGCATCTAATGCTAGCAACATTATTAATGCAGATAGACCAATGGCTATAAAACTACACATTACATCTAAACTTATTACTAGTGATAAAATGATAAGTGCTGTAAATGATGGTTTTGATGCTTCAACTAATGGTAATACAAGTGCTATTGCAGCAGACATTAAAAAATTCACTGGATTTTTCTCTGAGGAGATTGTGAAAAACAATGTATTTGACATTACTTACCAACCAGGAGTTGGAGTTGTAGCTTTTAAAGATGGTAAGGAATTAGGTACTATTAAAGGTATGGAATTTAAAAAAGCATTATTTGGAATATGGTTAGGAAAAAAACCAGCAGATGATGACCTTAAAGAAAATATGCTAGGACTGTAAGTTTCTAACAATTAAATGAAAAAGCCTTCTTTAATAGAAGGCTTTTTTTGTGGTCTAAAATTTAAAATTAGCAGTTCTTATATTTATCGTGTAAGCCTTTGCCATCTAAAATAAGTGGTTTAGCTTTTTCTAATCTATTAACCCTAGTTTTTTCTTGTTTTGCACTTGCTATATGTTGTGCATATTCTTTCTGTCTTCCAGATGTTAAAGTTTTAAACGCAGTTTGAAAATCTTTATCGCTTTTAAACGCAGCTAACAATTCTTCAGGCAAGACAATATCTTTAGCTTTAGGGGCTTTTGCAATTTTAATTTCCTTCCCATCTTTTTGGTTTTGTATAGCTTCTAAAATATAAGACTTTATATCTTCTAATGGCAATACATCATCTTTTGTGAAATTTAATTGTCGCATCCCTTTAGTTTTTCCTTCTTGGGCATTTCTCAACAATCCTTTTTCATCTTTTAAAAACGCACCTTGAAAAAACCAAATGCCATAATGGTTTTTAAAAGCTCCAATGCCTGCCACATTTTTACCATTTATAGTATAAGTAGGAATTCCCCATTTAAGAGTTTCAGTAAACTCTGTGTCGTTTAGTAGCGTTCTTAGCTGTTGTAGCTGTGATTTAAATGGAGAGTCTTTTTTGAAAAATGCTTCAATCTTATCTTGCTTAGAGTCCATAGTGAGTATTTAAATATATCGTTTAGCAGTTAGTTCTGCAACAGTAACAATAACCTGTACAGCTTTCATCATACTCTCAACAGGTACATATTCATAGCGTCCGTGAAAATTATGTCCGCCAGCAAAAATATTAGGGCAAGGTAATCCCATAAAACTTAATTGAGAACCATCTGTACCACCACGAATTGGTTTGATAAGTGGTTGTATGCCTAGCGTTTCCATAGCTTCTTTAGCAATATCTACAATATGCATTACAGGTTCTATATGTTCTCTCATATTAAAATATTGATCTTTAACATCAACAGTAATTGCAATTTGTTCTAATTGTTCATTAAGATCATTAGCAACTTGTTGCATAATAGCTTTTCGAGCTTCAAAATGTTCTTTATCGTGATCTCTTATAATATATTGAAGTTTTGTTTCTTCAACTTTGCCATTCATTTGATATAAGTGGAAAAAACCTTCTCTGTCTGAGGTATGCTCAGGAGTTTCTAATCTTGGTAGTGAGTTAATATAGTCTTGTGCTATATACATTGAGTTTACCATTTTCCCTTTGGCATAACCAGGATGTACAATTTTTCCTTTAATAGTTACTACTGCGCCAGCAGCATTAAAGTTTTCATATTCAAGTTCTCCTATCTGGCTGCCATCCATTGTATAAGCCCATTCTGCTCCAAATTTCTCGACATCAAATTTATGTGCACCTCTTCCTATTTCTTCATCTGGTGTAAACCCTACTTTTATATCGCCGTGTTCAATTTCTGGGTGAGCTAAGAGGTACTTCATAGCTTCCATTATTTCTGTAATTCCGGCTTTGTCATCTGCACCTAAGAGTGTTGTGCCATCTGTTGTTATAATGGTTTGACCTTTGTATTGCAGTAAATCTTCAAAATATGCTGGAGACAATACAATATCTTCTTCAGCATTTAAGATAATGTCTTTACCATCATAATTTTCAATAATTTGAGGCTTAACATCTTTACCCGTAAAGTCTGGAGTTGTATCAAAATGAGAAATAAAACCAATAGCAGGAACATCATAATCTACATTGCTCGGTAAGGTAGCCATGATATAGGCATTATCATCAATTGTAACATTAGACATACCCATTTCTTTAAGCTCTTCAACAAGTTTATGAGCTAAGACCCATTGTTTTTCTGTACTTGGTGTAGTGTTGCTTTCTGGATCGCTCTCAGTATCTATAGTTACATAGCTTACAAAGCGTTTAATTAACTTTTCTTTATCTATGGGCATCATTGCTTTTTTTGTTTTACTTCAAAAGTATAGAAATGCGGTCCTAAAAACAAGCTAGGATTAGTAGTGTATAACTTTAAAATTTCTTTTTGAAGCCTATTTGTAGCACCTAATTAAATCAGTTATTTTTGAAGCACCTAATTTCAGCTATGTACAAGTCTATCCTAAGGCCAATCCTTTTTAAATCTGACCCTGAAGAAATTCATCATTTTACATTTTCAAGTGTAAGACGTTTATTTAAAGTGCCAGGTTCTAAGAATATTATTAAAAAACTGTATCAAGTTAATGATACGCGATTAGAGCGTGAGGTATTTGGTCTTAAATTTAAAAATCCAGTAGGCTTAGCTGCAGGATTTGATAAGGATGCCAAGCTTTATAAAGAATTATCTCATTTTGGTTTTGGCTTTATAGAAATAGGTACGGTTACACCTAAACCACAACCAGGAAACCCTAAAAAACGATTATTTAGATTAAAAGAAGATCAGGCCATTATTAACCGAATGGGGTTTAACAATGGTGGTGTAGCAGAAGCTGTTGTTAGATTACAAAAAAATAAGAATGTACTTATTGGTGGTAATATTGGGAAAAATAAAGTAACTCCAAATGATGAAGCTGTTAACGACTATATTTTATGCTTTAATGCATTGTTTAATGTTGTAGACTACTTTGTTGTTAATGTTAGCTCACCGAATACACCAGGTTTGAGAGAATTACAAGACAAAGAACCACTTACTAAGTTGTTGGCAACATTGCAAGACTTAAATGCCCAAAAGGAGAAACGTAAGCCAATTCTATTAAAAATAGCACCAGATCTTACTGAAGACCAATTATTAGACATAATTGATATAGTAGCAACTACAAAAATTGACGGCGTAATTGCAACAAACACTACAATTTCTAGAGAAGGTTTAACATCTGTAAATAAAGAAGAGATTGGTGGTTTAAGTGGAAAACCACTCACAAAACGCTCCACTGAAGTTATAAGATTTCTTTCTGAAAGAAGTGATAAGGCTTTTCCTATTATAGGAGTTGGAGGCATACACTCTGCCGAAGATGCGCTTGAGAAGATTGAAGCAGGAGCATCTTTAGTACAACTTTATACAGGATTTATCTATGAAGGGCCACAGCTAATAAAAGATATTAATACAGAACTTTTGTTACAAGCTTAAATGTTAGAAGCACTTATCTCATTTTCTTTGGCAACTATTGTATTGGCATTTTCTCCAGGTCCAGACAATATTTATGTATTAACCCAAAGTATAAGCAATGGGAGCAAGGCAGGAATTGCGACGGTAGCTGGATTAATTTCTGGTTGTATAGTACACACTGCATTACTAGCATTTGGAGTGTCTGCGCTTATTACAGCATCACCACAACTCTTTTTTATTATAAAACTAATTGGTGCAGCTTATTTATTATACCTGGCGTTTAAAATTTATAAAAGTGATGCATCTATTGCTATAGATGGTACACAAGAGAAAAAATCATACATCGAATTATTTAAAATTGGCGTTGTAATGAATTTACTCAACCCCAAGGTAATGCTGTTCTTTTTAGCATTTTTTCCAGCGTTTATTTGGAACCCAGATGGCAATACAACACTGCAATTCTTTATATTAGGCGGAACCTTTATGTTAGTCTCGTTCTTAGTGTTTTCAAGTATAGCTATACTAGCAGGAAAAATATCAAAATATTTAAGACAAAGTAATACAATAGGCGTGGTGTTAAAGTGGCTTCAAATTATAGTATTTGTAGGAATAGCCATCTTCATATTTATTTAAGCATCCAATTTGATTATCTTTGAATAACTTCAAAATGTAAGTATGTCCAACGCTGTAAAAATCATTGAATGCCCTCGCGATGCTATGCAAGGTATCAAAGATTTTATTCCAACAGAGAAAAAAGTACAATACCTTCAAGCCTTGTTGCGTTGCGGTTTTGATACTATAGATTTTGGGAGCTTTGTATCTCCTAAAGCCATACCACAAATGGTTGATACTGCTGAAGTGTTATCTAAGTTAGATCTCTCTTCAACAACGAGTAAATTATTAGCAATAGTAGCCAATACTAGAGGCGCTCAAGATGCATCTAATCATCCTGAAATTCAATATTTAGGGTATCCATTTTCTATTTCTGAAAATTTTCAGATGCGTAATACGCATAAAACCATTCAACAATCTGTTGAAACACTTCAAGAGATTTTAAATATAGCAGATGCTTCAAATAAAGAAGTGGTCACTTATATATCTATGGGCTTTGGTAACCCTTATGGAGATCCTTGGAATGTTGAGATTGTAGGAGAGTGGACAGAAAAATTATCTGCAATGGGTGCTAAGATATTGTCATTATCAGATACTGTAGGAACCTCAGATCCTGAGACTATAGATTATTTGTTCTCAAACCTTATTCCTAAATATCCAGACATAGAGTTTGGAGCACATTTGCATACCACACCAACGACATGGCACGAAAAAATACACGCCGCATATCAAGCCGGTTGTGTGCGTTTTGATGGTGCAATACAAGGCTTTGGCGGTTGCCCTATGGCTAAAGATGACCTTACAGGAAATATGCCTACAGAAAAAGTATTGTCATACATGACGCAAGTTAAAGCTGAGACCAATGTTAAGATGATGAGCTTTGAATCTTCCTATAATGAAGCCACTAAAATATTTACCAAGTATCATTAAAAATAGGTTTTACTATTAAGCAATCGCATTTATGACACGTTCAATCAGATTTTTAAAATCAGTTTCCATAAAGGTATCCTGCATTTGTATTTTAAGCATGATTATGTGGTCTTGTAGTACAACCTCTACATTACCTAATGCACCTATCAAAAATGTGGTTGAAGAAGACTTAATACGCTTCAATATTCTAGCCGTAAATGATGTTTATGAAATTGCAGCATTGGAGAATGGTACAATAGGTGGTATGGCACGAGTTGCTACACTTAGGGATTCATTAAAGAAAGAAAACCCAAATACATTCTTAACAATGGCAGGAGATTTTTTAAATCCCTCGTTGTTGGGAACCTTAAAATATGAAGGAGAGCGAATTAAGGGTAAGCAGATGATTGAGGTGATGAATGCTATGAAATTTGACCTGGCAACATTTGGTAATCATGAGTTTGATTTGAAACCTAAAGAATTTCAATCCAGATTAAATGAATCTATGTTTAATTGGGTGTCTGCTAATGTTCAATATAACGGTGGCGATATTATCTTACCTTTTTTCAAAGAACACTACGGCATTAAATATGGTATACCACAAACTAAATCTATAAGAATTTATAATAAAGATAGTATTGCAATGTCTTTAGGATTTGTAAGTGTTACCATAGATTCTAATCCACAGGATTGGGTAGATTACGGTAATTACTTAACCGATGCTACCTTTGCTTATAATAGTATTAAAGACACAACAGATGTTGTTATAGGTTTTACGCATTTAAGTTTAGCAGAAGATAAAGAGTTAGCAAAACAGTTACCACAGTTACCACTAATTATTGGTGGTCATGAACATGATGCAATTGACGTTACTGTAGGATCCACCAGAATTACAAAAGCAGATGCCAATGCAAAGTCTGCATTCTTACATGAGTTTGCTTACAATACAAACACAAAAAAGGTTAGTGTAAAATCTACATTAATACCAATTACCAAAGCTATTCCTAAAGACCCTTATGTGCAGTCGATAGTTGATAAATGGACTGCTATTCAAGATGCTGAAATAAAAAAAGTTATAGACAATCCTTACGAGGTTATTTATACCGCAAAAGAAGTTTTAGACGGTACAGACGCTTCGGGTAGAAGCAAACAGACCAACTTAGGGAAGATAGTGACTAAAGCAATGAGTTTTGCTTACAATAATGAAGTAGATGCTGTATTTGTAAATGGCGGTTCTTTTAGGATAGATGATGAATTAGAAGGCGATATAAGTAGTTTTGATATTTTTAGAGTATTACCATTTGGAGGTAATTTATTAAAAGTAAATATTAAAGGAAGCTTATTAAATGACGTGTTAGATTACGGAAAACAAAGTGCTGGAACAGGAGCATACTTGCAACGTTATAACATTACACAGGATGCAGAAACTGGTAATTGGCTTGTAAAAGGAAAGCCTATAAATGCAGAAGAGTCCTATTGGATAGCAACATCAGATTATTTATTAAAAGGTTTTGATGTTCCTATGCTAAAAACGGGTGAGCCAGGAGTGATTAATGTAGTTACTCCAAATGCAGATAGTTTAGCTGGAGATATTAGAAAAGCCGTTATTGCCTACCTAAAAACACTATAATCTATTGAGTTTACTTCCAGATCAATCTAAACTTATTGAGCTTGCTAAAGCTAAAATGCCCTACGGAAAATTTAAAGGCAGATTTTTAATCGATTTACCAGAACATTATATTGTTTGGTACAAGCAAAAAGGATTTCCAAAAGGAAAATTAGGCAATCAATTAGAGCAAATATTCGAGATTAAAGTAAATGGCCTAGAACCTATGATTAGAACTATTAGAGATAGGTTTTAATTTATTATGGTATTTTATTAATAATTAGAAGGTTGTAATATTAATTATTACAATAACTATTTTATTCAGTTTAATCCTATCTCTTACTAATACACGCTTAACTTTTATTACCTTTGCATCCCGTAAAGACAAAACAATGGCGCAACAAACCAAGTATATTTTCGTTACGGGAGGCGTTTCCTCTTCATTAGGAAAAGGCATTATAGCCGCATCACTTGCTAAGCTACTTCAAGCAAGAGGCTACAAAACAACCATACAAAAATTAGATCCCTACATAAATGTAGATCCAGGAACACTAAACCCTTATGAACATGGCGAATGTTATGTTACAGAAGATGGTGCAGAAACAGATTTAGATCTAGGTCATTATGAGCGATTTCTAAATGTAAATACGTCTCAGGAAAATAACGTTACTACTGGTCGCATTTATCAAAGTGTTATAGAAAAAGAGCGTCGTGGAGAGTTTTTAGGTAAGACAGTGCAAGTTGTTCCTCATATAACCAATGAAATTAAGGAACGTATACAAATGCTAGGTAAGCACGGTGATTATGATATTGTGATTACTGAGATTGGAGGTACTGTTGGAGATATTGAGTCTTTACCATACATAGAAAGTGTAAGGCAATTAAAGTGGGAACTAGGAGATGATAATGCATTAGTTATTCACTTAACATTAATCCCTTACTTATCTGCAGCAGGAGAGTTAAAGACAAAACCTACACAACATAGCGTAAAAACATTAATGGAAAGCGGTATAAAAGCCGATATCCTTGTTTGTAGAACAGAGCATGAATTGTCTGATGACCTTCGTGATAAACTAGCATTATTCTGTAATGTAAAGCGTGAAGCCGTTATACAATCTATTGATGCTTCTACAATATATGATGTTCCTAACCTTATGTTAGAAGAAGGTTTAGATGTTATTACTTTAGATAAATTAAAACTTTCTAAGGACACCCAACCAGATCTTACACATTGGAATGCCTTTTTAAAACGACATAAAAATCCGACTTGTGAAGTAACTGTTGGTTTGGTAGGTAAGTATGTTGAGCTGCAAGATTCTTATAAATCTATTTTAGAAGCATTTATTCATGCTGGAGCAGAGAATGAGGTAAAAGTGAATATAGAAAGCATACACTCAGAATTTATTGATGATGCTACTATAAAAGACAAAATATCTCATTTAGATGGTATCTTAGTTGCACCTGGTTTTGGAGAACGTGGTATAGAAGGAAAGGTAGATGCTGTAAAATTTGCAAGAGAAAATAACTTACCATTTTTTGGTATTTGTTTAGGTATGCAAATGGCTGTTATAGAGTATGCAAGAAATGTACTTAACCTTTCAGATGCTAATTCTATTGAGATGGATGGCAGTACTAAAAACCCTGTTATCGCAATAATGGAAGATCAAAAGAACATTACCCAAATGGGTGGCACAATGCGATTAGGTTCTTGGGAATGTAAATTAAAAGATGGTTCTAAAATCCATGAGATTTACAACTCTCAAACCATACACGAGCGTCACAGACATCGTTATGAATACAATAATAAATATAAGGAGCAATTAGAAGCTGCAGGTTTAATTAGTACAGGTATAAATCCAGATACAGGATTAGTTGAAACTATTGAGCTTAAAGACCATCCTTGGTTTATAGGTGTGCAATACCATCCAGAATATAAAAGTACAGTAGCAAATCCGCATCCATTATTTGTTGGCTTTGTTGAAGCTTGTAAACAATATTCTCAAAACAGATAACATAAGAACTCGTGCCAAGTTGGCACATCATTAATAAATGGGCGTGTTTTTGAAACGTGCAATTCCACAGAAGATAAATACATGGAAAATAAAAAATTTGACCTTAACTCATTAATCGGTTTTATATTAATTGGTGGTATTCTTATTTGGATGCTTTACAGAAATGCACCAACAGAAGAGGAACTTCAAGAAAAAGCAACTACAGAGCAAGTTGAAAAAGTAAACGCAACTAATGAAGTTGCTACACCAACTACTGTTGACTCTACTCAGGTAGCCACCACAGAAACAGACTCTATAAAACAAGCTAGGGCTAATGCACAATTAGGATCATTCGGTTATTCAAACCAATATGATAATGGCACAGTAACAACATTTGAAAATGATGTTTTGTTTTTAAAGGTAGCAAACAAAGGAGGTCAAATAGTTGAGGCTAAAATGAAGAATTTTAAAACCTACGACTCTATTCCTGTTCATCTTATAAAAGATAACAACGCATCTTTCAATATTAATTTTAAAACGTCTGACAACCGCACTTTAAATACTGAAAACTTAGCATTTGAGCCTACTTTATCTAAAAGTGGTGACAACCAAGTTTTAAGTATGAAGCTTAAGGTTTCAAATTCTGAATATCTAGAATACCGTTATGAGCTTAAGCCTGGTGAGTATATGTTAGATTTTTCTATAAACTCTAAAGGTTTAGAAAATGTATTGAATACATCTGAAGCTGCTGTGCTTAACTGGAAATTAAAAGGTTATAGGCACGCTAAGAGTATTTCTTATGAAAACAGATATACTGAGGCTATATATGAATATGAAGATGGTAAAGATGATTACTTAGGACAGCAAGATTTTACAGATGATGAAGAGGAAGATGTTACTTATGTAGCATTTAAACAACACTTCTTTACTTCAATCTTACTTACGGATACGCCTTTTAAAACAGGTAAGTTTACGTCTAAAAATTTGGTTGAAGATGAAGATATAGATACAGTTTACACAAAGGAATTTACAGCACAGTTTCCATTAGAAACTAAAGGTGGTGAAATAGATTATAATATGAATTGGTACTACGGTCCTTCAGATTATAAAATCTTAAATGATTATGATAGGAATCTTGATGAGGTTATTCCATTAGGTTGGGGAATTTTTGGATGGATAAACCGTTATGTATTTATACCATTCTTTGCATTTATTACAAGTTTTGGAGTTGTATCTTATGGTGTGGCAATTATAATTATGACAATTGTTGTAAGAATAGTGCTGTCTCCAGTTACTTATAAATCTTACTTGTCTCAAGCTAAGATGAAAGTTCTTAAGCCAGAAATAAATGAGCTTAATGAAAAGTATAAGGACAACCCAATGAAAAAGCAGCAAGAAACAATGAAGCTGTATAGTAAGGCAGGCGCAAGCCCAATGAGTGGTTGTTTACCGGCACTTATGCAATTGCCTGTATTCTATGCATTGTTTCAATTTTTCCCAAGTGCATTTCAACTAAGGCAGAAAAGTTTCCTTTGGGCAGATGATTTGTCAAGTTATGATACTATTGCAGAGTTACCTTTTAGCATTCCATTTTATGGCGACCACGTGAGTTTGTTCCCAATATTAGCATCTGTAGCTATCTTCTTTTATATGACGATGACTACTGGGCAAACCATGCAGCAAAACTCTCAGCCAGGAATGCCTAACATGAAGTTTATCATGTACCTGTCGCCATTATTAATGTTGTTCTTCTTTAATAACTACGCGAGTGGTTTATCATTATATTACTTTATCTCTAACCTTATTACAATTGGTATTATGTTAGTTATTAAGAATGTAATTATAGATGAAGATAAGATTCACGCTAAGATAGAAGCAAACAAGAAGAAGCCTAAAAAACAAAACAGATTTTCTAAGAAAATGCAAGAAATGATGGAACAGGCAGAAGCTCAGAAAAATGCAAAAAAATAGACAACTAAAACTAATTTGGGATTTTAGAGGTCCAGATGCAGAGCCTATAGCTAAACATCATGAGATTCACCTCAAAGAATATTTTCAAATTGAGTCTAAAGAACATTTTGGCATAGGTGTTGAAACCCTTTCAATAATGCATAGTATAGCATATGTAATAGTTTTAGAAACAGAAATGAAAACTGTTAGAGATGCATTAAAACCACATAGAGGTGTAGTACACGCTGTAAAAGATTAAGACTAATGTGTTAGTTCTTATAGCTTTATTACATTTGTAAAAATTTAAACATATGATGAAGAATATTTTATTAGCAGCCTTTTTTATAGTTACAACTACTGTAAGTATGGCACAATCTAAAGTTGGAACAGTAGATGTAGATTTTATCTTAACCAACATGACAGATGAGCTTAAAAAAGTTAATGATAGTCTTGCAAATTACGAGGCATCATTATCTGCACAACTGCAAACAAAGATGACAGACTATGAAACTAAGTACAAAGCTTTTGATGCTGCTCAAGCAACGATGACTGATGCTATGAAGCAAACTAAAAGTCAAGAAATTGCTAACGTAGAGAATGATATAATGCAGTTTAGAAAAAATGGTTCTCAATTGTTAAGTTTAAGAAGAGATCAACTTTTAGCGCCTTTGTACCAACGTATAGGTAAAGCTTTAGATGCTGAAGCTAAAGCACAAAACTATTCTCAGGTTTTAAACATAGGTTCTGGAGCATTAGGCTATGCCGATCCAAAATTTGATGTTACAGAAGCTGTAATGAAACGTATGGGAGTTACTATTAAACAACAGCAACCGCAAGGACAGAATTAAAAGAGATAAATAAATTTAAAAACCCGTTCAATTTGAACGGGTTTTTTTATGGACTTATTTTAACTAAAAAAATAACCAAAAATGGGTATTACATAACTGTATTTAAGCAGCTAGTTTTGTTTAAAACCTAAAATTATGAAATCAGTATTTAGAATTACACTTTATGTAGTCTTAGCAGTTTTAGCAATTTCTTGTTCCGATGATGAGAACCCTGCAGATAACTTCTTAGGAACGCAAGATGTTACTATAACAGTAAACGATCAAGCCTACGCGTTAAAAGGTGGTGCATATTATGAAGAACAAGATGAATCAAATTGTGATATCAATGAAATTGTACATTTTGGGGACTCAAGCACTTTTCGATTTGGGTTAAACAATGGTGTAGGTATAGATGTTTTTAATTTCACCTTTGATACAGATTTTAATTCTAATGGTGTTGCAGTAGGCCAAATTGTAACAAATCCTTATTTCTTTTCATTTACAATGCGTTTTGAGAATCAAGTGAGCTTTTACAGAGGCGGTGTAATTAATGGACAAGATGCTTATTTTGGTAATGGTTCTTCAAATGAAGTAGTTGTTAGTATTCAGAATGTATCTATGGTGGTTAATGAGCGAGTTTCTAATGGTCGTGAGCAAGTAATAGATGGTGTGCGCCAAGATTATCCATTGGAAAAAGTAAGTGGCGCACTTAATTTTTCATTTACAGATGAAAGCGGTAATAGTCAGGATGTGTCTATGGATTTTAACTTAGAAGGTGAAAATATCGTTATAGAACCAGATGAGTTTATTAGCTCTGATACAAGTGATGATGATGGTAATGGTGGTGGCAGTGGAACAGATTGCGGTAATCTTGAATACAATGGACCAACAGAAGGTCAAATCGCACAATTTTGTCAAACAGCCCAATTAGCGCAGTGTACTGGTAATACAACAGAGTATAATCTTTTATGTGATATCATTGCAGATTATGAGGCAACTTGTCCATATTGTAATTAAATAGATAGTATCTAATTTAGTTTGTTAATAGTTAACAAATACAAAGCCCAATCATAACTACAATGATTGGGCTTTATATATTTAATACTTTAAAATTTTCTTATCTACTATAATTAGGAGACTCCTTAGTAATAGTAACATCGTGAGGATGACTCTCATTAATTCCTGAAGACGTAATTTTTACAAAACGTCCGGTCTCTTTTAAGGTATCTACATCCTTAGCACCACAATAACCCATACCAGCGCGCAAACCACCAATAAATTGATGTATGCTTTCATAAAGTTCACCTTTATAAGGTACACGTCCTACAATTCCTTCTGGTACTAGTTTCTTGATGTCATCTTCAACATCTTGAAAGTAACGATCCTTAGAACCTTGTTTCATAGCTTCTACAGAACCCATACCTCGATATGATTTAAACTTTCTTCCTTCGTAAATAATAGTTTCGCCAGGAGATTCTTTTGTACCTGCCAACAAACTACCTAACATTACAGTATCTGCACCTGCAGCAATGGCTTTAGGGATATCTCCAGTATATCTTATACCGCCATCTGCAATAACAGGAACGCCAGAGCCTTTAATAGCAGCAGCTACTTCTAATACAGCAGAAAATTGAGGAAATCCTACACCTGCAACCACACGTGTTGTACATATAGAACCTGGACCAATACCTACTTTTACAGCATCTGCACCAGCTTCAACTAAATATTTAGCAGCTTCTCCAGTAGCAATGTTACCAACAACTACTTCTAATTTTGGAAATTTCTTTTTTACATCTTTTAATACAGCAACAACACCTTTAGTGTGACCATGAGCAGTATCTATAATCACAGCATCTACACCAGCATTTACTAATGCTTCTGCACGCTCAACTGCATCTCCGGTTACGCCAATAGCTGCAGCAACACGCAAACGGCCATATTCATCTTTATTAGCAATTGGCTTTTGAGAAAGTTTAGTAATATCTCTAAATGTAATTAAGCCAACTAATTTATCTTCAACACTAACTACGGGTAACTTTTCAATTTTGTGTTGTTGTAAAATATCTTCAGCGTCTTCTAATGAGGTACCTTCAGATACAGTAACAAGATTTTCTGAAGTCATTACTTCACTTATAGAGCGACTGTAATTTTTTTCAAATCTAAGATCACGATTGGTTACAATTCCTAATAATTTACCATTATCATCAACGATAGGAATACCGCCAATACTAAATTCTTTCATACTAGCTTGGGCGTCTGCTACTGTAGCAGTGATAGGCAATGTTACAGGATCTATGATCATACCACTTTCTGCACGCTTAACTTTACGTACTTTAAGCGCCTGCTTTTTAATGCTCATATTTTTATGAAGTACACCAATACCACCTTCACGAGCCATGGCAATAGCCATTCTACTTTCTGTAACAGTATCCATAGCAGCAGATACAATTGGTACATTAATAGTTATGTTGCGCGTAAATTTAGATTTTATACTGACTTCTCTAGGAAGTACTTCAGAAAAGGCTGGAACAAGAAGGACATCATCATAAGTTAATCCTTCTCCTAATATTTTGTTTTCGTGTGCAGTCATAGCAATTAAATTGGCTTCTGAAGTATAGAAGTGAGTTCGTGTTTAATTGCGTGCAAAGATAACGATTAAATTCCTCAAATACGTTGTAAAACATAAATTTACAAGCATTTAATATTAGTAACATTTAGGTATCCTAAGCGTATAATTTAAATTGAATCTTAATGATATTATTAATAATTTAGTTAAAAAATAATAATTATGGCAATTAGATTAGCGAATAACTGTATAAACTGTGACCATTATGTAGATGGTGGCATTTGTGCAATACATAAAGTAATGGTTTCAGGAAAACACACTTGTGATAGTTTTGATATGAAGCTAAGTCTTAAAAATGATAGAAACTGTTTAAGTTGTGCACGTTTTGAAACTGAACATTGTGCTCATCCAGATCACGCATCTGCAGGTATGTTATGCGCGTCTTGGGCACCACAAGCTGAAGCATAATCCTAACAGATTTAATAAATATATCCTGATAAGCTTTACGGTTTATCAGGATTTTAATTTATAGCTTTATTTGAAGTGTACCATAATAGGTACGAGGTTGGCTAGGAATTATTCCTGGTCCAGGATAACCGGTTGCTCGTCTTACAAAATAGCTGTTGTCTAATAAGTTGTTAATGCCAGTTTCAAACTTAAAACGTTTATAAGTATAAGACACAGATAAGTCTAAGATGTCATACGCTGGAATTTCACCAACAATACCACTTTGGCTTTCTAAATCTCTAGGTGAGTTTGTAGCATCTGTAAATTGCTCACTTAAATACGTATATTGTAAACTGCCTAAAAAGTTTTTGTATCCAAATCTTAATCCTGTTTTTAAGTTAACATCGGGAATAAACTCTACGTTGTTACCTTCAACGTTATTTTCTTGAGACGATGTGTACTCTGAGTCTGTTAAGGATAAATTAGTAAATGCACTAAGTCTAAAATCTTTGTTTTCAGAAAACGTGTCCCAAATGTTCCAATCTGCAAAACCTTCAAAACCATAAGTAATAGCATCACCTATATTACCTCTAAATCGTTCTTCTTCAATATCACTTACTTCTCTTAAGATTACTCCTAAACGGTCTTGATAGCTTAAGAAAAATCCGCCAATATCATAATTAATATATTTTCCTATACGTCCTCTTGCACCAAAATCAATAGTATAACCTTCTTCATCGCTTATGTTAGGATCTACTGTTAAAGATGGATTAGTTATACGAATATCATTAAAGGTTACAGATCTGTAGTTTTGACTTACATTACCATATAACTCAATAGATGTATAAGGTTTGTAACTAAAACCAACACCTAGGAGTACAAAGTTGCGTTCAAAATCACGATTGTCTGGCACATCTTCATTTAAGATTGGGTTGCCAGCTATATCAAAGTTAATACGTTTAAATTCTCCTAGACTTTCAGTTTTTATATATTCAAATCTAAATCCAGGAGTTACAGAAAACTTATCTGTAACATTAAAGATATTCTCTCCAAAGAAGGCTAGATTAAGATTTGGGAATTCAAAATCAGATTGGCGTGCATAGTTGGGATAGTCTTCTGTGGCAAACTCAAAATTGGCATCTGTACCATTTGTACCAGGTCCTTGGCGTTCGTTATTGTTAGATTGGTAATACTTGCCACCTAAAAGCAGGACATTATCATCTCCAAATAACTCATAATTGGTAAGCACTCTAGCTTCTGCACCCCAATTTCTAAAATTGCCTTCAATTAATTCTCTCGGCGCATCTAGGTCGTCTTCTTGAGAAACTCTATTCTCTCGAAATCCAACAGATTTTCTGTGCGCATCTAGATGAAATAGACTTAAACTAAAATCAGTTTTTTCTGAAAATTTATGATCTAATCTAAGGTTATAAAGTTTCCAATCTACTTCAAAAAAGTTTCTTGTACGGTTACTAAATGTTGGATTTTCTTCAAACTGCTCATCTGTAAGACCGCCAGGTTGTTGCGCTAAGTAATATAAATAAGACCCTTCAAACGTTAATTTAGTTTTTTCTGAAAGTTGATACCCTAAATGAGCATGACCATTATAAGACTCAAAATTGGAGTTTGGCCTAAAATCATCTCCTTTTTTGTAGTTAATGTAAGAGTAATACTCAAAGTCGTTTACTGTGCCGCTTACACTATTAAAAGTTGTAAATAGGTTGTAACTTCCTAATGTGTTTCTAGTAATAAACTCGAAAGGCTTTTTAGATGGTTTTTTTATTTTAAAGTTAATAAGACCACCAAACTGAGTACCGTATTGTAAAGATGCGGCACCTCTCACAACTTCAATAGTTTCTAAAGCTTCGGCTGGTGGTGTGTAATAACTTTCTGGATATCCTAACACATCTGCAGAAATATCATAGCCATTTTGTCGCGTATTAAAATTTGCGGTTCTATTAGGATTTAAGCCTCTACCACCAACATTTAACTGTAAACCTGCATCATTATTCTCATAAATATTAAGGCCTACAATTTGAGAGTATAATTGGCGTGCATTATTGGTTGCAGTATTCATCGAGATATTATCTACAATAACAACTTCAGACTTTTTTCCTGCATAAATAGCAGTGCCTTCAACAGGTTTTAATTGTCTTAGTGCAAAAATACGTTCTTTACGTTGAGTGATAATTACCTCTGTAAGCTGATCTCCTAATTGTTTTAAGGTATATGTTTTCTGAAGGTTATCTGTAAGTTGGATTGTCTCTTCATATAAATCATACTCATAGGTAAATATGGTTATGCTATATGTGCCTTCATCCAAATTTTGAAAGCTGAAATTCCCTTCATTATCTGTAGTTGTTGAAATGCCTAGTGTTGTAATATAAACTTCAGCCTCTGCAATAGGTAAGTTTCTGTCTTCTGAATTTACTTGGCCAGAAAAGGTGTATTGAGAAAATGAAACAGTGGAAAGTAAAACTGAAAATAAAATAGTTAGAGAGAATGTCTTGAAATCTTTTAATTCTTTAACCTCTAAAGCTTTAGTGTGGTTTAGGATGCTTTTTATTAAACTGATGCTTTTGCTTTTAACTCTCAAAATATTATAATCCTTTAATATCATCTTTAAAATCTAAAATCCAAGTTTTGTGATTTAAATTATCACGTTGTTGTAATAAATCGACCTTTGGGTTTATGTAGGGTTGGCTTCTTCTGCCGTTTAATGCAACATAGCTTTCTACAAAAACCTGTATGTTTTGATGGCCTTGAGATTTAAAATGACGTCCTAAAAATTGCGCATACTCCAAAATAAAATCAGGTTGTGTGCTCATTTGCTTTTCTTGTAACGGACTCAAAAAATCACTGTTATCCACGTAAAATTGTTTACCGGTTTCTGCATTAACTACTTTAAACTGAGCATAGCCAGCTTTTTCCATTAGCATAACACGCCAAGAAAAACGATAGCCTTCTTCTGTCCAAAACAACTCTCCAGGATATGCTAAATAACGCCACGGCAAAAGTAATTGAATAACAAGGAATACGCCCACTAAACCTTTGTTAAAGCTTCCTTTATATTTATTAGGCGATTTAGCTTCTTCAACATTAAGGCTAGAGGTCTCTATTTTAAAAAGTTTAGAAATTACTGCTAAGATTTTATGATGTACACCCGAATCAAAAAAGATAAGTGCGCTAACTATCATGATATATGGAAACATACCTATAGGAAACAATACTCTAGTAAGTACGTGAAATACAACAACTAATATAAATGCTAAAAATCTAGTTCGTCTCCACAGTAATAAGAAAGGAATTGCCAAATCATATAATGCGCCACTCCAGCTAAAGGCATAATGCATCCATTCCTGTTGCATTAAATTTCCTAAAAGTGGTAAATCATATTTAGAAGGAAGCCAAATTTTTAAAGGCATAGCTTTAACTAACCAATCTGAATTTAATTTAGCTAAACCTGCATAAAAGTATACGATAAATAGTAATGCCTTAATCGCATCAATTGTCCAATTTGGGACTTGATTAAGTTTTAATTTGGGGTTGTATTTGGTATCTAAAGAAAAATACCTGTTAGCTGGTAGCCATATCATTAAAAAGCTTAGGCAACTTATAAAGTAGTAATGGTTTAAGTAAGTGCTTTTATCCATAAGCTCAATATAGGTGAAGCTTAAGAAGAACGTTATAATGGCAATTCTGTACTTTAAGCCAAGTGCCACAAACAAAGCAGCCAAGCCACAAATTACAAATAGGAGGTAGGTGTAAGACCCTAAAGGTTTAACCCAGCTAAATCCAAAATAGGAGAAGAAGAACTGTGGCTCAATATATAATTTATAAATCCAGCCATTAGCCCAAAATCTAATAATACTAGCCAACATCATTACCCCAAAAAAAATACGAAAGACCGCTAATGGTGCGGTCTCAGTATTTTTATTTAGATATGTTGTAATGTTGTTTAGCATTTATTAATCGCCATCTGTATCTATAAAGTCTACATTAATATCTAAAGCTTGCAACATGTCTACTTTTAAAAGAATAACATTGCGTTGTAATTCATCAAAAGTTAACAGCATAACAGAATTATCTGTTTCAATCTGCTGAGTGAAATCATCATTTAATAAATTTCCTTGTGTTCTTGAAGCTTCAAATTGATTAACAATTAGTGTACTTAAATCATCACCATTTTTTATGGTGTTTAAGAAATTTAAATAGCTTTTAAAGCTTTCGCCTTCTGTATTACTATTAAAATGCTTTCCTTCAAAGAAATTTTGAGTAGCTGTTAAAGATGCATTAAATAAAGCTTTAGATAAATCTTTTCTATAAAAACCTTCTACATTTTCTGGTAGAGTTTCATTAGAAAAATTACCTGCAGGAATACCAATTTTACCTGCACGCAAACCTTTTTCGTAATATAAAATATAATCGTTTGCAAGCTTATCTACAGATCCTGTTGAAGATGAGCTAGTGTTTGCTACAAACGTATCTCTAAAGTTAGTTTGCCAATCTGTTAGTACAATATCTGTTAATGTAGCTATAGTTTGAGATAGCTCATTTAAGTATTGTTTGTAATTATCTGCATTAGCATTTGTAGAGTAAAGTGCAATAATATCTGTATCTGTATTGGCTGCACCGTAAATTAAATAATCTAAAGCAGGAAAACCTTGAGCATCTATAGTAGATGGTAAGGATAGGTCATAAGAACCAGAAGCAATAAAGTCTTCTATTTCTGTTGTATTTGTAGGATAAACATTTAATCTGTTTCTGTAGCGTTCTTCTTCGGCTTTGCCAATTTCGAACATAGATACATTTTGAAACGAAAGGTATGCTGCTTCCCAAGCAGCTCTTAAGTTATCAAGATTAGCTTGACTTGGTGTTGCTGTAAAGGTTGTAGTTGCAGTAACCATTGCATCTGCATCTGCCTTAAAAGAAATGTAACTAGGAATAATGATATTATCTGCCCAGTTTATGAGCATAGTTTCACGGTTAAAGTTGTCTTGGTTGTTTCCTCCAGTAGTTGTACCATCATCTGAACCGCTATCTGAAGAACAGCTAACTATAACTGCAATAGTTAACAGCGATAATACCCAGTTTAAACCTTTTGTCATTCTTGTGATTTCTATACTCATTAGTTTGCAAATTTATTAAAAAAAGCAACCGATTGTTTTAAGCAACCGGTCGCTTACCAATTCAAAAAATTAACACTTATTGTGCGCTTCCTGCTTGTGCTACTGTAAAGCTAAACTTGCTTGCAATAGCTTCAGAAACTTCCTGTAAGCTTTCAGGAGTTATATTCCAAAGTCCGTTTTCACCATCGTCTAATAAATTAGCGATAAGTGCTTGTACTTCTGCTCTTGTAAATAGTTGAGCATTTGTTCCTGGTTGTCTTGTAAATTGAAGGCTATAAACAAATCCTATACCTTCAGATAAATCGTGAAAAGCAGCTCCCATATCATTGTTAGTAATGGCTACACTACCTTGTTGCAAGTAGTAAACAGCTCTTATACCAATAACTTTAGAGATTTCTGTTCTTATAATTTCTGCTTGCGCATCTCTTACCTCATAATCTTTAGCTACAATTGCAGCTCTACCTAATTTAAAGGCATCAAAAATAGTTTGTGTAATGCCTGCAAAGTCTGCATCTCCTTCTACACGGCCAACATATTTATTTAAAAATGAATCTGCATCACCAATAGTAGCTACAGGATTGTCTGCAGTTGCAGATGCACCAAATAAGTAACCATAAGCCTCATCCCATTTGTGCTCCATTGTGGTATAAGCACTTCCTTCTTCTGTTATATCATTGTCATTAGTGTCCCTGTTGTCAGCTTCATCTAAAACAGCAGTACTTAAGTAGTTGTTTAAAATTTGGTCTGTCATTAATGCACCAATTAAACCTTTAGCAAAGTATTGGTTAAGCTCTATACCGCTTTCATTTACATAGCGTGTTGAAGTTCCGTCTGCAATCTGTCCTGCAACACCAGGTTGCGCAGCTGTGTTTTGATTAGGAAATACAATGTTAACTTGGTCTGCAATAAAACCATCAAAATCTGCTTTAATTTCTGCACTTTCTGTAGTGTTAGTGCTAAAGAAATCTCTACTTGCAGCAACTTTACTACGTACACTTTTGTTTGAAGCGTTTAAGTCTTCTGAAGAAAAATCGTTTGCGCCTTCTTCGTGAGCAAACATTGCATCGATTGAAGCTTCTGTAGCATTGTCAAAATCACTAAATGAAGATACAATTTCTTCACTCATTAATATACGTGTAGTTTGGCCACTATAACTTACGGTAGACTCGCCACCTCTTGAAAAGCTATACGTTGAAGGAACATTTATTTCTGAAGGCTGGTCTATTACATTAGAATCATCATCTGATGAACATGATACAGTTGCTAAACTTGTTGCAACTATTGCAGATAACATAAGGTGTCTCATAATGGAGTCTTTGGTTGTATTTATTTAGATTTATTATAAATAGATAATTATATCTGCGTGCAAATATACTATCTAGATACAATCTAAACAAGGTTATCTGTATTTATTCTAAATAAAATTAAAGTTTAACATTTAGTTAAACTTGGGGAAGTATGCTCTATTGTTTTGTAGTCTGTAATTGAGGTGTATATACTTGTCTTGCAAGTTTTGCCCAAGAGATTAGGCTTTCTTTTTCTTCCTCGGTAATAGTGCCATGAACCCAAGTATAAGATTCCAAAGGCATTTCTCCTTCTTCAACTTCTTCAATAAGTTCATCTAATTTATGGTCTTTACGTTTTGCGCTATATTCATTCCAGCCAGAAAAATTTAAATGTTCTTTACCTTCTTCTATGTGATCTGCTAAAAAGAAATTTGCAGGTGCAATTTGTGCATACCAAGGATAAACCGTTTGGTTACTATGACAATCATAACAATCCTTACGCATAATAGCTTTAATGTTTTCTGGCATATTTGTTTCTGTCTCAAAAGCAACAACGCTAGTGTAATTGTCTTGTATGTTTTTTTCGACAGGAATAAATTGAATAACAACAAGTGCTACTAAAAGAATGATAAGGATAGTTTTTATAAACTTCATAGTGTCTAGATATTATGTTGCACAAATCTACAATTTATTTAGAATTATTCTATTTAGCTTTTTGTAAAAATATTTTGCGATTCTAAAATTTAAATTAAATAAATAAAGCCGAGCATTATGCTCGGCTTTGTCTTTATAGTTAGGCAGTTACTGGTTCAAATTCCATAGGAACTTGGTGTTTCAGTAAATCGTCGAAGGTTTCACGTTCGCGTATTAAATGTGCCTTACCTTGGTACCAAAGTACTTCTGGTGGTCTAAATCTTGAGTTGTAATTACTAGCCATACTAAAGCAATAGGCTCCTGCATTACTAAAGGCTAAAATGTCATTTTCTTTAATTTCGTTTATACGTCTGTTGTTTGCAAAAGTATCTGTTTCACAGATATAGCCTACAACAGAATAAAAACGTTGTCTCCCGTTAGGGTTAGAAATGTTCATAATCTCATGTTGAGAACCGTAAAGCATTGGTCTTATTAAGTGATTAAAACCAGAATCTATTTGAGCAAATACTGTAGATGTTGTTTGCTTTACAACATTTACTTTGGCTAAAAACTTACCAGCCTCGCTTACTAGAAATTTACCTGGCTCAAACGCTAAGGTTAGGTCTTTACCATATTCTTTGCAAAATTCTTTAAAGCGTGTAGAAAGCTTGTCTCCAAACTCTTCAATATTAGTTTCAATATCGCCTTCTTTATAAGGTACTTTAAATCCGCTACCAAAATCTATAAACTCTAAATCTTTAAAGTTTTTAGCCGTGTCGAATAAAATTTCAGAAGCATATAAGAAAACATCAATATCTAAAATATCGCTACCCGTATGCATATGCACACCATTTATATTCATTTTAGTAAGCTCTACAATTCTTAGTATATGCGGAATTTGGTGAATGCTTATTCCAAATTTACTATCTATATGTCCTACGGAAATGTTAGTGTTGCCACCTGCCATTACGTGTGGGTTTATACGAATACAAACAGGAATTTTAGGATGTTTAGTACCAAATTGCTCTAAAACAGAAAGATTATCTATGTTTATTTGAACACCAAGTGCTGCAACTTCTTCTATTTCCTCCATAGACACTCCATTTGGAGTGTATATAATTTTCTTAGGATCTACGCCAGCAGCTAAGCCTAATTTTACTTCTTGAATAGAAACGGTGTCTAGACCTGCGCCCATACGCTTCATTAGTTGAAGTATTGCTAAATTAGATAATGCCTTAACTGCGTAGTTAATACGCACCTGTTTGACCTTTTTAAATGCACTGGTTAAGCGTTTGTACTGAGATTCAATCGTCTCAGCATTGTACACATATACGGGACTACCGTATGCCTCAGTAATGTTTAAAAGGTCTTGATTTTTCATTGTTAAATAATTGAAATTAAAATAAGGGCGTAAAATTAAACAACTCTTTGAGTATATCTCTTAAAGAAACTCTAATAAATACGCTTAACCTTAAAATTTTGTATTATAAAATCTCCTAAATAACAAGCTTTCTCTTTTTTTGATAAACCTTTATAAGATAGATTAGGGTAATCGACTCCCTTTTTTTATTTTTGCAATCTAAAATTTTAGGACAACCACTATGAACTTACACGAATATCAAGGAAAAGAAATATTAAGCAGTTTTGGCGTTGAGATACAACGCGGTATTGTGGCACAAACTCCACAAGAAGCTGTTGAGGCAGCTAAGAAATTAACAGAGCAAACCGGAACAGGTTGGCACGTGATTAAAGCACAGGTTCACGCTGGTGGCCGTGGTAAAGGTGGCGGTGTTAAGTTGGCTAAAAACCTTCAAGAGGTAGAAAGCATTTCTAATGATATCATCGGGATGAATTTGGTAACTCCCCAAACTTCTAAAGAAGGTAAAAAGGTACACCAAGTATTAGTTGCAGAAGATGTTTACTATCCTGGCGATAGTGAACCAGAAGAATATTATATGGGTGTGCTTTTAAATAGAGCAACAGGTAAAAATATGGTAATGTATTCTACAGAAGGTGGAATGGATATTGAAACTGTAGCCGAAGAAACACCACACTTAATTTTTACAGAAGAGATAGATCCTGCAACTGGACTACAAGGTTTTCAAGCTCGTAAAATAGCTTTTAACCTAGGTCTTAAAGGACAGGCATTTAAACAAATGACAAAGTTTGTTACTGCATTATACAAAGCATATATGGAATCTGATTCTTCTATGTTTGAAATTAATCCAGTTTTAAAAACTAGTGACGATAAAATTATTGCTGTTGATGCAAAAGTAACTTTAGATGAGAATGCATTGTTCCGTCATAAAGATTATGCAGCAATGCGTGACATAAGAGAAGAAAATCCTACAGAAGTTGAAGCTAAAGAAGTTGGTCTTAACTATGTAGATCTAGATGGTAATGTTGGCTGTATGGTTAACGGTGCTGGATTGGCAATGGCAACTATGGATTTAATTAAGCAAGCTGGTGGTTCTCCTGCTAACTTCCTAGATGTTGGAGGTACTGCAGATGCTGCTAGAGTAGAGGCTGCTTTTAGATTAATCTTAAAAGATCCAGAAGTAAAAGCTATCTTAATAAACATTTTTGGAGGTATTGTACGTTGTGACCGTGTGGCACAAGGTGTTGTAGATGCTTACAAAGCAATGGGAGATGCTGTAAAAGTACCAATCATTGTACGTTTACAAGGAACAAACGCAGACATAGCAAAAGAACTTATAGACAATAGTGGTTTACCAGTACAAAGTGCTATCGAGTTTAAAGAAGCTGCAGATAAAGTACAAGCTGTATTAGCATAATACATTAAGCAACTTTTATAAAAAGAAAAAGCCCTTTCAGTAATTCTGAAAGGGCTTTTTCTTTTTCAATTAAAATTTACTTTTTATATAATTCTTTTGCTGCTTCTTCGTACTTATCTCCTTTAGTCCAAGTTGGTGTTACAGGATCATTACCTATAAGTACGCCAGCCATTACATAAGCTCTAAAAAATTGTTCTAAATAATCATAA